>SLLR01000102.1 GCA_007134025.1 Desulfuromonadaceae bacterium | reverse complement strand
CGTGTAACCAGGCCACAAAACGGGATCGGTCATGAGCAAACTTCAGCAAAAATTCCTGCTTATGGCAACGGTGGCTGATATGCCAGATGCAACCCGGAATGCGATGCGCCCCAAAAAATCGACCTGTAAGCGGTTCTTGAGGCGTAAAAAAAGAAAGATATCATTATTTCAATAGGTTAACTTGGTCCGACCCCTGACCTCGACCACCCGCTGCGCGGCGCTCGGCTCCTTAAAGGCGTTGATGAACAGTTGCTGGTCCTGGTTAATGTGCTATACCAGCGGGAACCGATAGGGTCCGGGCTTGAGTGTCAGGCCTACACTCACAAAAGTTCCAGGCTCCCTATAGTCCCCGGCCTAAAACAACTGTCAAATGTGTAGATCTGAAACCACAAGATATCCCGGAACCACAAGATATTCCGGAACCACAAGATATCCCGCAAGGCCTTCCAGTGATGCAGGGTCTCCTGCGAATGTTTTCCCCTGGACATCTGCAAGGGTGCAATGTAATCAAGTAGGCTGAAGCCCTCGTTGAAGCGCCACTGAATGGCCTGTCTTGGAAAGGTGTCCGCAATGTCCCTTGTCCTTCCCCACCGCTGGACTCGCCTGTTAAAATCGCAACCCGCCGATAACAAGTCAGCCGGCAAACTCGGTACCTTCATCGGGGTCTTTACTCCGACGGTCCTCACCATACTCGGCGTCATCATGTACCTGCGCTTCGGCTGGGTGGTGGGACAAGTCGGACTGTGGCAGGCGCTGTTGATCGTGGTACTGGCCAATGGCATCACCTTCATCACCGCGCTGAGTTTTTCCGCCATCGCCACCAACACCCGGGTCGGCATAGGCGGGGCCTATTTCATGATTTCACGCAGCCTCGGACTTGAGATCGGCGGGGCCATCGGCATTCCGCTGTTTTTTTCCCAGGTTCTGTCGGTGACCCTCTACGCCTTTGGTCTGGCCGAATCCCTGCGCTTTGTCTGGCCGGGCATCCCCGTGCAACCCGCAGCCTTCTGCATCATTCTACTGGTCGGCGCCCTGGCCTTTCGCGGCGCCGGTGCCGCCCTGCGTCTGCAGTTGCCGGTATTGCTGTTGATCGCCCTGTCGCTGCTGGCCCTGGCCGGCGGCGTATATTGGAGCGACGGCGCCGTGCGGCAAATGGCGCACGGTTCCTTCGGCGAATTTGGTTTCTGGACTGTTTTTGCGGTCTTTTTTCCGGCAGTCACCGGCATCATGGCCGGCCTCAGCCTATCCGGCGACCTGGTCGATCCCCGTCGCTCGATTCCCCGAGGCACGTTAATGGCCACCCTGACCGGCTTCGCCGTCTATCTGCTGGTCCCGGTATTGCTCTATCTGGGCGCCGATGCCGAGACCTTGCGAAGCGATTCCCTGGTCTGGACCCGCATCGCCCTGTTCGGTCCCTGGCTAGTGCTGCCCGGCCTGTGGGGGGCGATCTTTTCCTCGGCCGTTGGCTCAATTCTCGGCGCGCCGCGCACCTTGCAGGCTCTGGCCATGGATCGCCTGGCGCCGCGCTGTCTGGGCACCACCAAGCCAGTCGCCGAACCTTTTGTCGGTCTGCTGGCGGCTCTCGCCATCGCATTGATCGCCGTGTTCCTGGGTGATCTCAACACTGTGGCCGAAGTGGTCACCATGTTTTTCCTCAGTGTCTATGGCACGGTGAACCTGGTGGCCGCCCTGGAAAATCTGTCCGGCAATCCCTCCTGGCGGCCCGATGTCAAAACGCCGTGGTGGCTCTGTCTGGCCGGTGCGACAAGTTGTCTGGGGGTGATGCTGCTGATCAACCCCCTGGCCAGTCTGGTGGCGGTGCTGGTAATTTTCGCCCTGTGGATGCTGCTGCGCCGTCGCGAGCGCCGCGAAGCCTGGGGCGATGTACGCAGGGATTTGTTCGAGGCCACGATCCGCTGGGCGCTGGTGCATCTTGCGCGCCGGCCGATGACCGCACGCAACTGGCGGCCTCATGTTCTGGTTTTTGTCAGCAACATCGACCGGCGCCTGCCCCTGGTCCGGTATGGGGCCTGGTTCAGCCAGGGTCGCGGGGTGGTTACGGTTTGCGAGTTGGTGGTGGGCGACCTGCTGCGCCTGGAGATGGATATCCCCGAGCGGGCCCGCCACATGAACGAAGTGCTGCGCAAGGCCGGAATCACCGCCTTTGGAGAGGTCGATGTGGTGGACAACATCGAGCAGGGCCTGATGGCAGTGGCTCAGGCCAACGGCATCGGCGACATGGGCAGCAACACCATTCTGCTCGGCTGGCCCGACGATCCGCAACGCCTGATCCACTTTCTGCGGGTTATTCGCCCTCTAAGCCGTCTCAGCCGCTCCATGCTGCTGGGGCGGGTGGAACCCCTGCCCCCGTTAACCGAGGGCAGGCCCCGTACCATCCATGTCTGGTGGGGCGGCCTGCAGCGCAATGGCGATCTGATGCTGCTGCTGGCCTACCTGCTGTCGCATAATCCTGAATGGCTCGATGCCCGCATCCAGATCATGAGCGTGGCTTCCAACCGGATGGCTGCGGATCAGACCGAACGCCTGCTGGCCAAACTCATCCCGGAGATCCGCATTGCGGCCGAAGTTGAGGTCATGGTCAAACCTGAAGACTTGAGCGTGACGAAGATGATTCACTCCCAAAGCGCCGACGCCGACCTCGTAATCCTTGGGCTCGCCATGCCCGTTGCGGGGCAGGAAGAGGAGTATGCCGAGCGTATTACGGAACTCGCGGCGGGGTTGCGGTCCTTCTTCTTTGTCCACAACGGTAGTTTGTTCATTGGTGAGTTGGTTTTACAGTGATGGCGGGGAATGGCACTGGCCCTTGTTCAGCGAAGCTCATAGGGAAAGGTTTGTTTGAAAAATTTTTACCAGCAAAGATAGTCAAATTCTCCGGCTACCGACTACCCTGTTTTGATCCGACTTCAGAAAACCCAAAGCATGTTAAGTCTTTGCCATCAATAAAGATTTGAGCCTCTTTCTTTACTTACTAAGGTATCGAAACCCGTCATGACCTGTTTTCAATATTCCTTTTATATGTGAGACCATTAGCCAGGTCCGACTCTAGCTACTGCCGCGCAGGACGAATGTCTATACGGTGTAAGAAAATCCGACGTCAAGGGTGTGCCCCCCTTTTGGATGCCAGCAACATCGTGCAGCGGATGAACGGTTATTCGACAAAGTGCTCCAAAACTTCTGCCCCTTGCTCCCGTAGAGTTAAATCGCATACAGTGATTCGAAATGCTTTTCATGCGCTTTTTCTGCTTATGGATAAGGGAGGTTTCGAGTCGCCATGCGATTGACAATACTCTGTGAAAACTCGGTAGCACGTCCTTTCGGTCTTCTTGGAGAGCACGGTTTTGCCTGCTACCTGGAAACTCCATCGGGGAATTATCTGTTTGATACCGGCCAGGGGCAGACACTGGTGCCCAATGCCCGTCAGTTGGGCAAGGACCTGGCGACCATCAAGGCGCTGCTCATCAGCCACGGTCATTACGATCATACCGGCGGGCTGCCGGCCGTGCTGGAGATTCGCGACAGCCTCGACATCTACGGCCACCCCGAGATGTTCAGCGTCCGCTACTGGGAGATCGAAAGCCGGCGGCGGTACCTCGGCATTCCATTTAAGCGCCAATATCTCGAGTCTCTCGGCGCCCGTTTCCATTTGAGCAGCGATCTGGTCGAAGTCGGGCCGGGCGTTTTTCTGAGCGGAGAAATTCCCCGGCGCAATGCCTGCGAACAGGGCGACCCTCAGCAATTTGCCGTTACCGGAAACGGCGCGGTGCTGCGTCCCGATCCGGTGGCGGACGATCTGAGCATGGTGGTCAGGTCGCCCAAAGGTTTGATCCTGGTGGTCGGATGCGCCCATGCCGGCCTCGTCAATATCCTCAATTATGTCGTGGGGAAGTTTCCAGGCGAGGCGATTCATGCTGTGGTCGGCGGCACCCACCTGGGCTTTGCCGGGGAAGAGCAGTTCGAGGAAACCCTAAAGGCCATCGACCGCACCGGTATCGAAAAAGTCGGGGCATCCCATTGCACCGGACTGAAAAAGGCCGCCCGTTTGACAGAGCGGCTCGGCGAGCGATTCTTCTTCGCCAATGTCGGGACGGTTCTGGAGGCCTGATTCCATTACAGAATTAGAAATGGGCCATGACTATATTAAATGGTGTTATAACCCGATTTTCGGGGTCAAAAGTTTCTCCTGGATCTTCTGCACGAACTGCTCGCTGCCGACAGCGAGACTCTTCGTCCACAGTTCCTCCCGTCGACCGCCTTCCGACCTCAATGCGTCATCAATCCAATCCCGATGGGCTCTTGCCAATGCTTCCGATCCGTCTATCTCGGCAACCTCCGCAAGTGTCTCCAGAGCAAGAAGCCTGTTGCGACGGCGGTTGCCCTGAATCTCGTGATAGCCGCCAAAAGCCCAATCGGCCGGATGATTCACGACTCCCGCCCGAGCCATGTTCAAGTCACTATAAAACAAGACGGCGACGCAGATGCTCACCGGATTCAACGACTGTAGCATGGTAGCGATCCTCCCAGAAAGCCCCTTTGCGCCGCTTACGCTGGTTATATTCCTGTCCGGTGCGGCCGGCTAACCGTTGGATAGCCGATGGAATGGTGGCCTCGGCATTGTCTT
>SLLR01000144.1 GCA_007134025.1 Desulfuromonadaceae bacterium | reverse complement strand
GGCAACCGCTGCGTTCTTTACGTCTGGTATGACAACGAGTTCGGCTATACCTGCCAGGTCGTTCGCCTTCTGCAGAAGATCGCCGGGATTGAATTGCCCGCCCTGCCGGCCTGACCAGAAAGGGACAGCTTCCGTGACAAAAAAAGGACCGCCCGTTAAGGGCGGTCCTTTTTTTGTCTATCCGTCAGCGTACGAGGCTCTAGAATTTCTTCATCAGCCGCATTTTTTTACGCAGGCGACGCTGGGCCTCTTTTTCCTTGCGCTTGCGCTTGACGCTTGGCTTCTCGTAAAACTTGCGCTGTTTCATTTCACGAAACAGGCCCTCCTGCTGCAACTTGCGCTTGAGTACCCGAATGGCTTTCTCGACATTGTTGTCAACCACTTGGATTTCCAAATACACTCACCTCGCTTCCCTGTTCAGACTCTTGCCCCAAGAACAACAAGGGCATTGCGGAATGTTAGGCAAATGGCCTGGGAAAAGCAAGTAAAAACATTTCGAAGCTACGTCACCTCAAGGAGGGCTGCGCGAATTCCGCCGTTCTGCAGCGCTGCGAGCCGCCGCAGAGGCAACACCATGGCATCGGCCGGCCCGGGATCGGCAGCCAAAAAAACCCGCTGCCATGGTCTCGGGATTTTTTCGTATAACCGGTCCAGGGTACGGCCTATAGCCTTTTCCTCGCCTCGTCCCAAGCGGGTGCCATAGGGCGGATTACAGATCGCCAGCCCCGGCCTGTCCACGGACGGAATCCAGTCCCCCGCCTCCGCCTGCCGCAAGATCAGGCAGTGACCGACGCCGGCCCGATCGGCGTTGCGCCGCGCCGCTTCTAAAACCGCAGGATCCCGATCGCCGCCGGCCAGCACCGGACAAGCTTCTCGACCCTGCCTCTGCGCCTCCATGAGCAGCGCCTGCCAAAGTCCCGGCCGATAACGGGGCCAATCCATGAAAGCAAAAGTCCTTGCGGCACCGGGCGGCCTGTTCAAAGCCAGCAGAGCCCCTTCAACAAGAAAGGTCCCCGATCCGCACATGGGGTCGAACAGAGGAGTTTCTCCCCGCCAGCCGAGCAACATCAGAATCCCGGCGGCCAGGGTCTCGCGCAGCGGTGCCGCGCCGATATCCTGACGGTAGCCCCGGCGATGCAGCAGCGCTCCGGAGCTGTCCAGGGACAGGCGGCAGAGGTCATCCTCCACAGTCACCAGCAGCAGCTGCTCTTTGTCGCAACCCGTTTGCGTCGCTGCGCCCAGGGCTTTCTCCATGGCCTGTTCGAGGGTCTCGGCGATTCTTCCGGTATGCCCCAGCCGGGACCGACGGCAGGTCGCGCGAATCCGTAGACGGGTTCCCGGCTTGAGGTAGCGGCCCCAGGGCAACCGCACGGCCTTGCGGTAGAGCCCCGGAAAATCCCGGCAGCCGAACTCACCAAACCGCACCAGCACCCGGCTGGCAGTGCGCAGCCAGAGATTGGCCAGATACAATTCCCGCAGACCGCCGCGGAACAGGACGCCGCCGGCTTCCGGCTGAATTTCGTCCATGCCGAGGGCCGCCAGTTCGACGGCGCAGACCGACTCCAGACCGGGAGCGGTAACGGCGAACAATGTTTCTGTTTTCTGTTTCAACGGAGCTATCCTTTTCTCGCCGTTCCCGTTGGCAGAACGGGGAAACGCTCACCGGCGGCACCGTGCGTTTCCACAACCGCAGGGGCTCTGTTATGATGGATGAAGGAAGGCCATGCCGTCCCGGGCCGTCTTTGAATAAGGTCGTTTGTGTTTCCTTGAGGAAAGGTATTTTTCTATGGATTGGGACGATCTGGGCATTGACTGGGAGTATGTCGTTGAACGCCTTGACCGCATCATCGACCTGAGCGAAGAAGCCCTGACACGGCTGCTCAGCGACTACCCCTTTGATCCGAGCCTGTTTCAGGAACATACGGCCTTTCGCTGGACCCGGCACCGGGACCACGGCTTTCCGGCGGCGGTTCTGCATCCGTCCCTGGCGGATCACGGGGAACTGCTGGGCCTGGAAATCCCGCTGGAGACACTGCGCCGCAACACCGAACAGTTTGTTCGCTGCTACCCCGCCAACAATATTCTGCTCAGAGGCCCGTATGGCAGCGGCAAGGCCTCATCGGTCAAGGGTCTGCTGAGCCTGTTCGCCGACCAGGGCCTGCGTCTTATCGAAGTAGGTCCCGAAGACTTGACCCAGCTGCCGCTGATGATCGACCTGCTGCGGGATCTGCCCTATCGGTTTCTGTTGTTCTGCGAGCACCTTCCCCTCAATGAACCGGAAGACCGGTACCGGGCACTGAAAGCGTTACGCGACGGCGGCATTGAAGAACCAGCCGGCAACCTGCTGATCTACGCCAGCTGCAGCAAAGGCCCCCGGCAAAACACCGCTACAGCCCATCAGATCCCCGCCCGGCCGAGCCCCCTGTTGCACTGTTTCGGCATCCATCTGAACTTTCCAGCCCTTTCGCAAGCAAGCTGCCTGCAGCTGATCACCGTCTTGGCCCGGCGGCGGAAGCTGTCTCTGGGCGAGATGGAGTTGGAACAAGCGGCCCGGCAATGGCTGGAGGAGCGAGGCCAGAGTTCCGGACGGGTGGCCCGGCAGTTCATCGACGATCTCTGCGGCCGCCTGGCTCTGCAGGAAAACCGGTGCCCCGAGTAGCTTCGGAACTGGAACGCTCCTTGCTTCTACCGTTAAAGGCGATTTGAACGATCCCACAGCGCAGCTCTTCGCTTCGTCAACTCGGGGCCCTCCACGACCGGTTCGCAGTGACTCCTGCGCAGGGCGGCATAAACGGAAAGGAGCACGACAGCCCATGTATGGAAGATATTTTTCACCGGGGCAGAAGGTGCTGATTCAGACCCTGCGCAGCGACGAGTTGCCTGCACGCAGGGAGGCGCTCAATGTCCTGTTCAGCAACTACGAACTGGGACATTTCGACGTTCTGATTCCCCAGGGCTGGCCAGCCGGGGAACGTACCCCCTTTTGCGAAGGGCAACCCCTGGAGATTATTTCCGAGTGCTACGGCATCTGGCTGAAATCGACAGCCAGCCTTCACAGCCAGCCTTCGGACAAGGTTCTGCGGTTGCAGGTGAACAACGACCTGTGCCTGTTTCGACACAACCCCCAGCAACGTGTCGACACCCGCATCGGACTTCGTTACAGCACTCAACGCTTTAATCTGCCAGCCTTTTTTCGCCAGTGGCGGCAGCAGATCAGCAAGCTTGCGCGCACCGACGCGGCCCTGATAGCCCCGGCTATGTCCACGGATACCGTCAACCTGAGTGCCAGCGGGATTCGTCTGCCAGTTCAGTCCTCCCTTAACAAACAGGACATCTGCCTGCTGATGATGACCCTGGGGCAGCCCAGCAGTCCCATCTGCACTCTTTGCGAAACCATCTGGACCGCTCCTGCCGAGAACGGTCAGGGGCAGATAGCCGGCCTTCAGTTTCTCAACATTCTGGAGCAGGATCAACAACGACTGGCAACCTTCGTCAGGCAGAATCTGGCGGCCCGGCGCAGCAAAAACTCCGTTGCCGCACAGTGAGCTGATAGGGCAACAATTTTTGCCTTCCCGTTCCGTCATTTCCCCAGCAACACCGAAAACCGGCCGACACCCTGGTGATCCTGCCGTGAATTATCCTTGTTGGTTCCACAGCCAAAAAACACAACTTCCTCGTATCATAAAATTTTTCTTAAGGCTCTTGCAGGTCGGCGCAAGGTCCTCTGCCCAACAGAGGACCGGCGCAGGTCAATTCCTGTCACCCAAAAACCTTTCTCTTAGGGGGGGCACCTCTGCGGTTCCTGCGTTGGAGGCGTTTGCCGGAATCTCGGGCAGGTTTCCACTCATAGGCGAACCGGGCCGAACGCCGGCGGCAACCAGTTGCTCCAGGAAACTGCTTCGGGACACAAGCCGGGCGCCAAAGGCGGCGAGGTACGAAGACGGGAGCTGACAGTCAAGGAGCAGAAAGTTCGCTTCAGCGAGCCTGCGGACGAGTGTTGCAAAGGCGACCTTGGAGGCGTTGGGGACGCGAAAGAACATGGATTCGCCGAAAAAGCAGCTCCCCAGGCAGACGCCGTAGAGACCGCCGACCAGATCAGCGCCCAGCCAGGCTTCCACCGAGTGCGCGTAGCCCTGTTCGTGCAGGCGAATATAGGCCCTGCGCATCTCGTCGGTAATCCAGGTACCACCCTCATCGCGGCGGGTTGCCGCGCAATTTTCGATGACCTGTGCAAAAGCCCGGTCGGTGGTTATCTGAAACCGGCCGCTTCGCAGGATTTTGTTGAGACTGCGGCTTATTTTCAGTTCTTCGGGAAACAGCACGCAGCGGGGGTCGGGACACCACCAGAGAGGCGGTTCTCCTTCGTTGAACCAGGGAAAGATGCCTGCCGAATAGGCCTGCAGAAGACGCTCGCAAGACAAATCCCCGCCCAGCGCCAGCAGTCCTTCAGGACCTGCCGTCGTCGGATCGGGGAACGCACTTTGCTGATTCAGATAATAGACAGCCATGAAAGACAGTGCCGAGCCTACTGATAGTGAAAAGTCAGTCGGTGCTGACGACAGCCGACCTTGACCGTTCCACCGGAGGCCAATTTTCCGAACAGTACTTCGTGGGCCATGACGTCGCTGATCTCGCTCTGAACCAGGCGCGCCAGAGGACGGGCACCGTAGACCGGATCGTAGCCGCGCCGCGCCAGCAGGGCCCGGGCAGCAGCGGAAATCTTCAGCACCACCTGTCGTTCCGCCAACCGCTGTCGCAACTCACCGACAAACTTGTCCACAATTCTCAGCATGCTTTCCTGTTCCAGCGCCTTGAAAGAGACGATGGCGTCCAGACGGTTGCGAAATTCCGGAGAAAAAGTCTTTTCCGCGGCCTGGGTCGCACTTCCCGACACAGCGCTGCCGAATCCAATGGCCTTGGTGCTGAGATCCCGGGCACCGGCGTTGCTGGTCATGATCAGCACCACATTGCGGAAATCCGCCTGTTTGCCGTTGTTGTCCGTCAAACGGCCATGATCCATGACCTGTAGAAGAATATTGAACAAATCGGGGTGGGCTTTCTCGATCTCATCGAGCAGCAGCACCGCGTACGGGTGCTTGACGATGCTGTCGGTGAGCAGCCCCCCCTGCTCAAACCCCACATAGCCCGGTGGTGCGCCGATGAGACGGGCCACGGAATGCTTTTCCATGTACTCGCTCATGTCAAACCGCAGGAACTCCACACCGAGTTGACGGGCCAGCTGACGAGCGACTTCGGTCTTGCCGACCCCGGTCGGACCGGTAAACAGAAAAGAACCGGTAGGCTTTTCCGGATGACTGAGGCCGGCACGGGCCCGAAGCACCGACCGGCACAGCTGATCAATCGCTTCATCCTGACCGAAAACCTGCTGCTTGAGATCCCTGTCGAGGTGCTTGAGGCGTTTGCGATCGGAACTGGACACGGTCCGCTCCGGAATCCTCGCCATGGAAGCCACGACCCGTTCCACTTCGGCGGTGCCGATAAGATGCCCGGTCTGGTCCGTCAACCGACAGGCGGCGCCGGCTTCGTCAAGGACGTCAATAGCCTTATCGGGCAGATGCCGATAATTGATGTGACGGGCGGCCAGCTCTGCGGCGGAACGCAGAGCCTCTTCCGTATAGGTGACCTGGTGGTGGCTCTCGTAATATTCCCGCAGGCCCTGCAGAATCGCCACCGTTTCTTCGACAGTCGGCTCAACTACGTCGATTTTCTGAAACCGCCGCGAAAGGGCACGGTCTTTGTCAAACAGGTTCTTGTATTCTTCGTAGGTGGTCGAGCCGATGCAGCGCAGTTCCCCGGAAGCCAGCACCGGCTTGAGGATATTGGAAGCGTCCAGAGAGCCGCCGCTGGTCGCCCCGGCACCGACGATGGTATGAATTTCATCGATAAAAAGAATCGCGTCTTCGCGGCCGCTCAGAGCCTTGATTACTGCCTTGAGGCGCTCTTCAAAATCACCGCGGAACTTGGTTCCGGCCAGCAGCGCGCCCATGTCGAGAAGGTAGATATGGACTCCCTGAAGGACCTTCGGCACCTTCCCCTCATGAATCATCAGAGCCAGACCTTCGGCCATGGCGGTTTTTCCGACGCCGGGCTCGCCGACGTAGATGGGATTATTCTTACGGCGGCGGCAGAGAACCTGTACGGTGCGGTTCAGCTCCTTTTCCCGGCCAATCAACGGATCAATGCGGCCTTCGGCGGCTCGCTGCAGATAATCGACGGTAAACGCCGCCAGCGGATCCGGCTCGCTCTCCACCGACCCTTCACGCATCGGTCTTTTGCCGCCGTCGGGGAAGGATTTGGTTCCCTCCTGCCGGGGCACCTTGCTCACTCCGTGGCTGATGTAGCTGAGCACGTCGAGACGGGAGATACCCTCTTGTTCCAGGAGGTGTACTGCATGGGACTGTTGTTCTTCGAGCAGCGAGGCCAGCACATCGCCGATCGTAATCTCCTTCTTGCCGGCGGCATGCAGGTGCATCACGGCCCGCTGCAGAACCCGCTGCAAACCCACTGTCTGTTCCGGCACCACGACCCGATCCGGTGAACGGCTCTCCAGGCGGTTATCGAAAAAATCCTCCAGGGACAATTTCAGCCGTTCCGTATCTCCGCCACAGGCCTCTATGACCTGCTGGCCATGCTTTTCAAACAGCATGGCATACAGGATGTGCTCCGTTGTGAGGTACTCGTGGTGACGCTTCTGCGCCTCCCGTACCGCCAGGGAAAAGGTGATTTGTACTTCCTGGGCAAACATGAATTTTCCCTTCAGGCTCTGTCAAGCGTGCATTTGAGAGGGTAACCGGCCTTGCGGGCCAGAGCGTGAACCCGGGCCACCTTGGTTTCGGCAACTTCGAAAGAATAGGCACCACAGACCCCGACACCCTGGGTGTGAATATTGAGCATCACCCGGTGCGCTTCCGCAGGCGACTGATGAAATACAGACTCCAGAGCGCTAACCACGAACTCCATGGTGGTGTAGTCATCGTTGTGCATCAGAACCCTGTACAAAGAAGGCAGCCCGCTCTTGTCGGCATTCTGATTTTCAATCTGTACTTTGTAATCGGGCCGGTTGTCGCTCACAGCGTCTCTCCTTCATGGCAGCACAATTCCTCCGTAGAAATATCCTAGCACAACTGCCGGGCGGCTTCCAAGACAGGCCAGAACCAGAGAGCTCAGGCCTTTGCCGAGAATAGTCCCCCGTCCCTTCCGCCTCTGTGTTATAGTGCTACATTCACAACATCACAGCAGTTACGACCTGCAAGGGAGGTGTCATGCAGTATCAACGTGGAGGGAGGTCCTCCAGCCCACTGGAAAAGCAGTTCGCCGAACTGGGCAACCGGCTGAAAAAAAACGGCGGAAAAAGATTTTTTTTGCTGGCCCTGATTCTTTTGGTGGCTTTCGGCCTGAGCAGTGCCTTTTACAAAGTCGACACCGAGGAGTCGGGAGTTCTGTTGCGCTTCGGGCGCCTGCACAGGGTGTCTCCGCCGGGCCTGCACTTCAAGCTGCCCTTCGGCATCGACCGGGTATACAAAGCCAAGACCGGCCGTGCCGAACGGGAGGAATTCGGTTTTCGATCTGTGGAAACCGGAACCCGAACCACCTACACCACGCGGGGGCTGGAAGATGAGTCCCTGACCCTGACCGGCGACCTGAATGTCAGCAATGTGGAGTGGATCGTCCAGTACCAGATCGCCGATCCGGTCAAGTTTCTGTTCCATATCCGTGAACCCAAGGCCACCATCCGCGACATGGCCGAAGCCATCGTGCGCAAGGTGGTGGGCAACTCCAACGTCAGCGAGGTGCTGACCACTGAGCGGGCCGCGCTGGCGGACGCCACCGAAAGGGACCTGCAGCAGATACTCGACCAGTACGACATCGGCGTGCGCATCGTTACCGTGCGTTTTCAGGATGTCAACCCGCCGAATGAGGTCAAGGCCGCCTTCAATGAAGTCAACGAGGCGGAACAGCAGAAGGAAAGCATGATTTTACAGGCAAGGGAACAATATAACCGAGAAGTGCCCAAGGCCCGTGGCACGGCGCGACGCACCATTCAGGGAGCCGAGGGCTACGCCATCGAGCGCATCAACCGGGCGCAGGGGGAGGCCAGTCGTTTTGTGGCCCTGCGCGATCAATATCGCGCCGCGCCCAAGGTTACCCGTCAGAGACTCTACCTGGAAACCATGGAGCAGGTCCTGCCGCAGATGGATGAAGTCTATATCATGGACGGCCAGGGCATCGGAGCCTTGCCGCTGCTGCCTCTGCGCAGCGAAAGAAAGGAGGGACAGCAATGAAACGGCTTCTTCTGCCACTGTTGCTGGTGATCGTTCTGCTCAGCGTCATGCAAAACCCTTTTTTTGTGGTGCGCGAGGGTGAACAGGCTCTGGTCACACAGTTCGGCCGGCCGGTCGGGGACGTGCTCAGCGCTGGAATTCACCTGCGCATCCCTTTTGTTCAGACCGTACACCGCTTTGAAAAACGCATTCTGCAATGGGACGGCGATCCCAACCAGATACCCACCAAGGACAAGCGCTATATTTTTCTTGATACCACAGCCCGCTGGCGGATTGTCGACCCGCTGCGGTTCCTGATGACCGTGGCCAACGAAAACGGCGCTCAGGGTCGACTGGACGACATCGTCGACTCGGTGGTGCGGGATGCGGTCTCGGGACATCTGCTGGTGGAACTGGTGCGGGGCAGCGACTATGAGGCTCCTGGCGGAGTGGTTGAAAGTATCGAGATCGAGGGGGTTCCGGTGGCTCTGGAGCAGTTGCTGGGCCGGGAAGAAATACTCGCCAGCATGCTGGAAAGAGCCCGGGAAAGCACCCCGGAATACGGCATCGACCTGATTGACATTCAGATCAAACGCATCAACTATGTGGAGCAGGTTCGACGGCGGGTCTACGAGCGGATGATTTCTGAACGCAATCAAGTCGCCGCCCAGTTCCGCTCGGAAGGCGAAGGCGAAAAGGCCGACATACTCGGCCAAATGGAAAGAGAACTCAAAAGCATCACCTCCGACGCCTTTCGTCAATCCGAGGAGATTCGCGGCGCAGCCGATGCCGAAGCGGCCGGAATCTACGCCGCCGCCTATGGCAGCGACGCGGATTTTTACGCCTTCGTCCGCACCCTGGAGGCCTATCGCAATTCCTTGGGCGAAAATGGCCGTCTGGTGCTCTCCACGGACAGCGATTTTTATCGCTTCCTCAAAAAGATCCAGTAGTTCATGGCGCACATCTTAAAAAGGCGGCGTTCCTTGCGCGGAACGCCGCCTTTTTAAATCCGGAAATCCACCAAAAAGGACCCATCATGGAGCGCGATCAGGCCATCGATTCTTTCAGCAAGCGCTTTTTTGGAACGACATCTGAGAGCTTTCGGGTTCTGCTCGAGAGCATCAGCCGGGTACAGAAACGGCGAAAAAAAGAGGTTCTGTTCCTGGAAGGCGAGGAAGGCCACTCCCTGCATTTTTTGCTCTCCGGCCGAGTCAAACTCTATCGGGCCAACGAAGAAGGCAAAGAGGCGGTGATCCGTTTTGTCCAGCCCGGGGAATATTTTGCCGAGATTCTTTTGGAGCTCGGCAATCGCTACCCGGTCAATGCCATCGCTCTTGAGGACTGTGTGCTGCTGCTCATGGACGTGCGACAGTTGTTTGACAAACTGCAGAGCACCCCGGGTCTGTCCATGGCCCTGATCGGCACCCTGGCGCGACGGATCACCTACCTGCTGAACCGTGTGGAACAGCTGACCGTCAGCGACGTCCGAAAGCGGTTTATCCGCTATCTGCAGCTGCTTGACCAGACTCATGGCACCGGAGTGGTGTTTCTGCCGGCTCCCAAACGGGAAGTTGCCCTGCTGCTGGGCACAACCCCCGAAACCTTTTCCCGACTGTTGAAGAAACTTTCCGAAGAACAACGAATTACGGTGCAGGGTAAAACCATTCAGCTGCTGGCGGGATTTCGGCAGGAGATGCAGGAATTGAGCGCTGAGTCATAGCGGCTGTGGGGTGATTCCGTCATGAACGGGGATGGTTGAAGTGCCGGCTCGGTTACCAGATCTGCAGGGTCTGATACAGGCAGATCTTCATAGTCAGGCGCTGTCCTACCACCAGTTTCATTTCCGAAGCGAGAAAGCGATGGCCGCCGCCTCCCTGTTCCCGGGCCTGGTGCAGAGCCACACCGGCATGACGAAAAATCCGCACCAGCAGGCGCGGATCCTTCTCATCGTCATCGACGAAAAAAACGCGTAATTGCGCCTGTGGCAAAAGTTGGCGGGATTATCCCTGGCCCAACACTCTCTTTGCGATCCTACCTGCTGGCGGCGCGCGGGGAATCCGTCCCCGCAAGGCCCCCGGCACCAGCGGCCAACTTTCCGTGCGTACGATTCTTCCTCCGCAGCGAATTCAAATTTATCTTTGTCCTTTTAACCATTTGTCCAAATAAGTCCATCACTAACAAGGAGCCCCTGCACGCCGATTCAGAAAAACGCTACAATTCTCCCGCAGCCAGCAATCCTGACACAGAGGCCGAGGCCGACACACCTGCTGACTCTGGGCGACGATCAAAGCATGGTATTCGTTGAACAGGGCGCTGTCTTCCGGCAGGTGCGCCATGAACCAGCGGCGCAGCTCTTCGTAGGGGGCGGAGTCGCAGACCAATCCGAGCCGCCCGAACAGCCGACGGGTATACGCATCCACCACAAAACTGGGATGGCCGCCGGCATACAGCAGAATCGAATCGGCCGTCTCCGGGCCAATCCCCTTGCAACTGAGAAGTTCGTTGCGGACCGCATGCAACGAACCGCTGAGCATGATCTCCAGATCCCCGTCGTAACGATCCACCAGGCGGGCCGAAAACAGCTGCAAACTCTGGGCTTTCTGGCGAAAAAATCCAGCCGGGCGAATCCGTTGTTCCAGCTGCCGGAAGTGCATTTGCAGCAGTCCCCGGGGCGATAGAGGACCTTCCTCCTTGAGCGCAGCCAAGGCTCGCTCCACGTTACGCCAGGCCGTGTTCTGGGTCAGGAAGGCGCCTACGGCCACTTCAAAGGGCGTATCCGCCGGCCACCACTGACGGGGTCCGTAACAGCCCAGCAGGTCGTTGAAAATCTGCAGCAACAGCTCAGTCACAACCTTCTCCAAGCCCCTTTCATCCGTGCAGCGATGCCCGGGCCAGAACCGCCACCGCCACCGCCCCGGCACCGCCGGCCAGCAGCACCCGGCTGCATTCCCGGGCTGTTGCCCCAGTGGTCATAACGTCATCCAGCAACAGCACCCGCTCGCCACGCAGGGACCTCTCCATTTCAAAAGCTCCCCGCAGGTTCTGGCGCCGCTGAATGGCCTTCAGGCCGCTTTGCGGTGCCGTGTCCCTGACCCGACGAAGCAGTCGGGCCGCCACCGGCAGGCCTTCCAGGCGCAGGGCGCGGGCCAGCAGCAGCGCCTGGTTGAATCCCCGTCGGCGAAGACGGCGTCGAAACAGCGGAACAGGAACCAGCAGATCGGCCTCATAAGCCTCAAGGCTCTGCTGCAGGACGCTGCGCATCAGACCCGCCAGCGGCCGGTCCAGATTGAAGTCGCCCTGGAACTTGAGTCGCTGCACCGCCCGCCGCAGGGAGTCCTGGTAGAGTCCCGCACTGCGAGCCCAGAGAAACGGCGGAGGAAGCAGGGTACAGGGCTGACAGAGATGATCGGAACCGTCCAGGGCGGCAAAGGGAAGATCGCAACGGGGACAACGGGGCGAGGTTACGGGACGCATCTCGTGCAGACAGGTAGAGCAGAAGGTTCCCGGCCTGGTCAGCGACTGTCGGCACAGAAGGCATACCGACGGCAAACCGATCTCAAGCAGACCGAGGCTTTCGCGCCGCAAACATGCAAGAAACCTTTGCAGGGGTAACTGAAGCATCGCAGCCGTCTCCAGTCACCGACAGCCTTTGCGGTCTAATCCCGCAACAGGCTGCGGCCGCTCATCTCCGGTGGTTGGGGGAGGTTCAGAAGTTCCAGCATCGTGGGGGCGATGTCGGCCAGTTTGCCGGATCGCAGAGACGCCTGACGACGGTCGGGATCGACCAGAATCAGAGGGACCGGGTTGCCGGTGTGGGCGGTATGGGGGGAGCCGTCGGCGGCCCGCATCTGTTCGCAGTTGCCATGATCGGCGGTGATGATCAGGCTGCCGCCGGCAGCCAGTACGGTATCAACCACCCGTCCCACGCAGACATCCACGGCCTCCATAGCCTCCACGGCAGCCGCCAGGTTGCCGGTATGGCCGACCATGTCGGGATTGGCGTAGTTCAGCACGATCACATCGTATTGGCCGCCGGACACCCTCTTCAGCACCTCTTCGGTAACCTCAAAGGCACTCATGGCCGGCTTCTGGTCGTAGGTGGCCACCTCTTTGGGGGAGGGAATCAACACCCGATCCTCTCCGGGAAAGGGCTCCTCGTTGCCGCCGTTGAAAAAGAACGTTACGTGGGCGTATTTTTCCGTTTCAGCAATACGCAGCTGGGTCAGACCGGCGGTAGCCAACACTTCGCCCAGAATCGCCGAATAGCTGGCCGGGGGAAAAGCGACGGGCAGGGCCAGGGTCTGGTCGTATTCGGTAAGGCAGACAAAGTCGCTCAACCGTGGCTTTTTGCGACGCTCAAATCCGGAAAAGCCCTCCTCGGTAAAGCTTCGGCTGATCTCCCGAGCCCGGTCGCCGCGAAAATTGAAGAAGATCAGGCCATCACCATCATCAACAGTTCCCGGAACGCCGCCACCGTCAATAACGCAGGGGGCGACAAATTCATCGGTCTGGCCTTCGGCATAGGCCTGTTGAATAGCGGCGGTGGCACTGTCGAAGTACCGACCAATGCCTTCGGTCATCGCCCGATAGGCCTGCTCGACACGATCCCAGCGATGGTCCCGGTCCATGGCGAAATAACGCCCGACCACGGTGGCGATTCGAGCCGAGCCGCTGCGAGTCAGATACTCTTCAAGTTGCGCCAGATAATCGGCGCCGCTCTGGGGGGGCGTGTCGCGGCCGTCCAGAAAGGCATGCACGCAGACATCGTCGAGACCCTGCTGACGGGCCATCTGCAACAGAGCGTAGAGATGTTCCATGTGGGAATGCACGCCGCCGTCGGACAGCAGTCCCATCAGATGAAGCTTTCCGCCCTTCTGACGAATCCGCGCCATGGCCTCGCACAGCACTGGGTTGCGAAAAAAATCTCCCTGTTCAATGGCGAGATCGATACGGCTCAACTCCTGGTAGACGATGCGACCGGCACCGATGTTCAAATGACCGACTTCCGAATTGCCCATCTGCCCTTCGGGCAGTCCCACGGCGCCACCGGAGGCCTCGAGCTGCGTGTGGGGATATGCCTCCCCCAGGCTGTCGAGGCGCGGCGTAGACGCAAGGCAGGCGGCGTTCTGATCACATGCCGGGTTGGTGCCCCAGCCGTCCAGAATCATCAGCATCAGAGGGCGACGTACCTGGGTCATGGCGTGCTTCTCTCTCCGTGATGTATCGCCCTGGCCTCCGTGGCGGGCGGCTGAACGATGGCGGGGAGTTCGGAGAGATCCAGACATCCCCAGCAGCCGCAACTGACGCAACGGCCCTGCCAGGACGACGATTCGGCGCCGCACTGACTGCAGACATAGTCGAAACGGAACCGTTCTTCACCGCCCAGGGCTTTCTGGTATTCGCTCACCGCTTCATCCATGCGTTGACGGCGCACGTGACACTCGGCCAGCAACAGATGCAGACGGGGGAAATCGACACCGCGCTTCTCCAACCCGTAAAACTGCTCAAGGGCTTCGTCGATCATCTCGACCCGAACACAGAACTTGCCATAAAAGAACAGCAAAAGAAGATCATCGGGACGCTCCGCCACCGCTTTTCGATAAAAACCGAGCAAGGTGTTGGGATCTTCCTGGGCCATGGCCTGCTTCTCCAGCCGTTTGAGAAAAATGGCATGGTCGGAGCGACGATAGGCCGCCTGCCAGGTGGCCGCCGCTTTGTCCAACTGCCCCAGCCGGTTCTGCATGTCTCCCAGGGAAACCTGCGCCGGCACAAAGTCAGGGAATTCCTTGGCCAGCTTCTGGTAGGCGGTGAGGGCTTCGTCAAGGCGCCCCTCTTGTTCCAGTTCCCGCGCCTGCTGATACCGAATGCCCTGCAGCAGGGGCTCCTGTTCCTGCAGCTCGCTGCCATCGGTCTTTTTCACAATCCGCTTCTGCACGGCAAGGGCCTCAGCCCACTGCTGGCTCTCCAGATACAGATCCCGCAATCCCAGCAGGCCACGATAATTGTCCTTGTCCATTTCCAGCAGGTCACGATAACAGCTTTCCGCCTCCTGCCAGTTACCCAGTTCCTCGTAGGTTTCGGCCAGCGCGAAAACCACCGTCAGGTCCTTGGGCGCCAGCTTGCGGGCACGCTGCAGCGAGGCCAGACTGTCGTCGCCTTCGCCTTCCGCCAACTGCACCGAAGCCAGGGCGATAAGAACCTCCACCCGGCTGCCGTCCATCCCGAGGGCTTTACGCAGCAGGCGACGCGCCCGGGTTTTGTCGCCAGAGCGAAAACGGGCCAGGCCTTCCCGGTAGAGGGCGTTAAGCTGACGCTCCCGTTTGTCCGAGCGGGTCCGTCGCCAGCCCCGAAGCAGATAGCTGGCGGCACCGTAGAGATGCAGCAGGTATCCGATACTTAAGCCGATAAGGACGCAGACCACCACAACCACCGCCGGAGACGCATGTAGCACATGGTCCGGGTACAGAACAATGGCCATTTCCGCGGGATTAAGTTGCAGGAAATAGATAAAAAACACCATGAACAGAATGATGAGTAGCAGCAAGGTCATAAAAGTCATGGTCGTCCTCCTTGATCATTGAAGCGCAAGCAGCCGGCCTCAACGGTTGTGGTAGGGTTCGTTGCGCACAATGGTAAACCCCCGATAAAGTTGCTCAAGCAACAGCAGACGGGCCATCTGGTGGGTGAGGGTCAGGCTGGACAGGGCCAGCAGCAGATCGGCCCGCTGCCGAACCCTGTCGCTGAAGCCGTAGGCCCCGCCGATGACGAACAGCAGCTCGGCGGTGCCACGGAGCATGTGTTCTTCAAGAAAACCGGCCAACTGCTCCGAACGGAAACGTTGTCCCTTTTCATCCAGTGCCACCAGAAAGGCCTTCTCCGGCACCCGGGCCAGCAGCCGTTCGCCCTCCTGATCCCGCATCGCTCTGGCCCCCCCCCTGGCTTCCTTGATTTCGGCACAGCTGAAGGCGGTGTAGCGCTGCAGGCGCCCGGCGTACTCGGCAACCCCGTCCCGCAGAAAAGGCTGAGAAAGCTTGCCGACGCAAAGAAGGCCGATTTTCACGTCGCCGGATCGGGGCGCGGCAGGCCGATCTCGGCTAGGGGCATCTCGGCAGCTTCGCTCCAGAGTCCGTCGAGATCGTAATATTCCCGGACCTTTTCCTGAAAAACATGCACCATGACATCGCCATAGTCAATGAGGACCCAGCGCCCTTCCTTGAGTCCTTCGATGGCCAGGGGCAGCACCTGGTGATTTTTTTTCAGGCCCAGGTGAACGGCATCGGCAACAGCCTGCACCTGTCGGTCGGAACTGCCCGAGGCGATGAGCAGATAGTCGGTCAGGGAGGAAATCTTTCGTACATCAAGGAGACGGACATTGAAGGCTTTCTTGTCCAGGGCGTAAGCGGCACAGAGTTGTGCACGGTCGTGGGTTTGCAAAGTTGTCACAGCCTTTCCCGACACCGATAGAGCGCATGCCGGCCGATATAGTTTTCGACTGGGGCGGGGACCAGATAGCGGATGGACCCACCTTCTGCCACCTGCCGGCGAATGCGGGTCGAAGAAATATCCAGAAAGGTCTCTTCCACAAAAATCACCCGGTTGCCGCTGACATGCCGCAAAATATTTGGTTTTTGATCGTAACAGAACTGGCCCCGAATAACAACGGGAAGCAGCGCCAGAGGGTCGCCGCCGGCATGCCCGGGCCGGGCCGCCACCACCAGGTTGGCAAGGGCAAACAGGCACGGATAGTCTCTCCAGGTATCAATGGCTCGGTAGGAATCCATGCCGACAATGAAATAGAAGGCATCCTCGGGAAACTTCCGGTGAAGAATTTTCAGCGTGGCCACCGAGAAGCTTTTGCCGCTGCGTCGGGATTCCAGATCACAAACCTCAAAACGGGGGTTGTCGGCCACCGCTGCCTGGACCATGGCAAAACGATGCTCAAAGGAGACCTCGTCGGCAAGGGGCTTGTGAGGCGGCGTGGCAGCCGGCATGAACAGCACTCGGTCGAGATCGCAGGCAACCCGCACTTCCTCGGCGATGCGCAGATGCGCCAGATGGATGGGATTGAAGGTGCCACCGAGAATGCCGGTTTTCATCATCAGACCTTGTGTTGAGGGAAGCCGGGCCGCCTCAGGGGCGTACCTGCCCGTCGCCCAGAACCACGAACTTGCGGGTCGTCAGATCCTCCAGACCCATGGGACCGAAGGAGTGAAGCTTGGTGGTGGAAATACCGATCTCGGCACCCAGACCGAACTGGTTGCCATCGGAGAAGCGGGAGGAGGCATTGACCATCACCACACTGCTGTTGACCTCGCGAATAAACCGCTGGGTGTTGCGGTAGTCGTTGCTGACGATGACTTCGGTGTGCAGGGAACCGTACCGGCGAATATGGCCGATGGCTTCGGCCAGGCTGTCCACCACGCGAACCGCGAGGATCAGATCGAGGAATTCAGCCCCCCAATCCTCTTCCGTTGCCGCCCGAACCTGGGGAGCCAGTTCGCGGGTGGCGCAGCAGCCCCGGATTTCAACTCCCTGCGCCTCCAGAGCGGCAACGATACGGGGCACGAAGATCGCGGCAATGCTCTTGTGGATCAGCAGAGTCTCCATGGCGTTGCAGACCCCGGGACGCTGGACCTTGGCGTTGATACAGATGGCTTCGGCCATGTCGC
>SLLR01000125.1 GCA_007134025.1 Desulfuromonadaceae bacterium | reverse complement strand
GCCCGGGTGCTTGCCGCGGCGGCAGATCTGGCCGCCTTTGAGCCCGGAGAAATCCTGGTCTGCGACGCCATCGACCCGGCCATGACCTTTATCGTGCCGCTGGCTTCGGGGATCGTCGAGCGGCGCGGCGGAATGCTCATTCACGGCGCCATCATTGCCCGGGAATACGGGCTCCCCTGTGTCACCGGTATTTCCCGGGCCACGGAGATCATTCGGACCGGCGACCGCGTGACGGTGGACGGTTATTTCGGCCTGATCGTCATTCACCGGGACTGATCCCGGCGGGCCAGATTGCGTCCCTGTTCAGTCCCTCTTTCAGGCTCCCTCGGCCACCAGGTCGGCGAACCGCTTTAAAATCCCGGTGCTGATGGGGGTCTCGGCGAGTCCGGCCTGCAGGACCGCGGGGTCCCGTTCGGCGGCCTGCAGGGTCGCGGCCTCTTCGGTGAGATAAAGGCGCATCACGGCGGCGTCGAACTCGGGATGAAACTGGACGCCCCAAGCCTGCTCACCCCAGGCAAAGGCGTGATGGGGTTCGAAGGCATTGCCGGCCAGCAGCCGGGCGCCGGGGGGCAGGGTACGGACAGTCTGAAAATGGAAGGACTGGGCCTTGAACTGCGGCGGCAGACCGGCAAACAGACGGTCCTCATCGGCCGCCGCTTGCCGTTGAATGGTCACCGTGCCCACCTCCGGCCCCTCGGGGTGGTAGTCCACCGTACCGCCCAGAGCATGGGCCAGCAACTGGTGGCCGAAACAGATCCCCAGCAACGGAATGCCGCGGGTCGCCACTTCGGCGAGCCACCCGGCCAGACGTTCGCTCCAGGCCTCCCGCGCCGTCACCATGGCATGAGAGCCGGTGACCACCACGCCCTTCAGCCCGGTGAGCTTCGGCAACTGGCATTCCTGCCAGGCCGGTATCCGCAGGCATCTCTGCGCATCCATCTGCATGCCGAGGGCCACCCAGTCTGCAAAATTACCCCGCCGTTGCGCCAGCCAGGGATAGGTCTGTCCCGCTTCGATGATTGTGATCGGGGTCATGCCGCCTCCGGTTTACTGGTCGTTTCTGCTGGGCTTCTGCAAACAGCACACCAGCGGCGGCAAGGATAGCGGGGATTTCGGTGTCGGGCATGCGCGTGGGCGGTGGAGGGCGAAGGGAAAAGGACGTCGCAACGCCGGTGGGTGCCGGAGCTCTGGTCGGCGCGGAAAGCACGCAGGGCGAAGAGGGCCGAGGAAAAACCGGATCTGCATCAAAGGTCGTCAGGGGCGAGCGAAGGCCGATGCTTTTTCAGGCAGCAGCGGGACACGGCGCCACCGCTGGCAGGCGCTTGAAAAAACCTGCGTGAAGGGTTTACAGAACGGCAATCCAAATGCCGGCTGTTGCGCTTCGGGAGTTAGGACAGGGCGCCGAATTTTTCCAGCAGCGCCTGCTGACAGCGGTGGGGAGGCGTATCGGGAGCCAGATCACGGGGGTCGTCGGTGTACCAGGGGCGGGCCTTGACATTGTCCCGCCACTGGATTTCAAAGTAGTCCCGCAACTCCTGTTTCAGATCGGGGTTGTAGATGGGACACAGGACTTCGGCCCGCCGGTCCAGATTGCGGGCCATCCAGTCGGCCGAGCCGATGAAGACCCTTTCGTCGCCGCCGTTGGCAAAAATGCAGAACCGGCTGTGCTCGAGAAAGCGGTCGACGATGCCGATGGCCTGAAGATTGTTCCCGTTCTGCTGCTGCGCGGGATTCAGGGAAAACATGCTGCGCACGATCAGGCGAATCGCCACCCCCGCCCGTCCCGCCTCGTAGAGCAAACGGATCATTTCCTGATCTGCGAGATTATTGCATTTGAGCAGAATATGGGCCGGTCGGCCGGCCTGGGCGTTGCGAATTTCGGTGCGAATCAGTCGTTTGAATTTGTCACGCATCTGAAACGGCGCCACCAGCAGATGTCGAAAGGTCGCCATGCGATATTTGTTTTCAAAAAAATCATAGAGTTTGACCACGTCACCGGTGAGGCGGCGATCGCAGGTCAGCAGCATGTGGTCGGTATACAGGGCGGCGGTGTCTTCATTGAAGTTGCCCGTGCCGATGCAGCAGTAATGAACCGGACGCTTCTTCTCCAGGCGGGTGATCAGGCACAGTTTGGGGTGGACCTTGAGACCGGCCACGCCGTAGATGACCTGTACCCCTTCCTCGCGCATCAAGTCGGCCCATTCGAGATTGGCGGCCTCGTCGAAGCGGGCCTGCAGTTCCATGACCACCGTGACCTTCTTGCCGTTTTTGGCGGCATTGAGCAGGGCGTTGACGATGTGGGAGTCCCTTGCCAGGCGATAGACGGTCAGCTTGATGGACTGGACCTGCGGGTCGATGGCGGCCTCCCGCAGCAGATCGACGAAGCTGTTGAAAGACTGGTAAGGGAAATGCAGCAGGATGTCCTGTCGGCGCATGGCGGCCAGCAGGCTCTTCTGATCCCGCAGGTCCGGGTGTACGGAGGGGGTGAAGGGGGGGTAGTAATGATGGGGCTCGCCGATGCGCGGAAATTTGATGAAATCCTTGAAATTGTGATATTTGCCGCCGGGAATCAGGCTGTCGTTTTCCCCCAGTCCCAATTTGTCGGTCAGGTATTTCTGATAAGGCTTCGGCATCTGCCGGTCAAAGACAAAGCGCACCGGTCTTCCCAGTTTGCGCTTGCGCAGGCTGTCCTGAATTTTCTCCACATAGGTTTTGGAGAATTCGTCTTCAAAGTCCAGTTCTGCGTCCCGCGTCACCTTGATTGTGTAGGCCCGGAAATTTTCATAATCAAAAAATGAAAAGGCATCCGGCAGGCACAACCGAATAATGTCTTCAAGGAGAATCAGAAATTTTTTGTCCCCTTGCCGGGGCAGTAGAATGAAACGGGAGATTTTCTGGTCCGGAACATGGACCAGAGCATAGTGGAGACGGTCCTTGTTTTTTTTGCAGCTCATCTGCACGGCAAGATAGATGGAATGATCCTTCAGGGCGGGAAATTCCGCCATCTGGTCGGTGAGGAATAAAATCAGGTGGGGCCGAATATGCTCGCGGAAAAAATCTCGCAGATAACTCTCCTGTTCGCCGCTCAAGCCGGATTCGTCGATCAGGTGGATGTTTTCCCGCTGGCATTCGCCAAGAACCTGGCTGTAGAGGCGGTCGAATTCCCGACTCTGCTCCAGAACGATTTCCTGGATTTTTTTTAAAACCTTGTCGGGGTTTTCACCGATGATTTTTTTGGCACGGGCTCCGAGGTTGCTCAGGCGTCTCAAGGTGGCCACCCGCACGCGAAAAAATTCGTCGGTGTTGGACGAATAAATCCCCAGAAATTTGATGCGTTCCGCCAGGGGAACGGCTGGGTCGGCCGCCTCCCGCAAAACCCGGCCATTGAAATGAAGCCAGCTGATCTCTTTGTTGATAAAAGGCTTGTTCACGATCACCCCTGCCTGGGTTGGAGCACTAAAAAATATAATTGTGTAGGGCGCTTCCCGGGGTCGGGCCGCCGCGACGGAAAGCCGACCATCTCATAAACATGTTAGGGAAGTGTTGGCGAAGAGGGTTATTTACGACGACGGCAGGGGCTTCAAAGGGCTTTTTCGATGCGGCGGCAGAGGGTTTTTAACACCTTGATGCGGGCGAAACGCTTGTCCTCGGCTTCGACCAGGGTCCAGGGCGCCATCGCAGAGCTGGTGCGATCCACCATGTCGCCGACGGCCTGTTCGTAAAGGTCCCACTTTTCCCGATTGCGCCAGTCGTCTTCGGTGATCTTGAAGCGTTTGAATTCCACCTCTTGCCGTTTTTCAAAACGCCGCAACTGTTCGTCTTTGCTGATGGCTAGCCAGAACTTGACGACGATAATCCGGTGCCGGACCAGTTCCTCCTCGAAATCATTGATTTCCCGGTAGGCCCGCATCCAGTCCGCAGGGGAGCAAAGCTCTTCCACCCGCTCCACCAGCACGCGCCCGTACCAGGAACGGTCGAAAACAGCCAAGCGGCCGCGACGGGGCAGTTGCCGCCAGAAACGCCACAGGTAAGGCTGAGCCCGCTCCTCGTCGGTGGGGGCGGCGATGGGAATGACTCGATAGCGACGGGCATCCAGGGCGCCGGTGACGCGACGAATGCAACCTCCCTTGCCCGCCGCGTCGCTGCCCTCAAAGACCGCGACCACCGACAGATCCTGGAATTCCGGTTGACGGGACAACAGGTTGAGCCGGCCCTGGAATTTTTCCAGGCGATCTTTATAGTTCTTTTTTTTCAGGGATCGGGACAGGTCGAGGGTCTGCAGGAGATGCAGGTTGTCGATGGTCGGCACCAGAGGGGGCAGGCTGTCCGCCGCCGTGCACTTGCGTTTGTTGGCCAGGTGGCGTTCCAGACTCTGCAGCAGGTAACGGCCCACGGTGAGGGAACGGTAGGCGGTATCGCCCCCCTCGACCACGATCCAGGGCGCCTCGGCGGAACTGGTGTGGCGCAGGGCGTCATCGGCAGTGGCGAGGATTTTGTCGTAATGCTTGTAGTGATCCCAGTCCCGTTTGGTGACCCGCCAGCGGGTGTCGGGGTTTTTTTCCAGGGCCTCGAAGCGCTGCCGTTGCCGGTCTTTGGAGAGGTGCAGCCAGATCTTGACCAGCAAGGCCCCTTCGTCGATGAGCATCCGTTCGAAATGATAGATGCGATCCATGGCCTGGTCGTGCTGCGCGTGACCGATCTTGCCATAGGCGCGGTCAAAAATGGTCTTCATGTACCAGGCGTCGATAAAGATGCCGGTCTTGCCCTTGGGGGGCAGCGTCTGCCAGAAACGCCACATGGGCGGCCGTTCCAGTTCGCCG
>SLLR01000036.1 GCA_007134025.1 Desulfuromonadaceae bacterium | reverse complement strand
TCGTCGTCGGCTTCGGCCTGTCGGCGGGCGGTCACCGGCCGGGACTGCAGCAGCCACAGAGCGGAGTCGGCAAAGGTCCATTCCAGATCCTGGGGAGCGGCAAAGAACTGTTCCAGATCCAGGGCCAGCCGGGCGACCCGGCGCAGTTCATCGGAATCGAGCGGCGCCTTCTGGCGTTGCCACAAGGGCAGATCGGCCACCGCCACCCGGCCCTCTTGAGGCTCGAGCAACTGTTCCCGGTGGGCGGGACGATGGCTGCGAAGGCTCAGATCCTGGCGCTGCAGTTCCCAGTGATCCGGTTCGATGGTGCCGTCCACCAGCCCCTGGTTCAATCCCCACACCGATTCGACCAGCACCAAAGCCCCATCCATCGGACTCTGGCTGAAGGCCACGCCGGATTTCTCGCCGCAGACCATTTTCTGGATCAACACCCCCATGGCGCTGGCCTGCACGTCGAGCTGCAGTTCCTGACGGTAGAGCAGCGCCCGATCCGACCACAGGGAAGCCCAGACCTTACGCACCGCGTCCAGCACCTGGGGCACTCCCTGCACATTGACCAGGGACTCGTGCAGCCCGGCAAAGGAAGCTCCGGCGGAATCTTCACCGGGAGCCGAGGAACGGACGGCAACGGGACCGGGGCCCAAGCGCTCCTCCAGCACCCGGCGCAGCTGCTGTTCCATTGCCGCAGGCCAGGGCGTGTTCAAAAACAGATTGCGAATCCGCAACGCCGCATCCCACAATTCCTCCCAGCGCATCTCGGCCGGGTCTTTGCGACCCAGCTCCATGACGATGCGCCGCCCCAGGCCGTTGTGGCCGACAAACCGCCGGTAAGCGTCCACGGTCAGGCACAGGGCCGGCGGCACCGGCATCCCCCCGGCGGCCAGAGCGGCCAGGGACCGGGACTTGCCGCCAATGTCCTCTTCGCCGCAGGCTGCGGCCTCGCTCAGCGACAGAATCCAGCTCATGAATCGAACACCAGTTCGGTAACGTTCTGAAACCGGCTGACCAGAATGTGCCTTTGCACAGTGACCTCCAGCAGCGCACTGTTGGGCGAGGTGGCGAACTCCTCAAGCAAAGGGTGCTGCCCCAGAAACAGGGCCATGCGCTGAGGAAAATCGGTGGAAGGAACTTCCAGGGCCTGGCCAATGACCGTCACCGCCAGGGCTTCGCGCAGATCCTCGCCAAGATTCTTGCGGTTGTCGATGAGCAGAGCGACCTGGGGGTTGTGGCACAGATTGGCAAATTTACGGGTCGAGCGCCCGGTGACGAACAGCAGCCGCCGCAGATCCTCACTGACGGCAAAGGCCACCAGAGATGTATAGGGGCACCCTTCCCGGCTGGTCGCCAGCACGGCAAAGTTCTGCTCGGCCAGCAGTTGCCGCAGCCGGCTTTCCAGGGTCTGTTCCATGGAGCCTCCTGTCTGGTAAATGTCATGGAAAGAATTCGAGACGCGGTTCGGCGGGCATTTGTTCATCCCCATCACGATCCCCCATGGGTGGATCGACTACAGTCACGTCGCGCGCTTTATCCTATCACAACCTGCCAGATCCACGATCTGCTTTTCGGGCAAATGTGCTCGCGAAGAAGAAGGGTTGCTTTATTTTCATAACACCGAGTTCCTTTCAATCAACGGAATGATTGGAACGCAACGACGAGAACAGCTTTAAAGCATTTGGGCGGAGAAGGAGACGACCGTAGCCTGGATTGGAATTGATTGTGGAAAGGAACTCTCAGCAGGGAGCCGCTGACAGGCGGCGGCCTCGGGGCAGAAGCAGCGAGATGAGTCCGGCCAGCAGCACGAACCCGGCGGAAATCCACAGACAGCCGACCAGCCCGTAGAACTGGTAGACGATGCCGGAAAGCAGGGTGCCTGTGAGGCGGCCGGCGGCGTTGGCCATGTAGTAGAAGCCTACGTCGAGGGATGCCTGATCCGCTTCGGTGTAGGCCAGGATCATGTAGGAATGGACGGAGGAGTTGACGGCGAAGATGAGGCCGAACAGGGCCAGACCGGCCACCACCGTGATCCAGGCCGACAATTCAAAGGTGACGCCAAGGGCGATCAGTGCGGTCACCACGGCCAGGGCAAAGGCCCCGCCGCTCACCGTGCCGCCCTTGGGGGAACCTCCCCCCAGCCAATGGGAGAGCAGATTGGGGGTCAGCGCCTGAATGCCGCCGTAGCCGATGACCCAGAGGGCGAGAAAACCGCCGACCTGGGCGTGATTCCAGCCGAGGCTGGCGGACAGGAAAACCGGCAGCCCGACCACGAACCAGATATCCCGGGAGCTGAACAGAAACAGCCGGGCCAGAGACAGCAGATTGACGGAGCGGTTCTTGGAAAAAATAGCGCTGAAGCGGGTCTTTTTCTTCGCCTGGCCGATGGATTCGGGCAGAACCAGGGCCGTGGACAGCAGGATCAGCAACAGGCCGGCCGACATCAACAGCAGGGCCGCCCGAAAACCGACCCCGGCCAGCAGCACTCCGCCGAGAAAAAAGCCGAGTCCTTTCAGGGCGTTTTTGGATCCGGTGAGCAGCGCCACCCAGTAGAACAGGGTGCTTTCGGAGTTTTCCGGCACCAGCACCTTGATGGCGCTTTTGCTGCTCATCTTGGTCAGGTCCTTGGCAATTCCGGACAGGGCCTGCAGGCCCATGACGTAACTCACCGACCAGAACACCGTCCATTCGGGGTTGAGCAGCGCCAGGGCGGACAGAGCCGATATCTGCAGGAGCAGACCACTGAGGAGGGTGACCTTGAGCCCCATCTGGGATCCGATCCAGCCCCCCACCAGGTTGGTAATGACCCCGAACACCTCGTAGAACAGAAACAGAAAGGCAATCTGAATGGCGCCGTAGCCGAGGCTGTGAAAATGCAGCAGCACCAGCATCCGCAGGGCACCGTCAGTCAGGGTGAAGCCCCAGTAGGCCCCGGTCACCAGGGCATAGTTGCGTACCGCGCCGCTCATAAACTGACCGCCACTTTGAGGCAGAGTTCGGCCAGCCGGTGGGCGTAGCCCATCTCGTTGTCGTACCAGGCATAGACCTTGAGCTGGGTCCCGTCCACCACCATGGTAGAGAGGGCGTCGACGATGGCGGAACGGGTATCGCTGCGAAAATCGATGGATACCAGCGGCCGGTGCTCGATGCCGAGAATTCCTTTCAGCGAGGATTCGGCAGCCTCTGCAAAAAGCCCGTTGACCTCCTCGGCGGTGACCTCGCGGCGCATCTCGAAAACCGCGTCAGTGAGGGAACCGGTGAGCAGCGGCACGCGGATAGCATGGCCGTTGAGCTTGCCTTTGAGTTCCGGATAGATCAGGGTGATGGCGGTGGCGCTGCCGGTGGTGGTGGGAATCAGGGACAGGCTTGCCGCCCGGGCCCGGCGCAGATCCTTGTGCGGCGCGTCGACAATGACCTGGGTGTTGGTCATGTCGTGAATGGTGGTGATGACGCCGTGTACGATGCCGATTCGCTCGTGAAGCACCTTGACGATGGGCGCCAGACAGTTGGTGGTGCAGGAAGCGGCGGTCAGGATATGATGCTGCGCCGGGTCGTAGAGGTGATCGTTGACCCCCATCACCAGATTCAGCGCGCCTTTTTTCACCGGCGCGGCCACAATCACCTTTTTCACCCCCCGCTGGAAGTAGGGCTCCAGAGCTTCGACGGTTTTGAATGTGCCCGAGGCCTCGATGACGACCTCAACGCCCTCCTGTTCCCAATCCACCTCGCCGGGCCTGGAAGCCTCGCTGAAGGAGATCCGGCGGCCGTCGATGCGCAGAGAGTCCTTATCATGGGCGAACTCCCGGGACCAGCGACCGTGCACCGAATCAAATTCAAGCAAATGAGCGGCTGTTTCCGCCCCGCCCTTGATTTCATTGATCCGGGCGATGCTGACCCCCGGACGCTCCCAGAGCGCCCGCAACGCCAACCTTCCCATGCGGCCGAAGCCGTTGATGCCGACTCGTATACTCATACCTCCGATCCCCTTCCCGAAATTTCGAACACCCAAGGCGTCCATTTGCCGAACAGGACGGCATGATGACCGCCTATTGTTAGAGTGGCATGAGCATTCCTGGAATCTACTGTTGACGGCTGCGTGTTTTTCACATCCTGCCAGCAAGTCCCTTGTCATTTTTCAAAAGCAATGCTACAAAAATCGCTCGGCCCGGCAAACACTCCACCGGAATGACAACGGACGCCGTTACGGCATCGGTTGGTGCGATACCGAAGGTCGGCAACGCAGCATTATTTGCGTGGGGCCGCCGATGCCGATTCTTGCTTCGCAGAGAGGACCGCTATGATCCCGTTTTTCATTGTACTGCTCGCCGCCTACCTGATCGGCGCCATTCCCACCGGGCTGCTGCTGACGCGCCTGACCGGCGGCGGCGACATTCGCCGGACCGGCAGCGGCAATATCGGCGCCACCAACGTCTATCGCAGCAGCCGCAAGCTCGGAGTTCTGACTCTGGTCGGCGACACCCTCAAGGGTGTGATCCCTCTGCTGGCCGCCATCCTGTGGCTGCAATATGACCAAGGCCGGATCGGAGCGGTAGCGGTGGCGGCCTTTATCGGCCACTGCTTTCCGGTCTATATTGGCTTTAAGGGCGGCAAAGGAGTGGCCACCGCGCTAGGCATCTATCTGGTGTTGTCACCGCTGGCGGCGCTCGGCGCCTTCCTGATCTTTGTCGGCACGGTGTGGAAATGGCGCTACATTTCCCTGGGCTCCCTGTGTGCTGCGGCGACGATTCCGCCACTAATCTGGTTCACTCAGAAGTCCCTGCCGCTGCTGCTGGCCAGCCTGGTGATCAGCGGCATCGTCATTGCGCGGCACCGGGCCAATATTCAACGCCTGCTGGTGGGCAACGAGAACACCTTCAGGCTGTGATGAAACGGTTGCTGATCCTGCTGGCCAGCGGTCTGCTTCTGCTGCCGTTTCTGGTCGGCGGCGGAAGCTACGCCCTTTTTCTGTGGCGGCCTGTGGCTCCGCCGGAACCGGTCACCCTGTCCGTGCCTCGGGGGCGTTCTTTCACCGCCGTGGCTCGGGATCTGCGGGACAGGGGAATCATCACCAGCGCAACCGGCTTCAGGCTGCTGGCCCGCCTGCGCGGCGAAGAGACGGCGATTCGGGCCGGAGACTACTACTTCGCCGAGCGGGCGCGACCGGGGCAGATTCTGCAGCGGCTGGTGAGCGGCGACGTGCAGCGCCTGCAGATCACCTTTGCCGAGGGGCTTAATCTGTGGGAGATGGCCGCAATCCTGGAGCAGAGCGAGCTGCGGGACGGGGCGGCCTTTGCGGACCTGGCCCGGGACGGGACACTGATCGCGTCGCTGGGCATCGAAGCGGAAACCCTGGAGGGATATCTGTTTCCGGAGACTTACACCATGGACAGCCAGACCGGCAGTCGGCAGCTGATCCGGGCCATGGTCGCCCAACTGGAACGGGAACTGACCCCGGAGCTGCTGGCCCGGGCCGGCGAACTGGGACTCGACCGGCACCAGTTTCTGACCCTGGCCTCCATTGTGCAGAAAGAAGCCGGCAACGACCAGGAAATGCCGCTGGTGGCGGCGGTGTTTCACAATCGCCTGCGGCGCCGCATGCCGCTACAAGCCGACCCCACGGTGATCTACGGCGTCGAGGATTACCACGGCCGGATCACCCGCCGCCACCTGCAGACCCGCACAGCCTACAACACCTACCGCATTCCCGGTTTGCCCATCGGCCCGATTGCCAATCCCGGCCGCAGCGCCCTGCAGGCGACGGCCCATCCGGCGCCGGTCGACTATCTGTATTTCGTCTCCCGGGGGGACGGTACCCACCATTTCTCCAAGACCCTGGCCGAGCACAACGCTGCGGTGCGCCGTTACATCCTGAACCGCTGATGCGTATTCCGCAGCCGCTCTGCAGCCGGTTGTGTCCTCACTCGATTCGGTTGATAAACACTTCCCGCGGCCGGCTGGTACCGTCGGAGGGGCCAATGATGCCCTCCTGTTCCATCTTTTCCACCATGCGCGCGGCCCGATTGTAGCCGACCCGCAAGCGGCGCTGCAGCATGGAAATAGAGGCCTGGCGGGTCTCGGCCACCATGGCCAGGGCCTCGTCCCACTTCTCATCGTATTCCTCGTCCTCATCTTCCCCGCCGGTTTCCGCGGACGGGGGCGTGGTGAGAATCGTTTCGTCGTACTCGGGAGATCCCTGCCGAGCCAGAAACTCCACCACACGCTGGACCTCCAGTTCGGAGACAAAGGCTCCGTGAACCCGCTGCAGAGCGCCGGTGCCAGGCGGCAGCAACAGCATGTCCCCCATGCCCAGCAGGGTTTCCGCGCCCATGGTGTCGAGGATGGTGCGGGAATCTATGCGGGAGAATACCTTGAAGGAAATCCGGGTCGGAAAGTTGGCCTTGATCAGCCCGGTGATGACGTCCACGCTGGGCCGCTGGGTGGCCAGAATCAAGTGGATTCCGGCGGCCCGCGCCATCTGCGCCAGGCGGGCGATGGATTCTTCCAGTTCCCGTCCGGCTACCATCATCAGATCCGCCAGCTCATCGACAATGAGTACGATGCGGGCCAGTTGCCCGTGCTCCAGTTCCTCGCCGGGGTTCAACTCCACTGGCGGCAGCTCCTCCTCTACCTCTTCCACCGTTTCCACCACCAGTTCCCCACGGGCTCGGGACTGCTGCTCGGCCTCCTGCTCCTGCAGCCACTTCTTGTTGTAGCCTTCGATATTGCGGACCCCCTTGTCGGCCATCAGCCGGTAGCGCCGCTCCATCTCTCGCACCGCCCAGTTGAGGGCCAGGGCGGCTTTTTTGGGGTTGGTCACCACCGGCAGAAGCAGATGGGGAATGCCTTCATAGATGGACAATTCGAGCATCTTGGGATCGATGAGGATAATGCGCACATCCTCCGGTGAAGCCCGGTAGAGCAGCGACAGAATCATGGTGTTGATGGAGACCGATTTGCCGCTGCCGGTGGAACCGGCAACCAGCAGATGAGGCATGCGCGCCAGATCGGATACCACGGTGCAACCGAAAATGTCCTGCCCCAGGGCCATGGGCAGGTGGCTGCCGGACCCCTGAAATTCCTCGGAAGCGAGGATCTCCTTGAGATAGACATTCTGGCGCTGGCGGTTGGGAATCTCAATGCCGACCACCCCGCGGCCCGGAATGGGGGCGACGATACGAATTGCGATGGCCTGCAGGGCCATGGCCAGATCGTCGGAAAGACCGGCTATCTTGTTGACCTTGACCCCCGGCGCCGGAGAGAACTCGTACATGGTCACCACCGGCCCCGGCTTGACCTGGGTGACTTTGCCCTGAACCCCGAAATCGGCCAGCTTGTTTTCCAGGATGCGGGCGTTTTCCATCAAAACCTCGCGGTCCACCGGGGGCGGCCCCTCGTCTTCGTGATCGAGCAAAGCCAGAGGCGGTACCTGATAACTGCCTCCAGCCTTGAGAAAATCGAAGCTTTCCTGAAGCCTTTTGTCCTCATCCCGCTTCTTTTCCCGGGAACGGCGCGGTGCCTTCTGGTCCCGTTTAGGCGGGTCGGCGGCAATGATCGGTCCGCTCGCCGCGGGACTCCGACGCAAAGCCCCCTGCTTTTGTCGCTGTCGCGCCTCTCGCGCCTCCCGACGCCCTGCCAGCCAGGCCTTCAAAAGCGCCAGACGCTCCTGCAACAGCAGCACCAGCGACACGTGTGCCGCCAGCATCAGCGCCACCAGCAGTGCAAGACCAAGAATAATGGCGGCGCCGGTCACGTTGAACAGCCCGACCAGCCCGGCCGCCAGCATCCGTCCCAGGGCGCCGCCAGCCTCGGCAACCGGCTCGCCGAAGAGGCTGACGGTGCGAAACCGCAGGGCCAGCAACCCGGCCAGCGACAGCACCAGCGACACAAAAGCAGCGACCCGGTACCAGCGCAGACGCAGATCGCGCAACCGCAGCAGCCGCCAGGCCAGAACCAGGCAGCCCAGGGGAAACAGCAGGGACGGCAGACCGAAGCCCTGATAAAGCAGGTCGGCGAGATGCGCGCCGACGGTGCCGCCGAAGTTGCGCACCGTGTCGGGCCGCAGGTTGTTGTTGAAGGACGGATCGAGGGCGCTGTAGGACAGCAGGGACAGCAACAGGTAAGCGCCCAATGCCAGCAGAAATACGCCAAAGATCTCCTTTCGAAGATGTTCACGCACGGAAGGGCGGTTGGTATCGGTCATGTCGATGCCTTTAATCTCTGTAAGGGGATGGCGTCACAAAAAAACCTCTGCGGTAAAACAGACATGCCGCACGGTCGAGGACTGCAAGGGCCTGGAAGAGGAAGTTCGACAGGCGGTTACTGCTCGAAGATTACCGGCAGAATCAGTGGTCGGCGATCCATGCGCTGGTTGAAAAAGCGCCGTAGAATTTTGCGCACCTCGGCCTGAACTTCTTCCCAGTCGGACAGCAGTTCCCGTCCCCGTTCCCGCAAAAGCCCGGCCACCAGTTGGCGGGCCTCGTCAAGGAAAACCTTCTGTTCCTGTTCATCGACAAAACCCCGAGTCACCAGGTCAGGACCGTACTGAATCGAGCCGTCATTCAGGTTCAACCCAAGAATAACCATCACCAGGCCGTGATTGGCCAGGTGCCGGCGATCCCGAAGTTCCATCAGGCCCACGTCGCCGACCCCTTTACCGTCGATAAACACGCGGCCGGCAGCAACCCGGTCTTCGAGCCGCAGACCGTTGGCGGAGACCCGCAGGGGCTGTCCGTTTTCCAGCACCTGGATCCTTTCGGCCGGCAACCCCATTCCGAGGGCCAGTTGCCCGTGCTTGACCAGGTGCCGGTATTCGCCGTGCACCGGCACAAAATGGCGGGGGCGGGTCAGGGACAGCACCAGCTTCAGCTCCTCCTGGCTGGCATGGCCGGAAACATGGATTTCGCTGGTCTGCTCATAAAACACCTCGGCCCCGCGGCGGTAGAGCAGGTTGATCACCCGGGTAATGGCCTTTTCGTTGCCGGGAATGAACTTGGAAGACAGAATCACCGAATCGCCCGGCTCCAGAGGCAGCTTGCGATATTCATCCATGGCCATGCGGGACAGTACACTGAGGGGCTCACCCTGGCTTCCGGTGGTAATCACCACCACCTGGTTGCGGGGCAGATGACGCAGATCGCCCAGCTCGATAAGGGTGCCCGCCGGCACGGTGAGATAACCCAACTGCCGCGCAACCAGGCTGTTGGCCACCATGCTGCGGCCGATGACCAGCACTTTACGATCGCAGGCCACGGCCGCGTCGATGACCTGCTGCAGCCGATGGATATTGGAGGAAAAGGTAGACACCACCACCATCCCGCCGCAATCCGGCAGGATTCGGCAAAACGCCTCGCCCACCTCCCTTTCCGAGCGGGTATAACCCCGGCGCTCGACATTGGTCGAGTCGGACAACAGCAGCAGCACCCCTTCCTCGCCGTAGGCGGCCAGACGGGCCAGGTCGGTGGGCTGATTGTCCACCGGCGTCTGGTCAATCTTGAAATCCCCGGTATGCACAATCAGCCCCGCGTCGGTGCGAATGGCCAGTCCGACGCCATCGACAATGGAGTGGGCGGCACGAAAAAATTCAACGTCGAAGCTCCCCAGCACCACCCGTTGCCGAGGCGCTACCCGATGCAACCGGGCCCGGCTCGCCAGATCGTGCTCCTCCAGTTTATTGGTCAGCAGCCCCAGAGTCAGTGCGGTGCCGTAAATCGGGGGGTTGCCCAGCCTCTCCAGCAGAAAAGGCACCGCACCGATGTGATCCTCGTGGCCGTGGGTCAGCACCAGGCCGCGAATGTCACCAATCCGTCCGTCCAACACCGTCACATCGGGTATCACCAGATCAATGCCGAGCATGGTGGCTTCCGGAAACATCAGCCCGCAATCGATGAGCAGCAGTTCCCCCTGGAATTCGAGCACCATCAGGTTGAGACCGATCTCGCCCAGCCCTCCCAGCGCCAGCAATCTCAGCACATCGGCCCGTGTCTCACTCATCCCTGACCAGCCTCTTGGAGGGCCGCGGCAATGGGCCGGCGGACTTCCTCCATCAGGGCTTCTCTTTCGGAAACCGCGCGGCCGGCGATGGCGATGGGCGGCAGAATGTGCAGTCGAATATGGCCGCCGCGAATCCAGCGGCTGTGTTTCGGCATCACCTCGTTGCTACCGACCAACGCCAGCGGCACCACCGGCACCTGGGCCTGAAGGGCCAGGGTAAAGCTGCCGGTCTTGAATTTCTGCAGAGTGCCGTCCGGCGAGCGGGTCCCTTCGGGAAAGATCACTACCGAGGTGCCGGAAGCGATTCGCCGTACCGCTTCGCGCATACTGAGGACGCTGTTGCGGCGGCTGGAACGGTCCACGGAAATGGAGCCGGCCCTGCGCATGGCAAAACCGAACAGGGGAATCCGGAACAGTTCAGCTTTAGCCATCCAGCGAAACTGAGCGGGAATCCCGGCAAACAGCGCCAGTATGTCGAAATTGCTGGTGTGATTGGCCATGTAGACCGCCGGACCCGCGGCAGGCAGGTGTTCGCGACCGATAATCGTGAGTCGAACGCCCGCCAGCCATAGGCTCACCCGCCCCCAGATACGGGCATAGGCATGAAGGTAGTCGGCTCCCAAAAGAGACAGAGGGACGCCGGTCAGGATCACAAACAGAGTCCAGGGCACAAAGGTCAACAGGAAAATGAGACTCCGAAACATCTAAAAATCCTCTCAAATTAAATTGTTGGCCGCAGTTTAAGAGACCGTTGCGGGGTAGTCAAACCTTTTTCGGCTAGGGGCTTTACAGCCTTCGGCAAATTCGCTAGACTCCCCGAATATTCCACTTTAGAGGAGGCTCATCGCCATGTCGATCAACAAAGCCATACTGGTTGGAAATCTCGGCAAGGATCCGGAGTTGCGCTACACCGCCAACGGCACCGCCGTCTGCACCTTTCCCCTTGCTACCAGCGAACGCTACAAGGACCGCGACGGCCAGCAGCAGGAAAAAACCGAATGGCACAACATCGTCGCCTGGCGGCAACTGGCGGAGATCTGCGGCAAATTCCTTGCCAAGGGAAAACAGGTCTACATCGAGGGCAAAATCCAGAACCGCAGCTACGACGACCGGGACGGCAACAAGCGCTACATCACGGAGATTGTCGCCGATCAGATGCAGATGCTCGGCCGTGTCGGCGACGAGGGGGGGCAGCCGCGCCGCGAACCCGCAATGAGCGAGAAGGCTTCCGACAATAGTCCCGACGAGGTCCAGTTCAATCCCGACGACGACATTCCCTTCTGAGGCAGGTTGTTTTGAAGTTGCAGCAAAAAGCCACAAACTCCCGGAGTTTGTGGCTTTTTGCTTTTACCGCCCGCTTATCGTACCCTGGCAGGCAATTCGAGCCCCCGAAAGGAAACTACAGCTGCAGAGCTACGCGGTCCTGAATATGCCCCAAAAACGAACAAACAACGTTATATAAATTGTTCATTTTTACCAAAAGCCCACCCAAAACGGCCTTTATTAAGGCGTGTAATCGCCATAGCATTGTTTACATTTTACGTTTTCCGGTTCGAAAAAATCGGCATTTGCGCTTCAAAACATACTATGTTATGGTGTACAAGGCGCGGCTTGGCATCACTGGCCGACGCGATGTATCCACAACACGACCGGGGCAGTCAACAGCGACTTCAACCGAGACTACAGGCAGGCCGTATCACCATCTCCTCTATCGACGTACAAATTTGCTTCGCCCCCGCCGGCAGATTCGTCTTCCGGCCTTGTGATCGTTTCAGTCGCAGGCCAGCCGCCTAAACCGCACATCCTCTCAATGCCGTGTCTCTTCCCTGAAGCAATCCACAGGAGGCAGGCATTGCTGTCCCGTTTTTTTGGCACAGACGGGTGTGAATGAAGGGAGCAGACCGTGACCAAGACAAAATATTTGAACAAACTGAGCCAGGTTCCGCAATTGGCTTCTCTTAGCACCAAAGAACTTTGCAAACTTCAGCAGGTGGAAAAACGCTATGCATTTCGCAGCAACGCCTACTACAACGGCCTGATCGACTGGCAGGATCCCGAGGACCCCATTCGACGCATCGTTATTCCCCACCCGGATGAACTGCAGGCCTGGGGCCAGCTCGACGCCTCCGGGGAACACAACTATACCCGGGCCAGAGGGCTGGAGCATAAATACCCCGACACCGCCCTGCTGCTGACCAGCGACGTCTGCGGCGGGCTGTGCCGATTCTGTTTTCGCAAGCGGCTGTTCATGGCCGACAATACCGAAGTCAGCCGCGATGTCTCGGCCGGACTGGAGTACATTCGCAAACATCCGGAAATCAACAATGTACTGCTAACCGGCGGTGACCCCCTGTTGCTTTCGACGCGCAATCTGGAAAAAATCATCGGGGAACTGCGTCGCATCGACCATGTCCAGGTGGTGCGCATCGGCAGCAAGTTGCCGGCTTTCAATCCTTTTCGCATTCTGGACGACCCGGATCTGCTGCCCATGCTGAAGCAGTACAGTCTGCCGGAGAAGCGCATTTATCTCATGGCCCAGTTCAACCACCCGCGAGAACTGACCGACGAAGCGATTCGCGCCCTGTCCCTGGTTCAGGAGGCCGGGGTTCTGATCATGAACCAGACGCCTCTGATTCGAGGCGTCAACGACGACCCCGACGACCTGGCCGAACTGCTCAACCGGCTCTCCTACATGGGTATCGCTCCCTATTATGTTTTTCAGTGCCGGCCGACGGAAGGCAACAGCGCCTATACGGTGCCCATCGAAGAGGGTTACCAGATCTTTTCCCGGGCCATCAATCGCTGCTCCGGCTTGGCCCGGCGCTGTCGTTACAGCATGTCCCATGTCACCGGCAAGATCGAAGTGGCCGGCCTGAACAAGGAACAAATCTTTTTCCGCTATCATCGCCCCGCCGATCCTGATCAGGATGCTGCTGAAATCTTCGCCTACGATCGCAATCCCGAAGCCTGCTGGCTGGACGACTATCAGGAAGCCTCCGAAGCGGCCGCCGTCAACAGTCGCTGACAGATTGGACAAACCAGAAAACGGCCCCCGTCAGATTGTCACGACGGGGGCCTTGCCTTGCGGCAACCTGAAAAAATCCCTCCCCGAACCCTTTCAGAATCAGCAATGACCCAACCGGTCTGTCAGCTTCGCCAAGGCGCACTGATGATCAGAAAGCGCCTGTCCAAATGCCGTTGCAGCAGCGGCTGAACCTGCCTCCAGTCCAATCCCCCCGCCCCGCATCCGGGTCGGGGCAGCACGATGCGATTCCAATCCAGGGCATCGGCCAGCAGCACCAGTTCCCGGCAGGAGCGTTCAATCAATCGCAGATCGGGCACCTCAAAGGGGCCGTGCTCCACGGGAAAGCTGAATAATTTGCTGCCAAGGTGGTGGACATGATTTCCCTGGCTGAGAATCAACGCCCCCAGCCTTTGCGGCAGGTCGGGAAACCGCTCCCGCGCCTGCCTGGCGCAACCGCGCAACATCTGGCAATTCCCGGCGCGGCTGACCTGGCCTGCAGTGGTCACTCCGATAGCCGCCAGACCGTAATGATCCCATAAATCTCCAAGAATTTCCTGCATCTGCAAGGCTCTCTCTCATCCCGCCTGCTTCAGTTGCTCGACCAGAAAATCGAAAATATCTTCGCGCTTGGGCCGGTAACCGGCGGGAATGCTGTTGAGAATGTTTTCCAGTTCGTAAAGAGCGGCTCCGTCGTTGCGCTGCAACGCGTTCATGACCGCCTCGAACATGGGGATCACCTCGTAAAGATCGTCCTTGTCAAAGGGAAGCGGATCCGGTTTCCCCTGAAATTTAGGTTCATCCCGAAATTCTTTTTTCCGACGGTATTTGAACTGCAGATCCGATGGCTTGATCGTGACTCCCACACAACACTCCTTTCGATTGCCCGGTTTTTAGTCAAACATTATTCACAGGTGCCGCAATGACCGGCGCGACTGCAGGCCGAACGACACTCCGCAGGACCGGCCTTGCCGTCCTGGCTGTTGCAATAGGCGGCAAAACTTTCCCGGTCCACCAACCACCCATCCTCGGCTTCGAAAGCGGCCAGCAGCCCTCGTTTGATAAGGATCAGCACGTTGACGGGAGTCGTGCCCAGGGTCTTGGCAACCTCCTCCAGCGACAAACAGGACTCGGGAGTTTGATGGGTACTCATGGCGGTTGGCCTTTCTCTGTGTTCGGGGAAAAGAGCTTCCTGACCCTGACTTTGCAGAGATCACGCCAGCGTTTCGAAGAGCAACGGCTGATAAATAAACGGCGGGTTTCCGAAAACTCAGGAACCCGCCGTTACACTGTACTGGCTGAATCTGAAAGATGAACTGCGGCCGGGGCAAAGCGGCCGGCTGGTGGCCTTGAAAAACTAAGCCTGCCCCGCGCTTCCCAGCACATTTTGATTTTTGTGTCGGATCAGGGCCACCAGTTCGCTGCGGGCGGCACCCAGATATTTCCGGGGGTCGAACTCCTCGGGATGCCGGGCCAGGTACTCCCGGATCTTGGCGGTGACCGCCAGACGTCCGTCCGAATCAATGTTGATTTTGCACACCGAACTGGCTGCCGCCTGGCGCAACTGGGCTTCCGAGACCCCCACCGCCCCCTCCATCCTGCCGCCGTACAGGTTGATCAGATCAACATACTCGGGGACCACACTGGAAGCGCCGTGCAGCACGATGGGAAAACCAGGTATCCGTTTTTCAATTTCATAAAGAATATCGAACCGCAGCGGCGGCGGTTCTTCATCGGGGCCGACCTTGAATTTATAGGCACCGTGGCTGGTGCCGATGGAAATCGCCAGTGAATCGACGCCGGTGCGGGCGACAAAATCCTCGACCTCTTCGGGACGAGTGTAGGTGGAATGCTCGGCCTGCACCTCGTCTTCGATCCCGGCCAGCACGCCAAGTTCCCCTTCCACGGTCACCTCGTGGTGGTGGGCGAACTCCACCACCTTTCGAGTCAAGGCGATATTGTCCTCATAAGCCAGATGTGAACCGTCGATCATCACCGAGGAAAAACCCGACTCAATGCAGGCCTGACAGAGCTCGAAAGAATCGCCGTGGTCGAGGTGCAGGGCAATGGGAATCTGCGAACCGGTTTCGCGAGCCATCTGCACCGCACCCATGGCCATGTAGCGGAGCATGGTTTCGTTGGCATAGCTGCGGGCACCCTTGCTGACCTGCACGATGACTGGCGAGGCAGTCTCCACGCAGGCGCTTATAATCGCCTGCAGTTGCTCAAGATTGTTGAAATTGTAGGCGGGAACAGCATAGCCGCCGCGGACCGCTTTGTGAAACATGTCCCGCGTATTAACCAGCCCCAATTCCTGATAGTACCCCTGCCTGCTCATGAAAGCCCCCTTTTTTTGTCTGTTTCCCGGACTGGCTCACCAAGAATCTCGCAAGGCTCAGTCCTTCCCAGGAGGCTGTCGGACTATCCGTGCGCCGGCTGCAAATTCGGCTCGTTGGCCCATATTTCAGCCCCTTTTCAGCCCGGATAGTCCGACAGCCTCCTGACACAAAAAAGTCGCGGCCGCAAGCCGGCCCGACCTGCAGTAATTAATACCAGATTACTCGATTTAGTCCAGCCAAAACTCGACCCCAAAAAGCGCGAAATACCTTGAAAACGTGAACTCAGTTGTATATCATCCGAAGTTGTTCGGTCGGTGCCTGCGACCGATGACGGTCGACGAAAACTGCTGCCGAAAGGGATTGTCATGAACACGGACAAACAGGAAACATACCTCAACGAGTGGTTCATCCGGGATGAGGCTGCGGAGACGATGCTGCCTTTGATCGGCCACCTTTACCGACGTCGCGGCATCAGCACCAACGTCTACGGACAATCACTGGTCAACAAGACCGTATTCGACATTCTCAATGCTCATGGCTTTGCCCAGCAGGTTCTGGGAAGCCCTCTGTCGATTCTCGATACCCTGCCGATACTGCAGGCACTCAGCCGACTGGATCTGTCTCCCTGCCGGGTGGACATCGGCAAGTTGACCGTTAAATACCGCCAGAGCCGGGACTCGGAAACCATTGAGGCGTTTGTTACTCGGGAACTGGCCGCCGTCAACAGCGGCCGGGGCTCACTTCTCAGCGAACCGCGCGATGTGGTGCTGTACGGATTCGGCCGCATCGGCCGCCTGCTTGCCCGGGTCCTGGTCGAGAAGACCGGTGGCGGCGACAAGTTGCGCCTGCGGGCGATCGTGGTACGCAAAGGCACCGACGAGGACCTCATGAAACGAACCAGCCTTCTGCAGCGCGATTCGGTTCACGGTCCCTTCAACGGCGTGCTCACCATCGACGAAGAAGAAAACGCCATTATCGCCAACGGCAATATGATTCGCCTGATCTACGCCAATACGCCGGAGGAGATCGACTACACCGCCTACGGTATTCAGGACGCCATAGTGCTTGACAATACCGGCCTGTGGCGGGACCGGGAAGGGCTCGGCAGACATCTTCAGGCCAAGGGCGTTTCCAAAGTCATTCTCACCGCCCCCGGCAAGGGCGATATTCCCAATATCGTGTTCGGCATCAACCACGACCAGTACGACCGCGACGAGACGATCTTTTCCGCAGCCAGTTGCACCACCAACGCCGTGGTTCCGGTACTCAAGGCCATCAACGACCGGTTCGGCATTGAAAGCGGGCACCTGGAAACCTGTCACTCCTACACCAACGACCAGAACCTCATCGACAACTATCACAAGAAGGAGCGGCGCGGCCGAGCCGCCGCCCTCAACATGGTGATCACCGAGACCGGGGCCGCCAAAGCTTCGGCCAAGGCCCTGCCCGAACTGACGGGCAAACTGACCGGAAACGCCATTCGCGTGCCGGTGGCCAACGTCTCCCTCGCCGTTCTCAACCTGAGCCTGAACCGGGAGACCAGCGTCGAAGAGCTCAACAGCTACCTTCGGGACCTGGCCCTCAATTCTCCCCTGCAGAACCAGGTCGCTTTCGTCAATTCGCCGGAAATGGTCTCCAGCGACTTCATCGGCTCCCGTCACGCCGGCGTGGTCGACTCCCTGGCCACCATCGTCAACGGC
>SLLR01000002.1 GCA_007134025.1 Desulfuromonadaceae bacterium | reverse complement strand
CTGCTGGCGATTCTGTGGCGTTGGTCACCGCTGGGGCAATGGCTGGACAAAGACAGTTTGCTCAGCGCGGTCACGGCGGTGCGGGATTATCCGGGGACCATTCCAATTGTATTGCTTGCCTATGTTATCGGCAGTTGCCTGATGGTGCCGGTAACATTGCTGATACTGGTCACCGTTATGGGCTTCGGGCCTTATCTCGGCTTTGTTTTGGCCTGGGTCGGCAGTCTGCTGGGTGGCCTGGCCGGTTATCTTGTGGGGCGCTGGATCGGCCGTGATGTGGTGCGCAGTCTGGCCGGCGAGCATCTCAACCGCCTGAGCCGCAAACTTGCCAGGAAGGGATGTCTGACGGTCGCTATTCTTCGAACGCTTCCCGTTGCTCCCTTCATGGTCGTCAACATGGTGGCGGGAGCCAGCCATATCTCCCTGCCCTCCTTTATCAGCGGCACAGCTCTGGGCATGGCTCCGGGCATTCTGGTGATCGCCATCTTGCAAAAAGGCGTCTATCGGGCCCTGGAGCATCCCGACGGAGCCAGCCTGGCTCTGGCGGTCATGGCGTTGATTATTTACGCTGTGGTTTTTCTGGTTGCCAAAGGTTTGTTGTCGCGCTGGGACAAAGGCGAGGTCTAGTGATGGACTTCCGCGCCTGGCGACAGGGAACAGACAAAGCGGGGTCGGACTAGGGGCGGCCACTCTCGTTAAGGAACCGGCCGCGAGTTTCTTTACAGATGGTACCTGATCTGGTGGGCCTGCAGGAGTTGGACAGCCGTTGTGCCGGCTTTCCAAGTCGTTGGCTACAGCCTTTTCAATTTCCAGACAGAGAAGCGAGCACCTCAATCATGGAAAAGTGAATGAAGCCGTTGCTGGCCAGTAGTTGTCCGTCGTCGATGTCGCCGGGATTCCCGCAAAAATCACTAACCTTGCCCCCGGCTTCGGTCACCAGCAGCATTCCGGCGGCCACGTCCCAGGCTTTCAGGTCGTACTCCCAGAATCCGTCAAAGCGCCCCGCCGCCACGTAACACAGGTCCAGCGCCGCCGCGCCATCACGGCGCACTCCCCGGGTCCGGTAGTAGAAAAGCTTGAAATAATCCATGGCGCGATGCCATCGGTCGCCCATCTCGTAAGGGAAGCCCGTCGCCAGCAGTGCTTTGGAAAGCACGGGGGTGGTCGATACCTTCAGCACTTTCCCGTTGAGATAGGCGCCCTGGCCGAGCAGGGCCGAGAACATTTCGTCCTGGACCGGATCGAACACCACCGCTACTATCGTCTGTTGCCGAAACTGGACGGCAATAGAGACGCAAAAAAACGGGTATCCGTGAACAAAATTGGTGGTTCCATCGATGGGATCGACGACCCAGCGCCAATCACCGGATACCGGCTTGGAGCCCGATTCTTCGGCGAGAATGGCGTGATCGGGATATTTGCTCCGGATGACCTCGAGAATAATCGCTTCGGATTCCCGATCGACATTGGTGACCAGATCGACGCGGCCCTTGTAATTGATCTGGCCCAGTTCGGGCCGGGCTCGCAGAATATGGGCACCGGCCTGCCGGGCTGCATTTTGAGCGGTAGAAAGAATTTCTTGCATGACAGAAGGGTTGTCTCGAATCAGGGTTTGTGACACGCCCTCAGCAAGTTGTTGAAAAAGTTCCTCCCCGGACTGCGCAGGTCTTTCTTCAACCGCCTGCGAAGAGTCCGGCAAAACCATCCATGGTAGTTCGACTTGCCGGCAGGCACGACTTACAGGTCGACATCACGACCGAATTGATAAAACTCCTCCAGATTGCTGAACTCTCCCCAGGCCAGGTATTGATTTGGCGCATCGACAAAGTGGAAAAGATTCTCCACAATCTGAAAATGATCGTATTCCTGCGCGATAATTTTCACCAACAGCGCTTGGATGGTCGGGTCTTTTTCCTGGGCCAGCATCTCTCGGTAGTGTCTGGCAGCTTCCGCTTCCAGTTTCATCGCATGGCGATAGGCTTCCAGATCGTCCTGCGAACCGGCGAGATCGGTCTTTTCTTCAAGCAAACGGGCAAAGACATTTTTCGCATCATCAAGCAGCGCGCACTCCGCAAGAGAAACCTGTTTCCCGGCCTTCAACGCTTTGAGTGACTGAAAGTGGCGCTGTTCGTCCGAAGCCAGATCAAGAAAGATCTTTCGAACACCTTCGGTCCGGGCCTTGTCGGCCAATTTTTTGTAAAGCGATTCCGCATCGTTTTCCATTTGCATGGCGTAATCGTAGAGATTCATGGTTGATTCCTCCCTTTTTCAGATAACGTTTCGGTGCGGGACAGAACCGCGTTGCTTGAGTCGGGAAAGATAACAGCTTTATCCGGCAATACAAGGCTGATGGCTTCGCAAAAGCCCACTTTGTCACGTAGCGGCTTTTTTCAGTCCCCCGACCTGAGAGGGATAGGCCGTCGGTTCCGAAAAAAAACGGGCCACGTGGAAGGACATATATTCCTTAAACCTCTGATGAAGGTTGGTGACGATGAAGGAGACCTGCCCGAGTCAGGAATTGGCGGTTTTTGATCCACCTGAAACCACTACGATGCCAGACTCGGTGACGGTGTAGCCTTTTTGCCGATCCGCATCGAGATCGTAGCCGATCTCCTCTTCGGCGGGAATCACTGTGTCCGCATCGATGATGGCTTTTTTAATCCGGGCGTTACGGCCGACTGTGACGTTGTCAAAAAGGATGGAATTCTCCACCAGGCTGTGGCTGTTGATTTTGCAGCGGGGGCCCAGAATGGAACGGCGCACCACGCCGCCGCTGGTAATGCAGCCGCCGCACACATAGGAATCGATATTCATACCGCGCCGTTCTTCGTCGTCAAAGACCGTTTTGGCCGGCGGAAAATTGCCTTGGTTGGTGAGAATGGGCCACTGGTAATTGTACAGGTTCAGTTGAGGGGAGACCTGAACCAGATCCATGTTGGCTTCGTAGTAGGAATCAATGGTGCCCACATCCCGCCAGTAGCCCCGCTCCTTGGCCTTCATGCCGGGAATCAGGTTGTCGTTGAAATTGTAGGCCAGCACCTTGTCGCCCTGAGCGAGCATCATGGGAATCACGTGTTTGCCGAAATCAAGATCGGCGTGACGCTTCTTGCCTTCCCGCAACACCTCGATCAACTTGGGTACTGAAAAAATATAGTTGCCCATGGAAGCGAAACAGGTGTCCCGGCCGGGGATTTTTTCAGGTTGTTGGGGTTTTTCGGCAAACTCCGTGACCCGAAAATCCTTATCGACGGAAAAAACACCGAAACGCCGGCCCTCTTCGACGGGAATCTCGAGGGAGGCAATGGTCAGGTCGGCCCGGTTGCTGCGGTGCGCGGCCATCATCTGACCGACATCCATCTTGTAGACGTGATCACCGCCAAATATCGCTACGTAGTCCGCCTCCGAGTTTTCAACAAAACGCAGGCATTGCAGAATGGCGTCGGCAGTGCCGCGAAACCACTCCTCGCTTTCGCTGCTGGTTTCGGGAGAAATGGCGACGTAGAACTCCTCCCACCCGACCCATTTACTCCAGGAATCCCAGATATGCTTGTTGAGGTTATAGGCCCGATACTGGGTGAGAATATAGGTTTTTTTCAGCCCGGAATTGAACAGGTTGCTGAGGACAAAATCGATGATCTTGTATTTGCCGCCAAAGGGCAAATCCGGTTTGGCCCGCAGCAGAGTCAGCGGCGAAAGTCGTTCCCCCTTGCCCCCCGCAAGAACCATGGCGATGGTGTTTTTGCGCATACCGTCAAAAGCAAACATGATACCCTCCTGACGCCACCCCCTGTACCCTCGGCAGAATCGGTCCAGGCTTTGTGGCAATTTGATGTAAAGAAGAAAAATCTCTTTTTGATTATACCATTGCGGCTTTGTCCTCGCAGGGAATGAGGCCAGAGTCGCAGGTTTTTGTGGGCTTTTCGAGTGCAACAGGTGAACGATCAGTGGGAGCACACGGACTCAGACGGGCTTTGAATCTCCTGGCCTGGCCCGGGCCAGCTCCCTGTTCAGCAGCGGCCACAGTTCGGGAAGAGATGCGTAGCGCAACAGGGCAATATTCCTGTTGCCGGCGATCATGGCGGAAACAGGATGGGCCGCCCTCAGATCATAGAGTGCCAGCACCGGAATGCCGAGATTTTCGGCCAGGGCAATCTCGTATCCCACGCCGATGGAAGGCTGGGAAACTTCGGCAACCAACAGGTCCGCCTCTCGAATCCACTGAACATCCCGGGCATAAATGACAAAATCATCTGCCTTTTTGCCGGGTGCAGCCGTTTGCCGGGCGGGAATATGTTCGGATACGAGCTCGCCGTAGTTTTTCAGACAATCGAGAATCTGCCGATAGCTTGGACGGTAACTGTCGCCGCCGCGAATGGATCCGGAAAAGAATATCTTCATCGGTGCTCTCCCGTGGTGAAATGGTTCCGCCTCAAAAACAAGGAACCGGGGTACCTGTCAGGTGCCGCAGAAGGTTTGATAGGGAAGAAAGGAGGCCGGCGGCGGCTCGCGGTAGGCAGCATGTTCGGCGCAAAGGTCATAAGGTCGGGCGAGAACCTCCAGCAGGGTCCGTGCCGGCCCGTAATCCCCCTGGTCGGCGGCTTCCAGGGCTTCTTCGACGCGATGATTGCGGGCAATCAGGGCCGGATTGTGGGCATTCATGAGTTCGCGGCTGTTCGGGATCGACTCTGTCTGGCGGGCCCGCCGGCTTTGCCAGCGACGCTGCCATGCGACAAAGCCCGGGTGACGAAAGACCGGCTCCTCGGCCGGCGTCGTCAGCGAAAGATCCCGCAGGGTATTGGTGTAGTCGGCTTCGGCTTGATGCAGGCAGGTGAGCAAGTCCTGAATCAGCACTTCATCCTCTGCTTCGGCGTTGAACAATCCCAGTTTGGCCCGCATTCCGGCAAGCCAGTTTTGACGAAACAGTTCCGGAAAGTTTGTCAGGCAGTTGTTGGCGAGTTCGATGGACTGTTCCTCATTGTCGCTCAGCAAAGGCAGCAGGGTTTCGGCAAATCGGGACAGATTCCAGTGCCCGATGGCGGGTTGACGGCCGTAGGCGTAGCGTCCGCCGTGATCGATGGAACTGAACACGGTGGCTGGGTCGTAGCGGTCCATAAAAGCACAGGGACCGTAGTCGATGGCTTCTCCACAGAGGGCCATGTTGTCGGTATTCATCACCCCGTGAACAAAGCCGACCAGCATCCAGCGGGCGATCAGGGAAGCCTGCCGTGCTATAACCTCTTGCAGCAGAGCCAGAAAAGGGTTGTCCGCTTCAGCCTGTTCGGGGAAATGGCGGCCCAGAGTGTAGGAGGTCAGCAGGCGAAGACCTTCCCGGTTCTGATAAGCTGCCAGATACTGGAAAGTGCCGACGCGAATGTGGCTGGCCGCCACGCGGGTAAGAATCGCCCCGGGCAGCGGGACCTCCCGGTAGACCGATTCGCCGCTAAGGACCACGGCAAGACTGCGGGTGGTGGGAATGCCGAGGCCCTCCATAGCTTCGCTGATAAGATATTCCCGCAGCATCGGACCCAGAGCGGCCCTCCCGTCGCCGTTGCGGGAAAAGGGCGTCCGCCCCGAGCCTTTGAGCTGAATGTCGAAGCGGTGCCCGTCCGGAGTGATCTGTTCCCCCAGCAGATGGGCCCGCCCGTCGCCGAGCACAGTAAAATGCCCGAACTGGTGACCGGCATAGGCCTGGGCCAGAGGATCGGCGCCCTCAGGCAACCGGTTGCCGGAGAATAGGGCGGCCCCTTGATTGCCCGCCAGAACCTGGTCATCAAGTCCCAGCTGTCGGGCCAGGGACCGGTTGAAAAGGATTGTTTCGGGAGCGGTTACGGGTGTCGGTCTGAGTCGGACATGCAGATAGTCGGGCAGACGGCTGTAGCTGTTGTCGAAATTCCAGCCCGACGGCTTGTTGTCGGTGGTTTCCGTGCGTTGAAGGTTCATGCGATAAGGAATCCCAGGTCAAAGAGGTGGTCAAGGCCAACCCGTCCGCGACGCCGTGTCGCAGATTAAGGTGTTTCATGGACTGCGAAGCGAACAGGGTCGGTAAAAAAGTACTCTGCGTTGGCGGGTAGGAAAAGTCGCTTGCAAAAACTCGCGCCAGGTCGGTATTTCCCATCAACGGCCCTTCCATCAAGGCTTTTTGTTTGTGTCATGATAACCTTTTTTCAGAAAAATGCGAGTTGTCCGGCATAGGCGCGGTCCGCAAAGCAACCCTGATATTGCTCAGCGGGCGGTTGACCGGCTCGACAGTGTCTGTCTGAATGAGACGACCGGCATGTGCTGACTTAAGGCGAGGATCCTAACTCCCGAAGGTTTTGCGTTGTGAAGGTGAAAACGGCAATGAATTCAAGGCAGGTCGACACTCAGACGGTGCGCATGGTGATTTTTACCCGTTTCCCCCTGGCCGGTCGGACCAAGACCCGGCTGATTCCCGCTCTTGGTCCGCAGGGGGCGGCGGATCTGCAGCGAAAAATGACCGAATTCACCCTTCGCCAGGTTCGCCAAACAGGGTGTCCCGTGGAGGTCCGGTTTACTGATGGGACGGTAGCGCAGATTCGCGAGTGGCTTGGTGGCGACGTTTCCTGTCGTGCCCAAGGTGAAGGGGATCTCGGCGAACGCCTGGTTCGGGCCTTTGGGGAGGCTTTTAAGGCGGGGGCGCGGAAGGTGCTGGTGATCGGCAGCGACTGTCCCGACAACCGCAGCGCCAACATGCTGCAGGCGTTAAGGGCTTTGGAAACGGCTTCCTGTGTTATCGGGCCCGCCCTGGACGGCGGCTACTATCTTTTGGGGCTGACGGCGCCGCGTCCCGAACTCTTTGACGAGATTGACTGGGGGACCGACGCGGTGCTTGGGCAGACGCTGGCCAAAATGGACGATTACCGGCTGTTGCCCCCGTTAAGCGATGTGGATGAAGCGCAGGATGTGCCGGCGAAGATTTCCGTGATTATCCCGGCCCTGAATGAAGCCGCATCGGTGCGCGAAACTGTGATGGCTGCGCTGGAAGGGTTCGAAGCGGAAGTTCTGGTCGTAGATGGCGGCAGCCACGACAGGACGCAGGAAATTGCTCGACAGGCCGGTGCGAGGGTTTTGACCGGGGCTTACGGCCGGGCCCGACAGATGAACCTTGGAGCAAAAAGTGCGACGGGTGAGCTTCTGCTGTTTTTGCACGCCGATTCGCTGCTGTCATCGGGCTGGGACCGGCATCTTCGAAAAATCCTCAAGGATCCCGCCACAGTCCTTGGGCATTTTCGTTTTGCCCTTCGCGAAGGCTTTGCCGGAGCGAGCCTGATCACCTTGGGCACCAATGCCCGTTGCCGACTGTTACAGCGACCCTACGGCGATCAGGGACTTTTTCTCCGCAAGAGGGATTTTGAAGCTCTGGGCGGATTTGCCGACGTGCCTATCCTGGAGGATTTGCTGCTGGTCAAACAGGCCGCCAAAAAGGGGCGGATCCGTTGTGCCGACGCTCCGCTGGCCACCTCCGACCGACGCTGGCGGACCTACGGGGCCCTTCGTACCACCTTTATGAATCAGGCAGTCCTGCTGGCGGCCTGGCTCGGCGCCGACCTGCACAAGCTCGACGCCGCCTACCGAAGAGGGGAGAATCCGCTACGCTCCCTGTGGTCCTGAAGGGTTCCTCCGGCCCAAGCGTCCCGCCACCATTATCCGGTGGCCAGGAGGCGGTCCAGCTCATCGCTGAGCAACTCCAGATGGTGCTTTTCCTCTTCCGCCAGTCGGCCGAAGGCTTCCCGGCTCGTAGCCTGCTCAGCGGATTGGTGCATGATCAGGTAGCGGTCCCAGGCGTTGGTCTCCAGGCCCATGGCCAGCTCCAGAATTCGGCGCAGGTCCTTGCCCTGCACCCACTGTCGCGCCTGGTCGAGGGTGATGCCCCCTTCAAGAACTGTCGGCGAACTTTTCTCTTCGAGGATCTTCGCCGGCGGTTCTTCCATACCGGCCAGCTCTCGCAGCAGGTTGCGCAGAGTGGTTTGATGCTGCTCCTCGACGGCACCGAGGCGCCGGAACAGCTCGGCCTCCTGCGGGTCAGTGCGCTCAGCCGCCAGTTCGGCGTAGAACTGCCGGGCACCGTCTTCCAGCAGCCAGGCCAGGGCCAGTTGTTCGGTCACGGTCTGTCCGGGGGCGAACCAGGTGGCACCGAGTTCCGGCTCGCCTTCGGCAATCAGCCCTTGCCAGGCATGGATGCCGCCGCTCATGCTGATCACCTGGCGAAAACCGGCCCGCGACAAGATCGCCGCTCCGGCCCGGCTGCGGACCCCGGCAGCGCAATAGGTGATCGTGGTTTTTTCCGAGTCGAGACGCTGCCGTTGATCTTCCAACTCCTTGACCGGTATCAGCTGCGCCCCGGGAAGATGCCCTTCCTCGTATTCGCCGGGCTGGCGCACATCCAGCAGCGAGTATTCATCGGCTGTGTGCTGTTGCAGGAATTCCCGCACCTGTTCGGCACTCCAGGTTTCCACCGGTTTGAAATAGTCGAGAATGCTCATGGATTGTGTCTCCTTGATCAGGGGCCGCCAGCAAAGCGGGCCGATACCCCGAGGCTGATGTTGATCGTTGATAAAAAAGTCCGGGCTACGCAGCGCTGGCGCCACCATCGCCTATCTTTTCAGATCGCTGTCGATTTCGTCTAATTCACCGCTGACCTGAAACCGTTCCATGAAGGCGCGATCGATGCGATCCTTGAGGGTGAAGACCCATTTGCTGGCGAAAGTCAGCCAGCCGCGGTTGAGCACGCCCCGGCCGTCACCCAGGTTGAGAATCAACAGGTAGGCGGACTGGGGTCGAAAAGGTTGCAGCGTCCTGTTCTCCAGGGCCGCAAGCAGATTGGCGAGCAGAATCGGGTTCTGGCGCACGGCGTAGACCCCCACCTTGGGCAGCGGCCGGGGTTGAAAGCTGATGCAGTCGCCGCCGCCGAACAGCTCGGGAAAATCGACAGACTGCAGATTGCGGTTGACCAGCAGCCCGCCGTCAGCACCGATGCTCAGCCCCGAATCGCCAAACAGGGAGGAAGGTTTGACGCCGGTTGCTACCAGGGCGAAATCGAAGGGCACAACCGAACCATCGGTTAATTGCGCCTTCTGGTCGGCGAGATGGGTGGCGTGGACTCCCTCACGTACGGCAATGCCCCGTTGCTGCAGGGACTGCAGAACCCGGCGGCGCACCCCGTCGGGAAAGGCTCCAAGCAGTTTTCGGCCCGCCAGCAGGGTGATCTCGGCGGAGTGGCCGGCTTTTTCCACCAATCGCCAAAGATTGCCGGCCAGTTCGACGCCCGCCGGACCGCCACCGACCACCAGCAGTTTAAGGGAATCTGCCTTAGGGGCGTTGAGAATGGTGTCCCGCACCCTAAGCAGGTGTTTAATGGGCTTGACCGGGGTGACGCCGGCATCCGCATGCAGAGCGGCGAGAGGCACGTTGCTACCGGTATTGAAAGACACCACATCGTAGGACAGCCTCCGGCCTGAAGCCAGCCACAATTGGCGATGTGCCCCGTCGATTTGCACTACCCGGTCGGCCACAAAAGTGCCGCCGCGATCCTCGACCATGCGCTGAACATGAAACCGTACCTGTTGAGGCCGATAGGTCCCGCCCAACAGCCCGGGACCCATGCCGGAATAATAGTGGTAGGGGTCGGGACTGACCAGGGTTACTCGGTGGCCGGGTTGAATAAAGCGTTTGAGATCGCGCATGATCATCATATGGGCGTGGCCGCCGCCCGCCAGCACCAGATGCCTGCTCAAGGTTTGCCTCCTCTCTGAGGTATTGGAATATGCGCTTCCGCTTTGATTTTATCAGGCGATTTCCCAAGTCTAGCATTTCATAAGATCGCTGCAGAACATAGTTTCGGTTTACTGAATTCCTGGACTGCTGGGCAGGCGCTTTCTGGTACAATTAAGAATCTTTCTGAACCGCCCGGTGCAATCGGCAGATATAACTGAAAGGAATAATCCATGGAAAAAATAAGGCTCGGCATCAGTTCTTGTCTGCTCGGCTCCAATGTCCGTTATGACGGTGGCCATCAACTGGACCGATTTTTGCGCGACACTCTCGGTCCTTACGTGGACTATGTGCCGGTCTGTCCCGAAGTTGAAATGGGGCTGCCGATTCCCCGTCCGACCCTGAGGCTGGTAGGCGAACCGGATGCCCAGCGTCTGGTTTTTTCCAACAGCGGCGAGGACGTCACCGAGCGCATGACCGACTGGGCCCGCAAGCGTCTGGTCGAACTGGAGCAGGAAGGTCTGTGTGGATTTGTTTTCAAAAGCCGTTCGCCGAGCAGCGGCATGGCCCGGGTGAAACTGTATGATCGTAACGGTATTCCCAACAAGAACGGGGTGGGCTTGTTTGCCGGAATGTTTATGGCCCATTTTCCCCTGTTGCCGGTAGAGGAGGATGGACGCCTGCACGATCCCAAGTTGCGCGAAAATTTTATCGAATCGATCTTTACCTTTCAGCGATGGCGTCGGCTTCAGGCGGCCGGGCCGGCAGCCGGACCGCTGGTCGCGTTTCATGCAAGTCACAAATATCTGCTGATGAGTCATCAGGTTGATTTGGCCCGCCAGATGGGCAAACTGGTTGCCCGAGCGGGCGAGCTTCCCGCTATCGAGTTGTTTGAAGAATACCAGCAAATGCTCATGAAGACAGTGCGAACCCTGACCAGTGTCGCCAAGCATATCAATGTGCTGCATCATCTGCTGGGCTACTTTAAAAAGAATCTGGATGCGGACGAAAAGCAGGAAATGCTGGAGTTGATCGAGCAGTATCGTCACGGCCAGGTTCCCATCAATATCCCCATTACCCTGATCAACCACTTTGTTCGAAAATACCGGCCGCCTTATCTGGAAGAGCAATACTATCTGCACCCCCATCCCATGGAACTGCACCTGCGCACCGGCCGCTGACCACTGCCGAGGTCTGGATTCCGGGCGGCGTTTGCCCTATCAGGCCCGGCGGCTGGCATTAAGCCTGGACCAACCGATGTTATTCTTCTGACGAAAGGATCCGCCATGATTCCCGCTCTCAATCCTCTGGTCCTCAGTCTTCGAGAATCGGCGACGCTGGCCATTAACCGTACGGCTCTCGATCTGCGTCGCGCCGGTCAGCCGATTTTCCACTTTGGTTTCGGTCAATCGCCCTTTCCGGTGCCCGAGCCACTGCAGGAAGCCCTGCGTCGTAACGCCCATCAGAAGGACTATCTACCGACGCGCGGCCTGCCGGAGCTGTGTCAGGCCGTCGCCGCATTTTATCGACGGGAGTTTGATTATGATTTTTCTGCCGAGGAGGTCTGTATCGGACCGGGCAGCAAGGAACTGATTTTTCAGACCATCTATCTGGTGGAAGGGCCTCTGCTGATCCCGGCTCCGAGTTGGGTCAGCTATGGACCTCAGGCCGCGTTGCGCGGAAAAAGCATTGTGCCTATCGCCACACGCAGGGAAAACGGCTATCGACTGCAGGCGGAGGAGCTTGATCGGGCCTGCCACGGCCTGGGGCAGTGCCAGAAGGTTCTGATTCTCAACAATCCAAATAATCCGACCGGGGCTTTTTACCGCCGCCAGGAAATGGAAGATCTGGCCGAGATCTGCCGCGCCTATCAGGTGCTGGTCATTTCCGACGAAATTTACGCCATGCTGAATTTCACCGATCGACCCCACAGCAGCATGGCTCATTTTTATCCGGAAGGGACCATCGTTTCTGCGGGGCTTTCCAAGTCTTTTGCTGCCGGGGGCTACCGCCTTGGTGTGCTGCTGGTTCCCAAGTCCCTGCAGCTGGTACTGGAAGCTTTGCAGTCGGTCATCAGTGAAACATTCAGCGCCGTCAGTGCTCCCATTCAGTATGCTGCTCTTGAAGCCTATGGGAATTTTGACGCTATTCGACCCTTTGTTGCTAAAACCTCCGATATTCACCATTACGTCTGTGACTATGTCTACCGACGTCTGATCGCCATGGGTTTGAACTGCCCCCGGCCTGAAGGGGCGTTTTACCTGTTTCCCGATTTTCAGAATCAGCGCGAACAACTGCGCTGCAAAGGCATTCTGACCGGTCAGCGGCTGTGTGAAGACCTGTTGCAGGAAGCCCATGTGGCCCTGCTTCCGGGGGGGGATTTTTACCTGGCCGCCACCGCCCTGGGAGCGCGGCTGGCGCCGGTGGACTATGACGGTTCCGCGGCTCTTGCGGCATGGCCGGGAAAAGAGGCCGTTACGGAAGGGATGGCCCGACAGCTGTTCCCCCGGATTATCGAGGGTTGTGATCGTTTGGCGGACTATCTTTCAGCTTTGTAGGTGGCTGCTCATTGTTGCGCTGAAGCTCGCCGGCTTGTGGGAAAGAAAAATAGATCCGGAACTTTCCAGAGTCATTTGACGTCGCGGCAAAATCATTTCGAGGAGGTATCATGCAATGGCAGAATCGCCCGGCGACGCCGCTGGAAATGCTCCACCCGCGCTCCCTGAAACATCTGGCCAATTCCCTGCAGTCCCTGGTACGGGGGCGACTGTGGCTGCAGGTGGTGATCGGGATGGTGGCCGGAATTCTGGTCGGTGTTCTGTTGGGTCCCGCGGTCGGCTGGTTCGACCCGGCCTTTGCCGCCACCGCCGGTGAATGGCTGGCACTGCCGGGGCGTCTGTTTCTGGCCCTGATTCAGATGATCGTGATTCCGCTGGTTTTTGCGTCGATCATTCGCGGACTGGCCGCTACCGAGGATTTCGAACAGCTGCGGCGCATGGGCGGGCGAGCGGTGGTGTTTTTTCTGACCATTACCGCCGTTGCCATTGTTCTGGGGCTGTTGCTGGCAACCCTGGTGCAACCGGGGCGCTATGTGGACAGCCGGGCTCTGCAGGAACCACGGCCGGTGGCGGCGGTTGCCGATGGCGAACTGCTGGATTTGAGGGAGCTGCCTCAACGCGTGATCACTCTGCTGCCGGCCAACCCGCTGTCGTCCATGGTCGAAAGCAATATGCTCCAGGTGGTCATTTTTGCCATGGTGGTGGGGGTGGCGCTGGTCATGCTGCCGCCGTTACAGGCCAAGCCGCTCCTTGAGTTGCTGGGTTCTCTGCAGGCGGTGTGCATGACAGTGGTGCGCTGGGCCATGGTGCTGGCACCGGTGGCGGTGTTCGGCCTGCTTGCCCAGTTGACCGCCAAGCTGGGATTGGACGCCCTGTTCGGTATGGCGGTGTACGTAGCCACGGTGTTGCTGGGTCTGCTGCTGCTGTTTGTTCTCTATCTGTTGTTGTTGCTGTTTCTGGCGGGCCGTTCGCCGCTGGTTTTTTTGCGCGCGACGCGGGAAGTTCTGCTGCTGGCTTTTTCTACCTCCAGCTCGGCGGCAGTCATGCCGATGTCGATTAAGACCGCAGAAGATCGTCTGGGGGTGCGGCCCTCCGTGGCCCAATTCGTGATTCCTCTGGGGGCGACTATTAACATGAACGGAACGGCCTTGTATCAGGGAGTCGCGGCAATGTTTCTGGCTCAGGTGTACGGCATTGATATCGGTCTGTCGGGTATGGTGTTGATCGTGGTGACGGCCGTTGGCGCCTCTATCGGTGCGCCGGCGACCCCCGGAGTGGGCATTGTGGTACTCTCCATGGTACTCGGTTCGGTGGGCATTCCACCGGCCGGGATCGCTCTGATTCTCGGGGTGGACCGGATTCTCGACATGTGCCGCACGGCCATTAATGTTGCTGGCGATCTGGTGGCGTCGCTGATTCTGGACCGCTGGGTCGGGGGCAGGCTGAGCGCCGGCGAGCAACGGGCTGCCGAACTGGAACGGGAGCGAATGCGGGCGCGTACCGGAGAGGATGTTATCGCCGATCCCGTATCCTGACAGGTTTTGTGTCGCCGGCTGTCGGCGAGCTTTGTTGTAAGACCGGTTGCTGAGGGCATGTTTTCAAATGTCTTGTGTTGATCAGGGAGTAGAGCATGAAGTGTTTGAGGTTGGGAATGACCGTGCTGATTGGCGCCCTCTTGTTTTCGCTGTTACCGGAACCGGGCACCACCGGTTTGGCTGCGGCGGAACAATCCGAACTGGTTGTGGCTACCCGCCAGGTGGCTCCGTTTGCGATGAAAAACCAAGAGGGCCAATGGCGCGGCCTGACCGTCGAGTTGTGGGAGGAAATCGCCCGGCGGCGGGGCTGGTCTTTTCGGTTTGTGGAACGGTCCATCGTCGAGACCCTGCAAGGACTGCAGAGCGGGGAACTGGACGTGGAAGCGGCGGCCCTGACCATCACCGCAGAGCGGGAACGGCTGATCGATTTTTCACATCCTTTTTATGTCACCGGTCTGGGCATCGCGGTGGTCGACCAGCCTTCTGCCAGTGGCATGGCTGTGTTGCGAGGCCTTTTTTCACTGGGGTTTTTGCAGGTTCTCGGGGCGCTGGCCCTGCTGTTGCTGGTTTGGGGATTCCTGCTGTGGCTGTGCGAACGCAAGCGCAACGCCAATCAGTTCGGTGGTTCGGCGGTGCAGGGAATTGCTTCCGGTTTCTGGTGGTCGGCGGTCACCATGACCACCGTTGGCTATGGCGACAAGGCTCCTGTGACGCTTCTCGGCCGCCTGGTCGCTCTGGTCTGGATGTTTGCCGGCATCATCATGATTTCGGGGATTACCGCCGCGATCACCTCGACGCTCACCGTCGCCTCCCTGCAGACCGGCATCACCGGTCCCGAAGACCTGGCCAAGGTTCGGGTCGCGACCGTATCCGGTACCACCAGCGAGAACTATGCACGGGCCCGGGAGCTGCGGCTACGCACCTACTCCGAGCTGCGACTGGCTCTGCAGGCACTGCTGGATCAGGAGGTCGATGCGGTGGTTTATGACGCTCCAATCATGTCTTATCTGATCAGCCGGGAATTCAGTGGCGAGCTGCGTACCCTCGGACACGAGTTCAATCACCAGAAGTACGGAATGGGGTTGGTGGAAGGGAGTACGCTTCGCGAAGAGATCAATCGTTCCCTGCTGGAGATTACCGCCAGTCCCCTGTGGACGGAAATCAAGGGACGTTATCTGACGGAATGAGGCGCTTCTTTCGAAACAACCGGTCGCAGGAAGACCGGTTTTATTCGGCCATGCCAATTCCCGCCAGTGGCGCGCCGCAGTCGGGGCAGGTGCTGTCGGGGCGAATCCGGTTGGTCGTTACCGCAAAGCCCCTGCGGCCGATCAGTGAGAGTCCGCAGCGGCTGCAGACCGTGTCTTCGTCCTGCCCGGTATTGCCCTGGTAGATGTGCACCAGCCCCGCCTCGCGGCCGATCGTTTCGGCGCGCTGCAGGGTCTCCAGGGATGTGGGGGGGGTCTGCTGCATGCGGTAGCAGGGAAAGAAACGGCTGATGTGCCAGGGAGTTTCCGGCCCCAGTTGACGGGCGATAAAGGTGGCCAGTTCCTTCAGTTCGGTAGCGTCGTCGTTGACTCCGGGAATGATCAGGGTGGTAACCTCAAGCCAGATTCCATATTCCCTGATGCGTCTCAGGCTGTCGAGTACCGGCTGTAGCCGGGCTCCGACGTAGCGGCGATAGGTGCTGTCGCGAAACGCCTTGAGATCGATGTTCACGGCGTCCAGCCAGTCCCGGGCCAGGTCCAGGGTCTCTTTGGTCATGTAGCCGTTGCTGACAAAAATGTTGGCCAGACCTTCACGGCGGGCAGCGACTGCGATATCCCGTGCGTATTCAAAAAAAACAACAGGTTCAGTGTAGGTGTAGGCGATGGATCGGCAGCCCTGGCGGCGGGCGGTGGCGGCGAGCTGATCGGGAGTGGCCTGCAGACCGGTCAGCAGATCTCCGACCCGGGGTCGTTGGGAGATTTCCCAGTTCTGGCACCAGGCGCAGCGGAAATTGCAGCCCGGGGTGGCAATGGAAAAGGCCAGGGATCCTGGATGGAAATGGTAGAGGGGTTTTTTTTCAATGGGATCGACTGCCTGGCTGATGGTCCGGCCGTAAACCAGGGTGTACAGGGTGCCGCCCCGATTTTCTCGGACCTGGCAAAGGCCCAGATGGCCTTTGTCGATAACACAGCGGTGGGCACACAGGTGACAGCGGACCCGGCTGTGGGGCAGTTGTTTATAAAGCAGCGCTTCCTGCATGGCCAACCTCCCGGTTCATTGGCGAAAGCGTAGATGCTCCCCCGCAGAAGAAGGCGTTTGCCGCAAACCCCGGACGGGATCTTAAGCTCTTTTTGGCCTCGGAGTGCTTTCAAAGGACAAAAAAAGGGCGCGCCTTTCAGGAGGGAAGGAGGCGCGCCAAAAGATGGAGGTTTGGAACTGCGAAACACGAAGAGTTTGTTCCGTGTATCTTGGTTTCACTGTAGCCTCTGGCGCGCCGATCCGCCACGTGTCACTTCGTATAAATTGTGGTGCGAGCCCTCAGCGGCAACTGTGCAAAACCACAGAAGTGACGCCGAATGAGATTCAAGTCAAGCTGACTTCGGGAGGATCGCCGCCGAGTACCTTGAGCATACGGGTTACCCGAAAAGTCACCAGATACTTCGTCCCATGGTCTTTGCTGCCTTCAGGGTCCGGACAGCGCCTCGAAAAACGGGCGATAAGCTCCGGGTCCGTTTCCTCTCCAATTTTCTCCAGAAACAGGCGAACCCCCTGGTAGCGTCCGGCGTTTTCAAGGAAAAGATAGGCAGCGCAGGGGTTGCTTTGCAGGTTGTGGTGACTCAGACGGTCGAGCATAATCAGGCTCACCGAGCCGTCATCCCGCACATGGGGCCGGGCATAGATCGCCGCATCGACATGGCCCTGAGCATCGGCGGTGGCAAGAATTCCTACGCCCTCGGTCTGTTCAAAATAATCTGCTAGATTCATGATGTTCCCTTCGGTTACGGCGCTTTAAAACGCACAGGTTGTTGGGCTGCGATCGTGTCATTCGTGATGCTGCAGCAAAAAAACTGCCAATGGCCGAGTTGCTTCATGGGTCCAGGGTACAACTCGTTGCCCGACAAACGGGCGTCTTTTATCGAGAATCTTTGGCGCCCCCCATCCCTTTCAACACATTATACAAAAAAAGCTTCCGCGTTGCGCCGTTGCTTTGGCAAGTGTAGCCTGTGCAAACCCTTGCTTGCAAGGGATCGACAAGTTTTGTGACCGACAAGTTTTCCGGAAGTCAAAGAGGGTTTCGGAATTTTACTTTGCAGGGAACAAACATTCATGTATGTTTGTTCCCTGTCCAGACTGCGTATGTGAGGCTTGTATGGCGAAGAAAATTGACCTTTGGTGGCCGGTTGCAGGTGCTCTGCGCCTCGCCGGACTGATGCTGCCACTGATTTTGGCGGGTTGTGCGACGCTGGGTCCGGACTATCGGACGCCCGAAAGTGAACTGCCGGACACCTGGCAGCGGGAAGCCGACCCGTCTCTGGTGCGGGACGAAACGCTGGTGCGGGACTGGTGGCGGCTGTTTGAGGATCCGCTGCTTGATGAGCTGATTGTGGCCGCCGAACAGGGAAATCGGGATCTTCGGCGCACGGTGGCGCGGGTTCGGGAGGCCCGCGCACGACTGGGTGTGGCCCGTGGCGAGCGAATGCCGGAGGCGGCCGCGCAGGGTAGCGTGGTGCGTCAGCGGGGCAGCGAGAATTCACTGGCCGGTGCCGGTTATACCGAGACCCTCTATCGGACCGGGTTTGATGCCAGTTGGGAGATCGATCTTTTTGGTCGTATCAGCCGCTCGGTGGAGGCGGCGGCGGCGGACTACCAGGCGACCGAGGAGGAATACCGGGATGGGCTGGTGTCCCTGTATGCGGAGGTGGCCCAGGTCTATCTTGATATTCGCACCTTTCAGGCCAGGCTGGCTGCAACCCGGGGCAATCTGGACTCCCAAGAGCAGGCGCTGCGTCTGACCCGCTCTCGTTTTGAAAACGGCCTCGCCACCGGTCTTGACGTGGCCCAGGCCGAGCAGCTGCTGGCGTCCTCCGAAGCGGAGGTGGCCCCGTTGCACATCGCTCTGAGCCGGGCAATCCATAGCCTTTCGGTGCTCCTCGGCGAACCTCCGGGCGCCCGTTTCGAGCAACTCGGCGAGGTCCGGCCGATTCCGGTGCCGCCCCCGTCCGTTGCCGTCGGCGTGCCGGCGGATCTGCTGCGTCAGCGTCCCGATATTCGCCGCGCCGAGCGCCTGCTGGCGGCGCAGACAGCGCGGATCGGAGTGGCCCGGGGTGATCTTTACCCGCGCCTGTCCCTGTCGGGAACCTTTGCCTTTGAGTCTATTGACAGCGGCGATCTCTTTAAAGGGTCGAGCCGTGCTTTTGGTTTTGGTCCGACCCTGCGCTGGCTGCTGTTTGACGGGGCCCGGGTCCGCAATCAGGTGCGAGTCGAGGATGCCCGTACCGAACAGGCCCTCAACCACTATGAACAGACGGTACTGAACGCTTTGAAAGAGGCGGAAGGGGCCATGACCGAGTATCTTGATCAGCGTGATCGGCTGGAGGCGCTGGAGCGAGCGGTGGCGGCGGCCCGGCGTTCCCTGCAACTGGCCACTCGGCTGTATCGTGACGGTCTGGTTAATTTTCAAAATGTTCTGGACGCGCAGCGCGCTCTGTTTGATGGTGAGAATCAACTGGCCGCGGCCCGGGGTCACACGGCGATGAATCTGGTTGCCCTGTATCGGGCTCTGGGAGGCGGCTGGGTGGTGAATGAGGAAGAAATTGTCGCGGACGAAAGCAGTCCGGCAAGTTAGCCCGCCAATTTGCTGCGGTTGGGCGCATCTGCGAGGATATTGTTTTCGACAAAATAGTTGCGAGCGGCCCGATTCCAGGTCGGCACAGAAAGAAGGGTTTCTCGGGAAGGCACAAAAAATGGAGTGGCTGAGCAAGATTTTGCCATTGCGGCCCGGCCGCTGTGGGTGAGTTTTTGCTAAACCATCCGGAATGGAGAGGGCAAATCATGATGCAGCGACGCGCATTACCGCGAAATAAACGATGGGGCCGGTTGTCGGCTTTGGGCCTGGCCGTCATTCTTTTTCTGGCCGGCTGCCAGGAACAGGCCGCGTTTGTGCCCCCGCCGCCGCCGGAAGTGACCGTCGCCCACCCGGAGCGACGGGACATCACTTATTACGCCCAGTATTCGGGACGCACCGATGCCGTGGAATCGGTAGAGATCAGGGCCCGGGTCGAAGGTTATCTGGAGCAGATTCACTTTGCCGACGCCAGCTTCGTCCAAAGTGGCGATCTGCTCTTTACCATCGATCCCCGGCCTTATCAGGCCCGGCTGGACGAGGCGCTGGCCAATCTGGCCACCCGGGAGGCCGAATTGCGGCTGGCTGAAGCGACTCTTAAGCGCAAGCAGAGCGCTTTCAGAGACCAGGCTGTCAGCGAGGTCGAGGTCATCGAAGCCCAGGCCCTGCGGGACCAGGCTGGTGCAGCTATCGACGGGGCGCGGGCAGCTATCGAGACGGCTCGGCTGAATCTCTCCTATACCCAGGTTCGCTCTCCTATCAGCGGCCGCATCGGCCGCCGCCTGGTGGATGTCGGCAACTTGGTGGGAGCGGCGGAGAAAACCCTGCTGGCAACAGTGGTCAATCTCAGCCCGGTCTACGTCTACTTCAACGTCAGTGAACGTGATTTTCTGGAATTTGAACGATGCCGGCGCCAGGAAGTGCCCGGTAACGGCAACGCCACAGTCTTTCTCGGTCTCGCCGGGAGCCGGGAATTCCCATTTCAGGGCCGGGTCGATTTCAGCGACAACCGGGTCGATCCGGAGACCGGCACGATTCTGCTACGGGGGGTCTTTGATAACCCCGATGGCCGTCTGCTGCCGGGACTTTTTGCTCGAATTCGCATGCCGGTCCGGGTCGAGGAGCAGGCCCTTGTGGTTCCGGAAGTGGCGCTGGGCATCGATCAGCAGGGTTACTTTCTGTTGACGGTGGATGACCAGGACAGGGTGGCCTACCAACCGGTTTCGGTTGGCCCCTTGTGGGAAGGCCTGCGGGTTATTGACGAAGGCATCGGGCCTCGGGAGAGAGTCATCGTCAACGGCCTGCAACGGGCCCGGCCCGGTGGTAGGGTGACCCCGCGGCAGGGCGTCGAGTCCGAAGATCGGCAGGCGGTCGAATAGGGGGTGGCCTCACCCCTCCGCAGCAGGCCCGACGATCCGGCTCGGCAGGCGGTCCCCAATAGTGCCGAGCGGACTTTGTCCATCCTTTGACAGGGAGCAACTCATGTTCAGCGGGTTTTTTATACGGCGACCGATTTTCGCCTGCGTTCTCTCCATCGTCATCGTTCTTGTCGGCCTGGTGACCGCCCGGACGCTTCCCGTCGCCCAATATCCGCAGATTTCCCCGCCGACGGTACGGGTCAGTGCCGTTTACCCGGGAGCCAATGCCCAGGTGCTGGCGGCGACCGTTGCCCAGCCCATCGAAGAGCAGGTCAACGGCGTCGAGGGCATGCTCTATATGTCCAGCACCTCGACCAACACCGGTGTCTACGGCTTGACGGTAACCTTTGAGATCGGCACCGACCTGGACATGGCGCAGGTCATGGTGCAGAACCGGGTGGCCGTGGCCGAACCGTCGCTGCCCGAAGAGGTCCGGCGGCTGGGCATATCCACCCGCAAGCAGAGCACCAATATCCTCCAGTTCATCGCGCTGGTTTCCCCAGACCAAAGTCGGGATACGACTTTTCTCAGTAATTACGCTACGCTGCGTATCAAGGACGAACTTAGCCGGATCGACGGTGTCGGTGATGTCCAGGTTTTCGGCGCACGGGATTACAGCATGCGGATCTGGCTGGACCCGGACAAGTTGCGGGCCCGCAGGCTGACCACCACGGATGTGGTGCGGGCGCTGCAGCAGCAGAATGTCCAGGTCGCCGCCGGTCAGATCGGCGAACCTCCGGCTCCCGCCGGCCAGAGTTTTCAATTCACCATCAATGCCCCGGGCCGTCTGCAGACCGCTGCCGAGTTTGCAGAGATTATTGTCAAAACGGGGCAAGACGGTCGCCTGACCCGCCTGCAGGATATTGCCCAGGTCGAGCTGGGGTCTCAGTCCTACGCTGATTTTGCCCAGCGCAAGGGTTCGCCCGCGGTAGCCATCGGCATTTACCAGAGTCCTGGATCCAACGCCCTTGATGTCGCCGGCCGGGTGGCCGATAGAATGGAGGAATTGTCCGCAACCTTTCCTCAAGGCGTTTCCTACGTTGTGCCCTTTGACACGACGGATTTCATCGACCGGGCCATCGTTGAGGTGGTCAAGACCCTGATGATTGCCGTGCTGCTGGTGTTTCTGACCATCTTCATCTTTCTTCAGGACTGGCGGGCCACCCTGATTCCGGCCCTGACCATTCCCGTCTCCCTGATCGGCACCCTGGCGGTGATGGCGGGACTGGGAATCAGTATCAATCTGTTGTCCCTGTTCGGTATCGTGCTGGCCATCGGGGTGGTGGTTGACGACGCCATTGTGGTGGTGGAGAACGTGGTGCGGAATATCGACGAACGGGGTCTTTCTCCCCGGGAAGCGACGCTGAACGCCATGCGGGAGGTGACCGGGCCGATTATCGCCACCACCCTGGTGCTGCTCGCGGTCTTTGTGCCGACGGCCTTTCTGGGAGGGATTACCGGGCAGTTGTACCGGCAGTTTGCTCTCACCATTTCCACCGCCACCGTCTTCAGTTCCCTGAATGCCCTGACCCTTAGCCCGGCCCTCTGCGCCGTACTGCTGCGGCCGAAGGGGAGCGAGCGCCACAATTTTTTCCGCTGGTTTAACTGGACATTTGATCACACGCGCCGTTTGTATGAACGTGGTCTCGGGATGATGGTACGGCGCACGGCGATCACCCTGGTGCTGTTTGCAGTTCTGGCGTCGGCCTCCTTCTGGGGGTATCTGCGCCTGCCCACGGGTTTCGTGCCGACGGAAGATCAGGGCTACTGCGTCGTTAACGTGCAGTTGCCCGATGCCGCCGCTCTGGAGCGCACTGCCGCCGTTCTGGAAGAAATGAACGGGCGTCTGGCGACCATGGAAGGGGTGGCAGACTGGATTGCCATCGCCGGATTCTCGGTCATCGACATGGCGGCTTCTTCCAACGTGGCGACCATTTTCGTTCGCTTGACGCCTTGGGAGGAGCGCACCGCGCCGCACCTGCGCATGGAGTCTGTCATCGGCCGGTTGTGGCAGATGTTCGGCGATATACAGGAAGCCCAGATTCTCGCCTTTGCGCCACCGGCGATTCAGGGTCTGGGATTTGCCGGGGGCTTCCTGATGGAGCTTCAGGACCGGGGCGGGGTCGGATTCTCGGCGCTGCAGCAGATGACCGAGGAACTGGTCGGAGCGGCCAACGCCCAGCGTCAGATCGATCGCGCCTATACCACCTACCGGGCCAATGTGCCGCAACTGCAGGTTGATGTGGACCGAATTCAGGCCAAAAGTCTGGATGTGCCGCTGAGTGATGTTTTTGGTACCCTGCAGGCCTATCTGGGATCCTATTACGTCAACGACTTCAACATGTTCGGTCGCACCTACCAGGTCAAAGTGCAGGCCGACAGCCCCTTTCGCAGTCGTCCCGAAGATATCGGGCGGCTGGAGGTGCGGGATGTGCAGGGACGCATGATTCCCCTCGGCACCCTGCTTTCGGTGCGAGAGATGGTAGGACCTCAGCTGGTAAGGCGGTACAACATGTATCCTTCCGCCTCGATCAACGGTCAGGCCGTTGCAGGCTACAGTTCCGGTGACGCTCTCAACCTCATGGAAAGGCTGGCAGAAGCCAACCTGCCCGACACCATGGGTTACGAATGGACGGGCGCGTCCTACCAGGAAAAGACCACCGCCGATCAGGCCCTGTACATTTTTCTGCTGGCCGTCATCTTTGTCTATCTGGTGCTTTGCGCCCAGTACGAGAGCTGGTCCTGTCCCCTGGCTATCATTCTGGCGGTGCCTCTGGGGTTGCTGGGAACCGTCGCGGCGGTAACCCTGCGCGGCATGGAGGTCAACGTCTACAGCCAGATCGGGGTGGTGCTGCTGATCGCCCTGGCCTCCAAGTCGGCCATTCTCATCGTCGAATTTGCCAAGCTGCGCCGCGAACAGGGTGACGATATCGTCAAGGCAGCCATGCTGGCGGCCCGCCTGCGTTTTCGCGCCGTTCTGATGACCGCTCTGACTTTCGTGCTGGGCATGATACCGCTGGTCGTTGCGCGGGGTGCCGGTGCCGCCAGCCGCCAGGCGGTGGGTACAGCAGTGTTCGGGGGCATGATCACGGCGACGGCATTGCTGGTTTTGTTTGTACCGGTTTTTTATGTTGCCATTCAGCGAGCCAGCGAATGGCTGCAACGTCATTTCTGGTCTCGGGTTCTGAGCCGCAAAGACGGCGAGAGTTGAGTTCGCGGAAGGATTGTTTATGGCGCGAAAGACAAAGACTGCCGCACAACAGACGCGCCAGGACATCTTTGAGGCGGCCCTGACGTTGTTTCACGATCGGGGCTATTCCCGCACCACCCTGCAGGAGATCGCCCGCGCGGCGGGAGTGACCCGAGGAGCCATTTACTGGCATTTTAAGGATAAGGTCGACCTGTTTATCGAACTCAAGAACGACATCGAGGCGTCCTCCGGCATGCGTTTGGAAGATCTGCTGCTTCTCCCTGTCGAGACACTGGACGACCTGCAGGAGGGATTGCGGCGGTTTTTCCGCAATCTGGAACAGGACCGGCGCTTTCGAACCTATTTCAAAACAGTTCTGTTCCGTACTGAATTTACCGAGGAGTTGAGGCCCCTGCTGGAGTTTTATCAGGACAAGTTGCACCGCTTGCAGAAGAAAGATCTGGAATCCCTGCAGCGGCTGCAGGCCGCCGGCCTGATCCGAAAAGAGCTTGATTGTGCGCGGGCCGCACTGACCCTGCGGGCGCTGATGGTGGGGCTGTTGCACACCTGGCTGCTCGATGATCAGGCGTTTTCGATTTCCGAGCACGGAGAGGCCCTGCTCAATGATTTTTTTGCCGGTTTGCGGCCAACCTGATGTTGTGACCGGGAAAATGGGGCGATGGCAGCGGCCCGCTGCCCGGGAGACGACTTTCAAGGTTCCGCTGCAGGAACTACTCCGGAATGTTGGGGATACGAGTGGTCTGGCCCTTGTGGTTGCGCAAGGTGTACTCCCGTTCATTCTTGTCCACAATGGAGTAATCGGGCATCAGGGGAATTTTGCCGATATTGGTGGCCAGAACATACATGGGCTGGGCCAGACCGGTGGTATGGCCTCGCAGCCCGTCCCGGATCAGCTCGGCTCCCTTTTCCACCGGAGTTCGAAAGTGATCAATCCCCGGGGCCGGCTCGCAGTAGAAAAGGTAGTAGGGGCGAATTCGTACCCGCAGCAGCTTCTGGTGCAAGGCCCTGAAGGTTTCCGTATCGTCGTTGATGCCCTTGAGCAGGACTGCCTGGTTGCCGACGTTGATGCCGCAACTCATCAGTTCGTAAACGGCCCGTTCCGTTTCTGCGGTAAGTTCTTTGGGATGATTGCACTGGGTGTTGATCCATACCGGGACCTTGTGAAAACCGCCAATCGCCTTCTTCAAACCCTCGGTTATGCGCTGCGGCAGAACAATCGGGAGACGGCTGCCGATGCGTATCATTTCTATGTGACCAATACTCCGCAGTCTGCCGATGAGGTCGGCCAGTTGGTCGTCGGACATCAGCAGCGGGTCTCCACCGGTCACCAGCACGTCGCGGATCTCAGGATTGGCGGCGATCCAGTTCAGGCCCTCTTCGACATCGAAGCGCAACTGCAGATCCTGCTCGACGACCAGCTCCTTGCGAAAACAGTGACGGCAGTAAATCCCGCAGACTTCGGTCACCGTAAAAGCAACCCGGTCACGGTACTGACGAGCGATGCTGTCCGGGCGAATCTCTTCCGTGTCCCGGTTTTCCTTCCACATGAGATAGTTTTCCATGCCGTATCGGTTGACCTGTTCTTCCATGGAAGGAAGAACCTGTCGGCGAATGGGACAGGACGGATCCTCCGGATCCATCAGCGAAGCAAAATAGGGGGTAGTGCCCCATTTGCTCTTCAAGGTGCGTAAGGCCAACGTTTCCGCCTCGCTGACGCGAATATATTTTTTCAGTTTTTCCAAAGTGTTGACCTGGTTTTCCATCTGTTGCAACCATTCTTCCTGCATGGATGACTCCTTGTCTTAGGTGTGTGCTGAAGAGATAACCACAGTGATCAAAGGGTACCGAAGCGCCGGTACTCAGGATACGGACACGCGGTGGCACCAGTGAGCACAAAGGGATTACTGCTCTGAGCCGTGTTTTGAAGGGGCTGCTTGATTGCCGGGGGCAGAGCAACCCGCGACCCGTTTTTGCGGACAGACAGAAACGGGTGTTGCTCTGAGGGAGGCTGAGACCAGCAAGATCAAGGCGCGGGGCCGGATCCTGGATCTCTCTGCGGGATCGGATCGAAACACCCTGGCGGGGTGTTGTCCACAAGTGCCATGTTACAGGGAGAAGGAGGCCGGGTCAAATCAGTACAAGCAGAGTCAGTACAAGCAGAGTCAGTACAAGCAGAGTCAGTACAAGCAGAGCTGTCGCTGAGGGGGCGGAAAACGCGGTGAGCCAGGTTAAAAAATGCTGATAAAAAAAGGGGGCAACTCTTGGGAGTGCCCCATATTCGACTTCTGTCCCTCGGCCAGAGCGACGGCCAGGTTCAGGGCGATCGTGGTCTTGCCAGCGCCGCCTTTGGAACTGACGATGGAAATAACGTGAGACATGGTTGCTTCTCTCCAGACTACTTCGTCTCGGAGAGGGCCCGGATTGCGGGAAGGATGCTGGCGATTCTGGAGCGGTAGACGCCAAGCTTTCCCGCTTCGTTAAAGGCCACCCCAAGAAAAAATCCGAAATCGGGGTCGGTTACCTGCACCAGCAACGACTGGCCGAGCCCTTCGATAAAGGCGCTCCTGGGTCGCTTGATGCCGACATGGTGAGCGGTTTGTACGCAACTGCGAAGCCATTCGGCAATCCAGGCCGAAAGATCTTTTTGGGGTTCTGTACCAGCATCGGCTTCGTGGTAAAGGAGCAGTTTGCCTGCGGCATTGGCGACAAAGGCGTAGCAGAAGCCGGGCAAAAGAGCAAGATCCTGCAGCGGGTCGCCGGAATCTTCCTGAGCAGGCACATCTGCGACGTCGGTCTCAGCCGAATCCAGGGTCTCCTGCAGTGAAAAGGTCAACCGGGCATCGGCCGCAACCTCTCCCTCTTCGGTACAGCCTACGGTCAGGGGATTGTTGACCAGCGGCGACAGGGCGCTACGAATGTGTGCCAGCAGGCACTCGGCGAACAAGGCCTGGTCGATCAGCCCTGCTTCTTCCAGTAGCGGGCCGAGTTTCTTCGATTTGTCCGGCGCTTTCTGAAGCTCGAGGATTTCCTCCAGGCGAGGAAGGGAAACCTGCCCCATGTTCTGCAGATAGAAGGGAAGGTCCCGGGTTTGCTCCCTGCTCACCGACCAGGCGACCCGGCCGTGGCTGAACACCACCATCCCGACCTCCTGCTGTCCGATCCTGCCGCGCAACACACCGCTCCAACCGGTTTTCGCCGCCGCGACCAGAGCCTTGTCCATGGGCTGTCCGTCGATTAAGTGCATATCCTCCCCATCCGCTCCGGAGCTGTTCAGCATCGGTCCCGGTTGCCGCCTGGCCGGACAGAATCCAGCCCGTGCCTTTTACCCAACAACCTCTTGCGGCGCTACTTTTTTACCACCACAAATTCACCATGAGGGTCCCCAACCTCGATGCCTTTGGTCTGATGGCAGACAAAAGTGTCCATGCCGTCGGGGTAGGTTTCGGCGTAGGCCAGATCGAAAAACGCCTGACTCAGTCCCCGCAGCATGAAACCCCGCAGGCCCTCACCGCCGCTGTCCGCCTCGTAGTAATCCAGGGCGCGGATAATCATTTTTTCGCCCGGTTTAAGCTGCACGATACCGGACTTGGCCCAGCCCCAGGCGGTGAAGGCCGCATAGGCGCCGCGCAGAATGTCCTTCTCGTCTTCCGTGACCATGGGCATGACCACGTCGTTGAAGATGTCCGAGGTAATGATGCCGCATCCCGTATGATAGCCGCACTCATAGGCGGCCCGCACCAGGCCCGCTTCCACCTCGGCTTTACGCTCCGGAGGCGCCGCAGCCATAATCCGCTCTGAAAAAGCGTTCAGAAGTTTTATCGGCAGCAGGTTCACCAGGACTTCGTACTCAGGAATCAGTCCGTTCTCATCACTCTGAACCTGGACATTGGCCAGGGCCTTGACGGCCGTATCACGCATGACGGTCATGAAAAAGTCCTCTCCAGTTACAACGCGGTTACGATGAAAGCGCTCTCCGGCTCGCCGGTAATGATGCTGGCCGTCTCGGTGGTGCCGTAGCTTTTGGCCGACTTGTTGAATGCTGCCGAAAAAATCGCGGAAATAAAACCGCAGGCCAAATGATTCACCGGCTTGTCGTGTGGCCCCCATTTCATGGTCCAGCCCTCGTCGAGGTGGCTGCTGGTCAGTCGGGCTTCACCTCCGTCGGCATCGCCGGAGACGTGCATCCTGCCTAGGCCGAAGGTAGAAAAATAGTCCTCACCGGCACGCAGACGTTCCTCGCTATCGTTGAGGCCGTGTTTCTGAAAATAGTCGTTCAGAATCATGATCATGGTTTCTTCAGTAACGTCGCTGAGAATTTCAGGACCGCCCAGATCGGTCAGATCCTCGACCATTTTGGTGATCAGGGCCAGATAGTGATGGGAATGCATCACCATCTCGTGTCCGTTCAGCGAGTGACGGTAGGTTTCCTTGTCCATGGTAAACTCAAGATTCAACGCCATTATACTGGTCTCCTAGAAAGATTCGCCGAGTTCGACGAGGAGTTTTTTCGTTTTGTGGCGGATCAACCCCAATTTGGACGCATCCGGGGTAATGATGGCGGCAATGGCGTCCCCGACCGGCCGGCACATGATAACCGCCCGGCCGTACTCGATAAACATGTCCTGCAACACATTGACATTCAATTCGCTGCCCATTTCTTCAATGCCGTTGATGGCGTGGGCCAGAGAGGCGCCGAGTTCCTCGGTGTTGACCCGATTGCTGCTGCCGGCAGATTCTATAACGAAACCGTCTCTGCCGACAACGACCACCGCGTCCACACCGGGGACTTCCAGCAGATTGTTCAACACTTCGCTAGAATCCCGTGCTGTCAGATCCATAAGGTGACTCCGTTCTTCGGTTGGGGTATGGGAAGCGGCGCCTTGCTCATTGGCCCGGTGGTCAAGCAGCGTGGCCGCCTCGAGAATCGCATGCTGTACTTTGAGGCCGATGTTTTTTTTATCCTCGAAGGGGACGTCCGGCATAAACTGGAAGGAGCCCTGTTCCCAGCCGAGCAGATCGGCAAAACCTTCAATCCCGGCCAGAGTGCCCGAGACGGCGGACAACAATTCTTCGCCCGCAAACCAGATCCGGCCCTTTTTGTTGTCCCCCTGCCGGCTCAGTTCGATAACACCTTTTTTGGAGCTCATGGAAAGAAACTGCAAAAGGTTGGTGATGTTGGTGAGAGACAGGCTGCCCTGAAGACCGTTGTCGTTTTCTTTCAGGCTGTTTTCGGTCTTTTTCAGATCGTTGTCTGAAGGCGTTACGATTCGAATATGTGCTGTTTGTGACATGGCAAACCCTCATCGATTGGGGTGTTCCGGTCGCTTGTGCGCTTAATTTAACTGTTTCAACGGGTCTCCAGAGTCTCGATCCCGGTCATTCTATGGCGGCGAGGCTCCCTGGTTTCGGATTTCACCTGAACCGGCCCGGTTATTTGAAAACCAGCATGGTGGCCGTCTGGTTGATATGACCGATAAACTGTTCGCCGTAGGTGCTGAAGCCGACGGTCGGCACACCCTCGAACAGCTTTCCGTAATCGGCGGTGCGGTTCTTCTGGGTCAGTTCCAGGGTTCGCAGAATGCAGTTGAAATTGATGATACCGGAGATGCCGCCGAGGTCTTCCCGAGCTTGCTCAATGGCCTGCCGGGTATCTTCGATCATGTCGGTGGATTCCAGCAGTGAGAGCTCCATGCCCTCAACGACGCCGCAGTAGAATAGAATGCTGGTCCCCTGAATCTGCTGAGGGCTGCGGACATAGGGCTCATCGTCGATGAACAGTCCGACCGGATTCTGCATGAAGAATTCGGGGGCCTTGTCCACAGTGGTGCCGACGGCCTCGGCATATCCGACAGCGGCGGGCTTTCCGTTGAACTCGATGACTTCCCGGCGGCTCTCGTCGGCCCTGGTTACCTCCAGCGTCTTGCCGAGGTCGCGAAAGCTCTGGGTCTTGATGAAAGTGAATTCGACGCCCGGCTTGAGCAGCGCCAGTATCGCCGCGTTGCGGTAGCTTTTGCCGTTAGCGTAGACTTGGGTGGCGGCAAACTTCAGGTCGTCTCCCGCCGAGCCTCCGATGAAGATGACGTTGGTCAGGTCGCCTATGCTTTCGATGAAGGCTTCTTCCGCGCCGGCCAGACCGTCGATGAGCAGCAGGCCGACGTATTTGGAAGGATCAAGCTCGGCCATGGGAGCCTGGACGTGCGCCTCAAAAGCAGCGAAGGCATCGTTCAGAGCCTGGCCGTCCTGCAGATCCTCCACCACCTGGATGCTAAGGTCCTGAAGGGCCACATCGGAAAAGGCCATGGCAACGATGCCGTTACTGAACATCTGGCCGCTGGTGATTTCGCCGGATGTGGAGCAACCGAAGACCTGGGACTGGGGAAAGGCGTCCTGCATCTGCTGGCAGATCGATTCGGGATCGTACTTGGTCGAAGCAAAAAACAGCACCATCTTGGGATTGAGAGGGGCCAGGTTTGTGGCGAGTTCATTAACGCTGGCATCGGCGGTATCTTGTGTGGAAAAAGCGCTTTTAATTTTCATGAAAATCTCCCTGAAAGAAGCAAAACTATTTGAGGGTATGCATCATGCGTTCAAGCTTCTGCAGAACCGCAGGATCGTCCGGGGAGCCCGAGTCGTACTTCTTGGGATTGACCCCTTTAAGCATCAGCTTGGATTTAATGACCCGTTCAAGCATGGGATTGCCTTTTGCCCTCTGGCCGATAATAAGGTCGATCATCTCTTTGATTTTTCCTGCCATGCCAAACCTCCCTTAAAAGATTTCCGAACTGTTCCCCGGTAAGGCAAGACCGCCCCGCCTGTATCGAGAAAATCATCAGCATCAGCGAACTTTCTATCACCAAGCGTGACCGGTCTTAGCGTTTCGGGTTCCGCCCCTCCTTTGGAGTGGACGCAAAAACAGTCCGAAGGAAAAACAAAACCCGTCTTCATGCCGAAGACGGGTCGTGAAATCTGACCGGAGTAATTTCTTCGGCAACCTGGCAGTCCTTCGGCGCAAAGGATCCACGGTTTTGCGTCCCCGCATTACTACGGGTTTGCTCTTTTCGAAAATCACACGTTAATGAATAATTTCATCAAACAGACTCTCTGTGTACAGGAATAAAACGGTGTTGTCAAGATCAAAAAAAATATTTTTAAAAAAAATTTTAAAAAAAATATGCTTAGATAGAAGGATGCATGCAGTGGTAGAAATTTTTTCTTTTGGCGGGGAAAGTGTCTGAAAAAACTGTAAATAAAAGGCAGGGAAAGACCTTGGGATTCCGTGGCAAAGGCAAAGAAAAAGCGAGGTGACTTCTGCCGTCACCTCGCTTCAGGGCATAACAAGTTTTCAGGCCCGTGTAAGCTGGCGGTATTTGATGCGGTGGGGCTGATCGGCGGCGGCACCCAGGCGCTTGCGGCGATCTTCTTCGTATTCGGACCAGTTGCCCTCGAACCAGACCGTCTGGCTGTCGCCTTCAAAGGCCAGGATGTGAGTGGCGATGCGGTCGAGAAACCAGCGATCGTGGCTGATGATCACCGCACAGCCGGCATAATTTTCAAGGGCCTCTTCCAAGGCCCGCATGGTGTTGACGTCGAGGTCGTTGGTCGGTTCGTCGAGGAGCAGCACGTTGGATTCGCTGCGCAGCATTTTGGCCAGGTGTACCCGATTGCGTTCGCCGCCGGAAAGCACACCGACCTTTTTTTGCTGCTGCTCGCCGCCAAAGTTAAAACGTGACACGAAAGCACGGCTGTTCAAGGTTCGCTGGCCCAGCTCGATGACTTCCTGACCGTCGCTGATTTCCTCCCAGATGCTTTTGTTCGGGTCAAGGGCTTCACGGCTCTGGTCAACGTAGGCCAGTTTAACCGTGTCGCCGACACGGATTGTGCCGCTATCAGGCTGCTCCTGGCCGGTAATCATGCGGAACAGGGTGGTTTTGCCGGCACCGTTGGGCCCGATGATGCCGACGATGCCGCCGGGAGGCAGACGGAAGGCCAGGTTTTCCATGAGCAGGCGTTCGCCATAAGCCTTGGCCACGCCGTCGGCTTCGATGACAATGTCACCCAGGCGCGGCCCTGGTGGAATATACAGTTCCAGCTCCTTTTCCCGATCACCGCCCTGCTGTTGCAGCAACTGCTCGTAAGAGCTGATTCGGGCCTGGCCTTTGGCGTGACGGCCTTTGGGGGTCATGCGAATCCATTCCAGTTCGCGCTGCAGGGTTTTGCGGCGAACACTTTCCTGCTTCTCTTCCTGACGCAGGCGCTCCTGTTTCTGTTCCAGCCAGGAAGAGTAGTTGCCCTTCCAGGGAATACCCTGACCCCGGTCGAGTTCCAGAATCCAGCCCGCCACGTTGTCGAGAAAATAACGATCATGGGTGACGGCGATGACCGTTCCGGCATAGCGCTGCAGGTGCTGCTCCAGCCAGGCCACGGTTTCGGCGTCGAGGTGGTTGGTCGGTTCGTCCAGCAGCAGAATGTCAGGCTTCTGCAGCAGCAGCCGGCAGAGGGCTACCCGGCGCTTTTCGCCGCCGGAGAGGACATCCACGGTGGACTCGCCGGGGGGACAGCGCAGAGCATCCATGGCTTGTTCGAGACGGCTGTCGAGATCCCAGGCATCCAGCTGGTCGAGCTGTTCCTGAACCTCGGCCTGGCGGGCGATGAGGGCATCCATTTCATCGTCGGACATCGGCTCGGCGAATTTCGTGTTGATGTCGTTGAACTCATTGACCAGATCGACTATGGGCTGAACCCCTTCTTCTACCACCTGGCGCACGGTTTTTCCGGCTGCCAGTTGTGGCTCCTGTTCGAGAAAGCCCACCGTATGTCCCGGGGACAGGATGGTTTCACCCTGGAACTCCTGGTCGACGCCGGCCAGAATGCGCAGCAGGGAGCTTTTGCCCGAGCCGTTGAGGCCGAGAACGCCAATCTTGGCGCCATAAAAGTAGGACAGGGAGATATCCTTCAGAACCGGTTTTTTGTTGTGATGTTTGCTGACGCGAATCATTGAATAAATTATCTTGCGGCCGTCGTCGCTCATGAAATAAACGTCTCCTTAAGAGCAATGGGGGTCTGTTGTCCCCGGGGTCGGTGAAGGATTGTTGGGCTATGCCCATGGGATGGCAATGCGATCCTGTCTCGGTCTGCCGGTCGGGCCGAATGCCGACAGCGGGACCGTTGACGTCTCAGGTGATGATCAACTTCTCAATTTCCTGACGGTCCATGGGAGCGACCTCCAGTTTGCGGCTGTTGGCGCCCTGGGTGCAGAGCACCGTCACTGTGGCCTGGCCCTGCCCTTTGCCGTAGGCCGCGACGATGGCTGCAGCCGCCAGCAGTTCTTTGGCTCCCGGTCGACCGCTGAGCAGGCCGAGTGGCCCGCTGAAACCCGAGGCCTTCAGAAGGGGGTGATCATCGTCAGCCAGCTTTTGGATCATCTCGTTGCTCTGGCGGTTGCGGCCCAGGGTCAGCTTAACGTCGGCAGAAAGGCGGTACTGGCGACCGATTTTGAGCAACTCCACATCCCGGGGTGTACAGTCGGGGTGGTGGGTGAGCAGGTCGCGAAGGCGGCCAGTAAAGGATTTTTCCGTCAACAGGCAGCCACCGCCGGCACCGGGATACTCGGTCAGCCCCCACTGTCGGGCCAGTTGTTCCTGTGGCTTGCGACTACGGCCCTGAATATCCAGAAGCTGTTCCCGGTCAACCAGGCCCCGCTCCTCGACCGGAGTGATCGGTAGAAGTTTGGCACTCAGCGGGCGCAGAATCAGCTCACCGCAGCCGGCGTGTTTGGCGACTGCTTTGAGGGCATTGGCATTTTGGCTCATAGGCCGCTGGCCGAGAACCTCGCCGGAAAAGAGAAAGTCAAACTCTTGCCGTTGAACGTATTCGCCGGCAAGGCGGAACATCAGGGCATGACAGTCGATGCAGGGGTTGAGATTGCGACCGTAACCGTATCGGGGATTTTTCAGCATGTCCAGATGCACTTCGCTGATGTCTCTGACGATCAGCGGAATGTCGATCTGTCGGGCTGCGATGCGGGCTCGCTCGGCGCCGAAAAAAGGCGTGACATAGACGATGCCGGTGACGTCGATACCCTGGCGTTTTAGAATCAGGGCCGCCAGGGTGCTGTCGAGGCCGCCGGAGAGAAGTCCCAAAGCTTTACTACGCAAAAAAATCTCCATTTACTTTGATGGGAGCAAAATCAAAATCACAATGCCCGGGTCTTTCCAGAACAGACCAGGGGTGCGGCCAACGGGGGGGTGAAGCCTCGAGCCGCCAAAAAGAAGTGAAATTACCATGTTCGGCGGGTAGTTACAAGGCCGGTTCCGGTTGTCGAAGCATCACAAGTTGGTTGCCCCTCGGGTAAAAAAGATGCTATTGTTGCCGTCTGCGAGTAAAACAATGTTCTCCTTTTGCCGTGAGGTATCGCCGTGGAAGACACTTTCGGGCGTAAAATCGAGTACCTGCGCCTTTCCGTGACCGACCGCTGTAATTTGCGCTGTCGCTACTGCATGCCGGCCGATGGCGTGGAATCCATGGACCACGTCAGCGTTCTCTCCTACGAAGAATTGCTGCGCGTCGCCCGGGTAGCGACCCGTTGCGGAGTAAAAAAGATTCGTGTCACCGGCGGTGAACCTCTGGTGCGCCGGGGCATTGTGGACTTTATTCGGGAACTGGCGGCTTTGCCGGGCAGTCCGGAGATTACCCTGACCACCAACGGCCTGCTGCTGGCGGATATGGCGGCCGATCTGCGGCGTGTGGGTCTGTCGCGGGTCAACGTCAGTCTGGATTCGCTGCGTGAAGACCGCTTTGCCTATATTACCCGCCGGTCGGGCGTTGATAAGGTGCTTGCGGGCCTGAAAGAGGCGGAGGCGGCGGGATTGACGCCGCTGAAAATCAACATGGTTCCCCTTAAAGGGGTTAATGAAGACGAGATTGGCGACTTTGCCCGGCTGGCTCTGGAGAGTCCCTGGGAAATTCGCTTTATCGAGTTCATGCCGGTCAGCGGCGGTCTTGACTTTACTCCCGAGCACATGTTTCCAGCTTCCGCCATTCTTGAGGAGCTCGGCAAGGTCGCCAAGCTGATTCCTCTGTTGCGTCAGGGTCCCAGCGGTCCGGCGCGCATGTTCCACTTTCCCGAAAGCCCAGGCAAAATAGGGGTCATACCGGCCATTTCCGATCATTTCTGTGGCGAGTGCAACCGCATGCGGATCACCTCCGACGGACGCATTCGCCCCTGTCTTTTTTCCACCGAGGAACTGGATTTGCGGGGCGCGCTGCGCAATCGAGTTTCCGACACGGAACTGGAAGAGCTGCTGGGTACCGCAGCTTGTGCCAAGCCGGAACGTCACCACATCGGCGAGGAAACCTTCCGTCAGGGCCTTCGCCGCATGCACGGAATCGGTGGCTGAAGTGGTATCGGTCAGAGCGGATCAAAAAAGGCGGGGTGTCCACGGGCACCCCGCCTTTTTTGATGGCGTCGCAAAAACCTCCACCCGGCTTGAGCGTCATCGCTACCTGCGAAAACCTCTTTTCAAAGCTCCCGTTTTTCGGCACGGGTCGGATCGGAAGAGTTCGTCCGTGCGGGCTGGTGCGCCTCTTCCAGAGCTTCTCCGAGCAGTTCCAGGACGTGACAGGCCCGTTGCGGCAGGCCGGCCTGATCCAGACTGTCCTGCAGCTGCATGATGCATCCGGGGCAGGCGGTGACCAACCGGCCGGCACCGCTTCGGCGAAAAGCTTCGGCTTTGATGGCACCGAGCCGGCGACTGGTCGGGTAATGGTAGAGGGAAAAGGTGCCCCCCAGGCCACAGCAGGCCTCGCTTTTGTCCATCGGTACACGCTCTATGCCGGCAAGAGCGTCCAACAATCGGCCGGGAGCGGCCGCCTGCCGTGCGTCATGCTGCAGATGGCAGGGGAGGTGGAGAGCGGCTCCGGGGGCCGTGGCGGGGCGCGGCAGATCCCGCAGGGTCGTCTCCAGACCCTCATCGACAAGCAGAGAGTGAATGTCCGTTACGCGCTCGGAAAGTTTTTCGTAGGCGGGACCCAGATCGCGAAAATACCGGGTCATGCCGCTGTGGCAGGAAGCGCAAAGGGTCACGATATGAGCCAGGTCGTGTCGGGAAAAAGCCCTCAGGTTGTTTGCCGCCAGTTCACGGGCCGTGTCACCGTCACCGGCCGACAAGGCAGGCAGACCGCAGCATCCCTGATCCTTTGGAATGACGACATGGAAGCCAACAGCGGTCAGGGCCCGCAGGGCACCCTCTCCGACTTTGGGATAGATGTAGTTGATCATGCATCCGGTGAACAAGGCGACCACGGGGCGAGTCGGGGCGCCGGCGATGAATTCGGCGTGGCTGCGACGAAAGCTCTTACGGGCAAAGGCCGGCAGACTGCGTTGGCGGCTAAGCAGCGGTGTTGAAAATCGCAGGCGCAAACCGCTCTGGCGGGGCACGCGGCGAAACAGCAGACTGGCGAGGCGTGGAACACCGAAGGCCAGCATCTGCATGAGGCGCGGTCGCCGCAGAACAGCAGCGAGGCCGCGGCCGAACAAGGACCGTCCGCGATGGGCGGCCAGCTCCCGGCGAGCGGCCAGCACCACGCTGTCCACGGGCACCTGGTTCGGACAGTGGCGGGCGCAGGTGCCACATAAAAGACATTGGGAGAGGCTCTTCGCCACCTTGTCGTCCGGCCCGATATCGCCGTCGAGCAGGGCTTGGGCGAGAGTGATCTTGCCACGAGCGACGGCGGTTTCCCGACCCCGTTCGGCGAACACCGGACAGTGCGCCCGGCACAGGCCGCACTTGACACATTGGGCCATCTGCGGACGGTAATCGGAGAGGGTTTTGAGGCGTGGTTTTTCTATATCAGTTTTCAAGGAAAATTTTCCCCGGGTTGAGGATGTTATTGGGATCCAGGGCCTGCTTGATCGCTTTCATGCAGGCCACGGCCCCCGGTTCGAGTTCCAGCGGAAGGTAAGGGGCCTTGGTGAGGCCGACCCCGTGTTCACCGCTCATGGTGCCGCCAAGCCTCAGGGTCGCGGTAAAGATCTCTTTGATGGCCTGTTCGGCTTTTTGTTCCTGATCCGGTTCGGCTTTGTCCACCATGATGTTGACATGAATGTTGCCGTCGCCGGCATGACCGAAGTTGATGATCGGAATGTGGAGTCTGATACTGATCGCTTCAATGATGCGAATCATCTCCGGCAGGCGGCTGCGGGGGACGCAGATGTCCTCATTAAATTTGTCCGGATTGATTTTGCGCAGACTCGGCGAGACGCTGCGCCGAACCTGCCACAGGGCTTCGCTCTCAGCTGCGTTGGCGGCGACCCGGGTGTCGACCACCCCCAAAGGAGCAACGATCTGCAGAATACGACCAGCCTGGGCCTCGATCGTCGAGGCATCGCCATCGACTTCAACAATCAGCAGGGCGCGGGCCGCCTCGGGCAGCCCCAGGTCGGTAGCCCGCCGCACACAATCGATGGTGGTGGCATCCATGAACTCGAGAGTTGACGGAATGATCTTGGCGCCGATAATGGCGGCGACCGCCTTGGCGGCACCATCGATGGAGTCGAAGAGCACCAGCAGGGTTTTTTTGGCTTCGGGCAGCGGCAGCAGTTTGAGGATGATGCGGGTAATCACGCCGAGGGTGCCCTCACTGCCGACCAGCAGCTTGGTCAGATCGTAGCCCACCACGCCTTTCATGGTTTCGCCGCCAGTACGAATGATCTCCCCCTGGGGCAGAACGACTTCGAGGCCGAGCACGTAATCCTTGGTGACACCGTATTTGACACAGCGCGGGCCGCCGGCACATTCGGCGACATTGCCGCCAAGGGTGCTGAATTTTAGGGAAGCCGGGTCGGGAGGATAGAAAAGTCCCAGAGCTTCCACGGCCTGCTGCAGATGCTCGGTTACGACGCCGGGCTCCACTTCGGCAATCAGATTTTCCTGATCGATGCGCAGAATGCTGTTAAGACGGGTCGTGACCAGGGCCAGACCGCCGCGAATCGGCAGGCTGCCGCCGGTAAAACCGCTACCGGCCCCCCGAGGGTAGACCGGAATCTGTTCGGCATTGGCCATTTTCAGCAGCCGGCTGATCTGTTCGGCATCGGCCGGCCAGACCACGGCATCGGGCCGATGGCGTCGCTGGGTGGCGTCGTAAGAATAGCAGAGGCGGTCCGAGTCGGCGGTGGAGACATGGGTCTCACCGACAATATCTTGAATGAGGCGAAGGATGCGGCAATCGAACATGGTCTTTTGTTCTTTCCTGAAGGTGGCAAGCGAGACAGGGCACAAGTTCGAATTGTAGCAGACCGAAACCCTGTGCGTCCAGAAAGGGGTTCCACAAAAGGGGCGGCGAACGTTGACAGGGATACTGGTAGCGCCTAAAATGGCTTGTTGTTTTATGTTGGGGAGAAGGTGTGAAATTAAAGACCATCTATACCTGTCAGCACTGCGGCTATCAGAGCCCCAAATGGCTCGGCCGTTGTCCGGATTGCGGGCAGTGGAACTCTCTGACTGAAGAACGGCAGAGAGAGATTTCCGGCACGTTGCGCCACAGGGCGCCCGCCGCCGCGGCGCAGCGTATCGCCGAGGTGGCGATGGAAGAGGAGTGCCGTTGCCTTTGCGGAATCGGCGAACTGGACCGGGTGCTCGGCGGCGGCGTGGTGCCCGGGTCGCTGGTGCTCATCGGCGGAGACCCGGGAATCGGTAAGTCGACACTGCTGCTACAGGCTGCCAACCGGCTTGCGGCCGGCGATACGGTTCTGTATGTCACCGCCGAGGAGTCGGCGCGCCAGGTGAAATTGCGCGGAACCCGTCTCGGCGTCGAGGCGCCGGAGCTTTTCATCTGTGCCGAAACATCGCTGGAAGCCCTGCTCGAGCGGGTGGAGGAATTGCAGCCCCGCTTTCTGGTGGTCGATTCCATTCAGACGATCTTTACCGCCGCGCTGGAATCCGCCCCCGGCAGTGTCGCTCAGGTGCGCGAGTGCGCCGGGCGCTTGATGCTGCTGGCCAAAGGCAGGGGGGTTTCCACCTTTATCGCCGGGCATGTGACCAAGGACGGGGCCATTGCCGGTCCCCGAGTGCTCGAGCACATGGTGGACACGGTGCTCTATTTCGAGGGTGACGCCGGCCACCCCTACCGCATTCTGCGAGCGGTCAAGAACCGTTTTGGTTCCACTAACGAGATCGGAGTCTTTGAGATGCTCGAATCGGGGCTTGTCGAGGTGGCCAATCCATCGGAGCTGTTTCTGGCCGAGCGGCCCGAAGCATCGGCGGGCAGCGTGGTGGTGCCTTCCTTGGAGGGAAGCCGTCCGATTCTGGTGGAACTGCAGGCCCTGGTCTCCGGCACCTCGCTGGGGACCCCCCGCCGCACTACGATCGGCATCGATCATAACCGGGTTTCGCTGTTGGTTGCAGTTCTGGAAAAGAAACTCGGCCTGCCCTTGTCGGCTCAGGATATTTTTCTCAATGTCGCCGGCGGTATCCGCCTCGACGAACCGGCCGTAGATCTCGGGGTTGTGGCGGCTCTGGCCTCCAGCCATCTCAACCGGCCGCTGGCCGCGGGGATGATCCTGTTTGGCGAAGTCGGACTGACCGGCGAAGTTCGGGCTGTTTCGCGGCCGGAGTTGCGGGTCATGGAAGCCGCGCGGTTGGGTTTTCGGCGCTGCTGCCTGCCTTCCGGAAACCTGAAAAACCTCGATGCGCCCAAGGGCTTGGAACTTTTCGGCGTCGCTAACGTGCAGCAGGTTCTGCAACAGCTCTTTGACTGACGGTCGGCGACAAGAATCTTGAAGCGGTCTTGTTGTGTCCCCCCGAAAACTTTTATGCCGTGCATCTTTTCAATCGTCAGCACGGCACTTGCGTCGGTAAAGCTCCCCGTGAAAAGCGGGAAAGATAGAAAAAATCAAGGAGACGACATGGACGATCAGTTGACCCATTTTGACGAAGGAGGCAAAGCCATCATGGTAGAGGTCGGCGACAAGCAGGCGACTCAGCGGCTTGCCGTTGCCCGGGGCGAAGTGCGCATGCAGGAGGCGACCCTGAAGCACATTCTTGGCGGCGAAATGTCCAAGGGCGATGTGCTCGCTGTTGCGCGTCTGGCCGGCATCATGGCCGCCAAAAAAACGCCCGAGCTGATTCCCCTTTGTCATCCTTTGTTGCTGACTTCGGTGGCCATCGAATTTTTTCCCCACTCAGGAGAAGGTCGCATCGAGATTGAGGCCAGGGTGCGGGTGACGGGCAATACCGGTGTTGAAATGGAGGCCCTGACCGCGGTTTCGGGTGCCGCACTGACCATCTACGACATGTGCAAGGCGATCGACAAAGGGATCGAAATCCACGCCATTCGGTTGATGGAAAAGCACGGCGGCAAAAGCGGTTCCTATCTGCGGCCGGCCTGACGGGGATTTTTTGAAGTTTTCTCGATACGATCAGAGAAAGGCCGTTGCTGGATGAGCAAGCCTGGCACATTTACCATGCGGCCGGCTCTGCTGTTGGCTCTGGGAGCTCTGCTGCTGGCGCAGATGGCCCTGCTGCTGGTGTTTCTGCGCCAGTCCCGGGACACTGCTCATGTTCTGTTTGTCGCCGGCGCGGCCGTCGCTCTGGTCGCGGCTCTGGGTTACCAGTCGGCGCGGCGCATCGTGATTGACCAAACCGGAATCACGGTTCGCCGACCTGGATTGAGGCGGCGCATGCGGTTCGCCGATCTCACCTCCATGGAAGCCGTTCGAATCCGCGGGCGCCTGTTTGTCACGCTGTGGGTTGATGAGTCGTTTCTTCTGGTGACCAATGGCTACGGCAACGCAGCCGAACTGTTTGGCCTCCTGCTACGGCGGGTTCCGGCTCATCTGCTCACCGATGAGATGAAAACACTGCTTGCGGAGCCGCCCCGTGCTGATGGTAATATCATTATATACTGGCTCGCCTTATTTTTTTCGCTGCTGATGCTGTGGCGCCAATTTCCCGGCGTTGCTTAACGTTTCGCCGGGACGATCTGGGGGGCCGGTTCGAGGTTGCGGATCACACTGATCTGATCCGGCGCCGGCGTTAGTTTCATTATTGAATTTTCGGGTGTTCGACCCTGATACCTCTTCGGCAAGGGAGTACCTTTATGGACAAAGCCAATTTGGAAGATTTCAAAAAACTTCTGGAAGATCAACTGGAGCAGTTGCTGCAGGAGGCCGGAAAGACCGTTTCCGAAATGACGGACGAAAACGGCAACTTTCCCGATCCGACCGACCGGGCATCCTTGGAGTCCGAGCGAAATTTTGAATTGCGGATTCGGGACCGGGAGCGGCGTCTGATTGTAAAGATTCGGGCTGCCCTGGCCCGTATCGAAAAGGGCACCTTTGGTGTTTGCGAAGCCTGTGAAGAGCCCATCGGCGTTGGCCGCCTGCGGGCTCGACCGGTAACGGAGCTGTGTATCGACTGCAAAACCGAGCAGGAACGCAAGGAGAAGATCGGGTAGCCTGATGGCCTGCCTGTTCGTTTCTGACACTCGAAAAAGGTTGCCATGAGAGACGCCTGCTTTGATGTTCTCTGTGATGTGGCACATATTGCCGGTCGGGCCGAGCCCGATTGTTGCCATGCCTGCAAGCAAATTTTGCGTTTGTTGCAGAAATCTTTTTCCCTGGCTGGGATCGAACTGCTTTTGTGCGATTCGGGACAGCGTTATTTCGTTGAACGACTGACCGGCGCAGGCTCCGACCTCTTCAGTTCCTGCTCTGTGCCTATTGAAGGCCCTATGGCCATGGCGCTCAGCGACCATCGCCCCCTGCATGCGGGCCGTCAGTTTATCCTGCCTCTTCAGGACCATCGGCATGCCACGGGCCTCCTGCTGGTCACCCTGTCTGCAACTACCGAGCTTGATTCCTCCTTTGAGAAGCTTTGCGAAACGGTTGCGCGGCAGCTGGACTGCCTTTTGCGCCGACGTGCCGCCGCCGTCGAAGCGCGGCGGCACCGATCCCGGCTGGATCTGGTTTCCGAACTTGGTAATGTCTTGAACCGGGCCGAATCCTTATCGGTACTGCTGGTGGAGGCCGGTCGGGTTATACAGCGGCGCACACAATCCTGCGGCGTTTTTTTTCGCCCGGTTCATGGTGGCGCGGTGCTTGGCGACCGCCTAGAAAGTCTTGCCGAGGATCGCGGGGGACTTCGCGGAGCGCTGCGGGGCGCAGAGGAAAGACTTGTCGATCAGGTGTTGGCTGAGGGTTGTCTCCTTGTTGACGAGGTGGTGAAGGTCGTCGGAGATGATGGGCAGGTGCTGACTCTGTCCGTTATGGCGGCTCCGTTGGTAACCAAACAGTCTCTCTGGGGCCTGATGACCCTTTTTGAGCCGACCCCCGGGGCTCCCCTGGCCCTGACCTCGGATCCCCTCGCCCGAAACGTGCTGCTATTGATCTTAGAGCAGATTGCGCAGGCCATGGAGCGGGTTAGTGCGCTGGAAGAGTTGGCCGAACTGTCCCGGGAAAATGTCGCCAAACTTCAGGAAATTTCTTTGTTGTTTCGTATTTCCCGGGCCATGCACAGTACCCTTAAGGTGGACGAATTGATGCACTTGGTGCTTTCGGCCGCCACGGTTGAGGACGGTGCCGGCTTTGAGCGGGCGATGCTTTTCATGGTGAACGAGCGCAGCGGTTTTCTGCAGGGTATGCTTGGTGTAAGCGCCGCCGGGGATGACGCGGCTCTGCCCCCGGATCACGGTCTGGAGGCCTGGGACGATCCCCGGGTGGGCAGTGTCCTGCGGGAGGCTCAGCTGGAGACCGCTTTTTGCCGAAGGGTCTGTAGCCAGCGCCTGTCCCTGGAGGAGAGTGACCACCCCCTGGTTCAGGCAGTTCAGCAAAAGCGGGTTCTGCTGATTCCGGACCATGAACGGAAAGCGGCCTCTTTTGTCCAACTCAAGAATCTTTTTGAGATTGGCCACTGCGCCTGTGCACCGCTGGTCGGACATGACCGGGTGCTGGGGGTGCTGCTGGTCGATTCTCCTCGGGACCGGGAAGCTATTGATCCGGGTCGACGCCGTTTTCTGGAAGTGTTCGCGAAGCAGGCGGCCCAGGCTCTGGAAAACAGCCTGTTGCTTCAGCGTCTGGAAGAATCGCACCGTCATTTGCGAGAAACCCAGGAACAGATGATACAGGGGGAAAAAATGGCGGCACTGGGTGAAACGGCAGCCTCGGTAGCCCATGAACTGCGCAACCCGCTGGTTTCGGTGGGCGGTTATGCCCATCGCCTGACCGGAATGCTGGCTTCGGACAGCAAAGCCGGCCAATACAGCCAGATCATCGTCCGTGAAGTTCGTCGTATGGAAGAGATGTTGAACAACATCCTGGCTTTTTCCCGCAAGCAGATGCTGTGTCTGGGCCCCTGCCGCCTCGAAGAGATTTTGCAGGAGGTCCTGATGCTGGAAGCGGAGCCCCTGCAGCGGGCCTCAATCGTCCTGCGCCAGCAAATCGCCCGGGAGTTGCCGGTTCTGCAGGGAGACGAGCAGAAACTGCGGCAGGTGCTGCTGAACCTGCTGGCCAACGCCCGGCAGGCCATGGCGGCCGGTGGTGTTCTCACGCTTCGGCTTTACAGCGCGACATTGCGTGGCGAACCGGCAGTGACTCTGGAAGTGGAGGATAGCGGGGGCGGCATCGAGCCGGCCGTCCTCAGAAACATCTTTAACCCGTTCTTCACCACCCGGCAGGACGGCACCGGCCTGGGCCTGTCCATTGTGCATCGCATCATAGAGCACCATTTCGGCGATATCGAGGTCCAGAACGGGGAACAGGGGGCTTTGTTTATTCTGCGTCTGCCCGTTGACCAGGCTTCCCGCAGTCCCGGGCGGTACTCCTGGTCCGAAAGCCACTGAACGGTTGTTTGACGGCTTTTTTTGATTGGTGTCGGACCGGCGGCAATCAAGAAAGCCGATGAGGCGGATCGGATTGTAAGCCCCGTTTGATCCCTTAAACAGGGACTTTGGCTACCGATTGAAAGCCTTTCAAGGGTCTGTTAAAAAACAATTATTTCCTTGCATGGGGCGGGCGGTTTTGGTATAAGTTCCAGTGGTGGTTTTTATGGAATTACGCCTATTGAGCGTCACGCGCAGCGACTGCTGAAGACAAGGGCTTCACAGTGTTCGAGTGGAAGCCGGGTCGTGTCGATTTTTTGCAGGCCGTCAGCGCCTTATAGTTACGCGTTCTGTTTTTATGTTCTGCTCTTATAGGCAACTCTGGCAATCGTGGTTAAGCGAGAAGCACAACCAACACAAGAACTAGGAGGATCAAGGTATGGCACAGGCAATGATCGATCAATTGGTAGCTAACGCAAGAAAAGCTGCTGACGAGTTCAAGACGTTCACCCAGGAACAGGTCGACAAGATCACCGCAGCTATGGACGCGGCCAGCGTCGCCAACGAAGTCAAGCTTGGTGAATTGGCCGTTGAAGAGACCGGCATCGGCCGTGCCGACCACAAGGCCATCAAGAACCACCTCGGCGCTCACATCGTTTACGAATACTTCAAGGACAAGAAGTCTGTCGGCGTGATTGACGAAAGTGATGGCATCAAATATATTGCCGAGCCTTTCGGTGTGCTCGCGGCTGCGACCCCGACCACCAACCCGACCTCAACCGTTATGTTCAAGTCTCTCATCGCCATGAAGACCCGTAACGTGATCATTTTTGCCTGCCATCCCCGGGCTCAGAAGTGCAGTGTTGCAGCCGCTCAAATCATGTACGATGCCGCCATCTCGGCCGGCGCTCCCAAGAACTGCATTCAGTGGATCGATACCCCTTCCATTGAAGCGACCGGCCTGCTGTTCAACCACCCCGATGTCAACCTGGTCCTGGCTACCGGCGGCAACGCCATGGTCAAGGCCGCCTACAGCTCCGGTCACCCCGCCATCGGCGTTGGTGCCGGCAACACTCCGGTGTTTGTTTCCAAGTCCGCCAAGCTGTCGGTTGCGGTCAACAACGTCATCGCAT
>SLLR01000140.1 GCA_007134025.1 Desulfuromonadaceae bacterium | reverse complement strand
TCTGGCTTTTGAAGATTTCCTTTTGTTCGTTACCTCTGGCTGTCACATGGTAGAAGGCGCCGGGATATTCGATTCGTAATGGTCGCGCCATTATGCTCTCCTTTGATTCCGCTGTGATGCAATGAAGCGTATCGAGGAATCGATGCTTGTCAAATGCGTAGGCCTGACCCCGAACTGCCCCATAGGCCTGACCCCGATCTGCCCGTTTCGTTCCTCGCGCTATCCATGCTTATTCGTTGAATATGATGGCCCCTTGGGTTCAATACTGGAGCTTGCCTGCCATCAATTTTTTATTATACGAATTCGTTGCTACCGCCGCCCAGAGGACACAGACTGGCCAAGTGACAATGAGACCTAGTCCGAAAGTTAACAATGCCACCACTGAGGATATTACGATCATTATGATACCACCCCATATAGTCGAATAAAGCATCCCCAGCGGTCCAAAAAGGACCGTTAAAATGATAGAGATGCCTACGCTTTTGGTTGGCGTTACAACGACCCTTTGTGGTTGCTCGGTTGCCATGGCTTTTTGCTCCTTTTAAGAGGTTGCATCTGATCAAAAAAAGACGGACCCTTATGTCCCGCCAAAATTGGCGTTTCTGTCCACCCGTCACATAGAAAACCAACCCTAAAAATTACGTAACGTTTTGTAGCTGAACAGAAAAACCGATTTCATCCCCAGCATCCCAGAGTCAGGAGCTTTAAAGGGGCCGAATAAAATGCTGGAGTTTTTTGCCTTGCAGTGATGCTTGTCTTTATTCTAGTCGTTTCGTCTGACCTGTCCCCTGTCGGGGAAATAGCAAGCCGACTTGTTCTGGCATCTGAAAACTTGAAAGATGTTTGTCGTTCCCAATAGTCCCTTGGGCGGAGTGTGTTGTCAAAGAATTTATGGTGGGGTTTGTGTTTTTGTAGGTTGCCGGCCTGTTGGCTAAAAAAGGGGCGCAACCTATTGGTTGCGCCCCTTTTTTGCTGCCGATCATTTACGGGTGTCGGGCTAGACGATCACTTTTTCCATGGCCCAGATACCGCAGGGACAGATGCCGCCACATAATCCGCAGCCGATGCAGTATGTTTCATCGGATATGTATTCGTAGGATCCGTCGAGTTTTTCGGTGCGGGTGATGGCCCCTTCTGGGCAGGTTTCAAGGCACAGGCTGCAGTCCCGGCAGGTGCCGCAGCTGATGCAGCGGCTGGCTTCTTCGCAGGCGTCGATGACTTTGAAGCGACCCCGGTTGCGGGGCATGAAGGCTTCCTTGCCGAGTTTTTTCTGCGGAATCATCACCGGCTTGGGTTTGACCACCAGCTCCAGGCCGTTGAGATAGTCGTCGATGTATTCGGCCACTTCCCGGCCGCTGCCGATGGCATGGGTGAGCAGGCCCGGCTGAATGGTGTCGCCCAGAGCAAAGACCCCTGGCGCCTGCTTGGATTGCCGGCAGTCGTCCACATTCATCATGCCCCGTTCGCTGAGCCATTCCCGGGGAACGTAGGAAAGGTCCGGGCGTTCGCCGATGGCAATGATCACCGTGTCGGCTTCAATCAGTTCGCCGTTTTTGGTGTGCAGGCCCTGTTCGGTGATCTTCTCGGTAAAGACCGGCCATTGAATCCTGCCGCCGAGGGCGGCAAAGTGGTCGATTTCTTTCTTGTAAGCGGCCGGACGCTGCACGTCGATGGCTGTGACCTGCTCCGCGCCCATGCCGTAGGCGCCGATGGCCACGTCCATGCCGGCGTTGCCGGCGCCGATGACGACCACCCGCCGCCCCACCGGCGGATTTTTTCCGGCGTTGATGTCCTTGAGGAACTCAAGGCCCCTGACCATCCGCTCGTGTCCGGGAAAGGGAATCACCACGGGGTTGTGGGCGCCGCTGGCAATGACCAAGGCGTCGGTTTCGTTTTGGAGTTTAACCAGCTCCGGCGCTTCGATCTTGTGGCCGGTTTCAATCCGTACGCCGATCTGTTTGATGCGGTTGATCTCAGCGTCCAGGATTTCCCGAGGCAGGCGCTCGGTGGGAATGACCTGGCGCAGTTTGCCGCCGACTTCCTCGTCGCCTTCGTAAATGGTCACGCTGTGCCCCCGCAGGGCCAGTTGCCAGGCCGCGGAAAGTCCTGCCGGACCGCCGCCGATAACGGCGACGGACTTGCTGGTGGGGGGCAGCAGTTCCGGTGCCCGGGTGTCCTGGGAGAGACGGCCGAGTTCCTGCATCGCCACCGGATGGTCGAGGGAACGACGGCTGCAGGCGTCCATGCACAGATTGGGGCAGACCTGGCCGCAGACGCTGGCGGGAAAAGGCGAGTAGCGCAGTACCAGTTCCAGGGCTTCCAGCACCTTGCCCTGGCGTAGCAGGGCGATACGATCCTGGGTGGGGATTCCCGTGGGACAGGAGGCCTGGCAGGGAGCGGCGTAGGATTTGTTCTGCCAGTGAGGGATCTTGAGCCGTCCGTCGCCGGTGTTGACGAATCCAGCGACCTGCTCGTAGTCGTCTTGTACCACGTCGCCGAAGATGCCGCCCTCCACCCATTTGCCGAGGCGATACTCGCGCATGGAAATGCGCTCCACCGACTGGCGTTCCTGGTAGGTCTTGGCGACGATTTTCTTCCATTGGGAAAAGTCTCCGAGGGTCTCGAGCAGCGTGGTTTTCTCGATCTTGTCAAGAAATACCGGCAGGTTTTCGGACAGAAACCGACGATCGCCTTCGTCCAGATCCAGCTGCCAGACATCGCTGGAGAGGCCCTGCACCGGGCCGCGCACATAGATGGTGCCGCCGACCATGCCGACACAGCCCCGGTCGCCGAGCACCGAGCTGAACTGCTCGCTGTCCACGCCGCAGACCACGGCGATGCCGCCGCCCATGAATTCAAAGGAAAAGGAGCCGGTGTTTTTCAGAACCCAGAGTTCCGGCGGGGTATGGGCCGGATCGTGTTTCATCAAGGAGCCGGTGCGGGTGCCGCAGCGGCCGGCGACGTAGATCTTGCCGCTGGCGGCGCAGTGGGCGGTGGTGTCTCCGCCGTCTCCCTTGAGCACCAGGGTGGCACCGGCGTTGAGCCAGCCCACATCCGCCGGGGCCGGACCGTTGATGACGATTTCGGTGCCCTCCAGGCCAAAGGCTCCCACCCGCTGGCCGGGGTTCTTGACGGTAAATTTCAGGGGGGTTCCGTCCTCGGTCCACAAGGGTCCGCCAATGACGTGGTGTCCCGAGGCGAGAACGTCGAAATCCGTATCACCCGCTTCCAGGGCGGCATAGATTTTCTGCAGCAGCTGCTGGGTGGAAATCCGCTGGTTGTTTTCATCAAAACCGCTGATATGGGTTGCCATACTATTAAAACCTCCTTAACAGACGTGCTGCACCTGCAGACGGTCGGCGACCGCCTTGTCGGTGGAAACCAGGCAGTCGGAGCGACCGACGGGCAGGGCGGAGTTGCCGATGGGGGCCATGAGCTTGCGCAGGTCCATGTCCATTCCCAGAAAGTAATTGACGATGTTTTCTGCGACCCGCTCCGGGTCAAGACGTCGAGCGAGAACCGGTTCCTGGGTGGTGATGCCGGCGGGACACAGGCCTGTGTTGCAGGCGTTACAGCGGCCCAGGTCGTTACCCAGGCAGCCGGCCATCTGCAGAATCAGCTTGCCGCTGAACACGCCATTGGCACCGAGGCAGATCATCTTGAAGGCATCCGCCGCCAGATTGCCGGTCTTGCCGAGGCCGCCAGCGGCCCAAAGGGGGATCTGTCCCTGGCGGCCCTGGGCGACGGCCGCCAGATAACAGTCCCGCAGCTTGCTCACCGAGGGGTGGCCGGTGTGATCGAGGGAGATGTCGTGAGCGGCGCCGGTGCCGCCGTCGATGCCGTCGAGGAAGAATCCGCCGACGATGTTGTAAGGGTCGCGCACCAGGTTGTTGAAAACCGAAACGGAGGTGGCGCTGGCCGCCACCTTGATGGCCACCGGCACCCGGAACTTGAAGGCCGCGTTGAAGGACAGGAACATCTTCTGGACGCTTTCCTCGATGGAGTAGAGGCCCTGGTGATTGGGCGGCGAGAGCAGGTCGGTTTTCGGCACGCCGCGGATCGCCTGAATGTGCTCGGCGACCTTGGCGGCCATCAGCAGGCCACCGTCGCCGGGCTTGGCGCCCTGGCCGATCTTGATCAGCACCCCAGCAGGGTCCTCTACCATGTGCGGCATGGCCTGAATGATACGGTTCCAGCCGAAGTGGCCCGAGGCGATCTGCAGGATCATGTATTTCAGGTGCCGGCTTTTGAGCAGCCGTACCGGCATGCCCCCTTCGCCGGAACACATGCGCACCGGCAGGCCACATTCTTCGTTGAGGTAGGCCACGGCCATCGCAATAGCTTCCCACATGCGCCAGGACAGGGCACCGATGGACATGTCGCCGATAATCACCGGGTAGATCCAGCGCACCGGAGGGGTGGAGCCGCCCTGAGTGAGCTGTCCTTCGGCGTTCAGCTGCAACGGCAGGGATTTGGCCGGCAGAATTCGGCCTAGAGGGGCTAGGCAGTCGAAGGTGTGGCGTTGCGCATCAAGGCTCGGGTCGGTCATCTGGGAGATGCGGCCGACCCGCAGGGTGTCGAGGGTGCGTGATTGCACTTCCAGATTGTTGCGTCCGCCCCGTTTGGGTGCCGTCCCGGTGGCGCACTGGTGGACCACCTGAAACCGGGAGTCGGGATTGCGCAAGGCGCTGATGGCGCTGTTGGGGCAGACCCTTTCGCAGACCCCACAGCCCCGGCAATAATTCTTCAGCACATTCTGCTGATCGATGACCGGACGCGCCGAAAAGAGGGTTTTGGGATCCGGTGTCTCGCTGTCGCTGTAAATCATCCGCCGACGCTCCATCCTGGGTCCGATAGCGTCAAAGGTGCAAGCCGCGATGCAGGAGCCGCACAGGGTGCAGCGTTCCGGATCGTAGGCGATTTTCCAGGGCAGATCGTTACAGGCGAGGTCGTTAATTTTTACTGGTTCCATCTCTGGACCTCCAATGTGTCGTTAATAATCACGATTTCCCGTTCATTGGGGTAGATGTCCGCCTCCCAGTCCCGTTCCGGCAGCACTTCATTAATGCCACAGACTTCCGAGGAGATGGCCACCGTATCGGCGTCTCGCCCGACCACCACCGGCCGCAGTTTTTTAGCGTCGCAGCAGGTGAACAGGGTATTGTCGGGCAATACCCCGATAATGGTGTTGGGCCCGTTGATCTCGAGGTGGGCCAGGGATTGGCGCATGACCAGCAACTGCTCATGATCGGGTCTTTTTACCGCGTCTTCAAAGGGCAGAGGGGTGATGACATGTTTGTAGGTGGAAAGAGGCCAGCCGAGTTCCCGGTGAAGGTAGTGCAGGGTGTAGAGAAAACACTGGGAATCGGATTCAAAGCCGATGTAGCCGCGGTGCAGGTTGCTCTGGAATTCCTTGTTTTTCTGGTAAAAAGTGTTTTCGCCGTTGGCCAGCGCCGTGTATCCCTGCATGAAGAAGGGATGGGCAGCATAACGGACGATTTCGTAGTTGGTATTTTGGCGGCACTGGGCAGTGATGAGTTTAGCCGTGAACTCCTCATCTTCCTGCCACAGATTGAAGTAGGTGCCGATGGCCCGGGGGTCGCCGATCTCTTTGAGGGTAATGACGTCCGGCCAGAAGGAGTAGACGAACCCTTCCTCGCCGGGCTCCAGGGCGGCGCGCAGCGCCAGGCGGGTATCGGTGAGCAGGTCTTCCTTTTCCCGGTCCGTGGCATGGCGGTAGCTTTCAGGGTAGTCAAAGGTCTGGAAAGCGTAGTTGGCCAGGGCCTGTATGTCGAGGCCCGGTATCGGGTTGACTTCCGGCTGCCACTCCTGTACCCGGCGAAAGCCGGTGGCGCGCAGCAGCTCCCGGGTGATTTCCAGACCCTTGTCGGTGCAGGCCAGAGACAGGGTCGGCAGCTTCTTGTAGTCGGCAAATCTTCCTCCGAGATCCTGCATGACCATGGCAAAGCCGGAGTTGTCATGCCCCTTTTGTTGCGACTGCATCAGTAGCAGTGCCTTGCTGGGATGCAGGTAGTGGCGGCTCTTGAGTGCTCCAATGCGACACATGGGCGGTCTCCTCCAAAAACAAGGGTTGGGTGCAAATGGCGATGCATGATGTATCTTGATTAAGTAACTACACATATGCACGATAAATGCCATTATTCAAAAACTAAAAAAATAAATCATATATATTGCAATAGATTTCCATTTTTAAAGGTTTTTTTGTTGTGCCTGGATGGCGTGGAGGAGGAAATTTGCTGTGTAAGAAGAACGCTTCGGAAGATTTCTGAGCTTGAAATCAAAAAAAATGAGTAGATAAAATACACTTAAAGGTGCGAAGTTCGGTTGCGGAAAAAAGTCTCCGCAGTCGAAGGACTGCAGGGTGGACGGGTTTTTGGTTGCGGGGTTTAGCCGAGACGTACCCCAGGAAGAGAAATGGCAAAACTCAGGATAGGCTTCCAGGCCGAGTTTGACCGTGTCGGATCCGGCGCACTCTTCTCCTTCTTCGGATACCCGGATTCCCACGGCGTGTTTCAGGGTTAGCCAGACCAGGGGGCTACTTACGGTTACGAAGGAACCGATGGCCACCACGCCGAGGAGTTGAATGGGGAAGCTGGCTTTCTTGTCGGCAAAAGGCACGGCCAGGGTGACCCATGTACCACAGATCAGATGGACGGAAAGGGCTCCTACCACGTCGTCTGTTTTGAGTTCATCGAAGGTGGGGACGGCAAGGACTGCCAGACAGTCACCCACAGCGCCGATGAAAATGGCGCCGATTGGTTGAGGGGACCGCCGGTCCGGCCGTGATGCTGACGAGCCCGGCCATGGCGCCGTTGAGGGACATGGTCAGGCCAGTCTTTTTGTACAGAGATCTAAAGGAGGATCATGGCGGCGGCCAATGCATGCTTTGTTTGTGGTCGCCTGGTAGCGGTCCGGAAGCCATGGCGGTGCAAAAAGCGGCACTTCTTCCGTTGCGGAGGCAAGCTTCGTGTGGAAAAAAAGAAGCTTGTATCCCTCCGGAAATCCGGATGAAAATAAGCTAACGATTTCGGCATGTTGGACTTTTAAACAAAAGAGATGTGGTTAAAACTTGGTGGTGCAGCAAAAAACCCCCGCCGAAAAGGCGAGGACTGAGGGTGGCGCGATATGGGGAAAAGTTAGAGAAGCTCAACCCAGCCGTGAGTGTCCGGGCGGCGTCCGTACTGAATACCGGTCAGGGTATCGAAAAACCGCAGGGTCCAGGCGCCGACCTGGTTGTCGCCAAGGGTAACGGTGCTATCCCGGTAGGTGAACTGGCCGACGGGACTGACCACGGTGGCGGTACCGGTGCCGAAGGCTTCGCTGAGGCGACCGTTGGCCGCGCCGTCGAGAATTTCATCTACAGACAGGGCGCGTTCTTCGATGGTCAGGCCCATCTCGCCGGCCAGGGTCAGGATGGAGCGCCGGGTGATGCCGTCGAGAATGGTGCCTTTAAGTGGCGAGGTCACCAGTTTGTCGTCGTAGATGAAACAGAGGTTCATGCTGCCGACTTCTTCTGCATAGCGGCGCTCCACGGCATCGAGCCACAAAACCTGATCAAAACCCTGCTTTGCCGCCTGCCGGGCGGCGTAAAGGCTGGCAGCGTAGTTTCCGCCGGTTTTGGCCTCCCCGGTGCCGCCCGGTGCGGAGCGAATATATTCGTCGGAGATCCAGATGCGGACCGGTTTGAATCCGCATTTGTAATAGGGGCCCACCGGCGAAAGAATAATGTAGCAGAGGTAGCAGTCGCTGGGTTTTACCCCCAGAACGGGCTGCGTGGCGATCATGGTGGGGCGGATGTAGAGGCTGGTGCCCTCGCTGTGGGGTACCCAATCCGCTTCCAGTCGAACCAGTTCTTTGAGAGCGTCGAGAAAAAATCCTTCATCCACGGCGGGCATGCACATGCGCCGGGCGCTACGGTTGAAGCGGGCCATGTTGTCCCGAGGGCGGAACAGGGCGATGCGGCCGTCGGGACGGCGAAAGGCTTTGAGACCTTCAAAAACCTCTTGTGCGTAGTGAAGGACCAAGGCTGCCGGGTCGAGCACGACGGGACCGTAGGGAGCGATGCGCGCCGAATGCCATCCCCGGCCGCTGTCGTATTCCATGACGAACATGCGGTCGGTAAAGTTCTGGCCGAAAGCCAGGGAAGCTTCGTCCTCAATGCGGGGTTTGTGCTCCGTCAGAGGCAGGATCTGCAGGTCCATGGGCGAAAATCTCCAGGCCGGAAGGAATGAAACGATGGGATTAAGTTCTTTAGCACGACGGCGCCCTTGCTGGCAAGGGGTTTTGCCGCCTCAAAGCCCGCTTTGCGGCGGCTGAAAGGATCTCTTTGCCGTGCCGTTCCGCGCCGATCGGGGGGAGCAAGGCTATCGCCAGAGAGAATGGGTCTTAGTCCACCAGGCCGAGAAAGGCCAGAGTCGATTCCAGGGTGCGGTTGACGATCTGTTCGGGCCGAATGCCGGCTTCAAGGGCCTCTGCGTAAGCCCGGTCCAGTTGGCCCACCCCTTGGGCGATATGGGCGTCGCTGCCGAGGATTACGGGAGAGCCGAATTCGGCACAGCAGGCAGCCAGTCGTCGACAGTTGTTTTCACTGCCGGCTCGGCTGACCTGAAAGGAGGAGTTGTTGATTTCCAGGGCGGTTCCGGTAGCTGCGGCATGCCGGGCCAGGGCCTGGTAGTCCAGGAGAAACTCGGGATTGCCGGGGTGGCAGATGGCATGAACCTGGGGCTTGTCCATCACCGACAGGGCGGCGCGGGTGTGTTGTTCCCGGGTATCGCCGGTATAGCCGCAGCCGGAGTGAAAACCGGCCAGCACCAGTTCCAGATGACCAAGCTGGTGATCTTCCATGTCGAGCAGGTCGTCGCCGAGAATGTTGGCTTCGATGCCGCGCAGAATGCGAACTCCGGCGATGTGACGGGGTACAAAACGCAGAGCCAGAAAATGGTAGGGATGGGGACCGCCGGGCAGGGCCGGACCGTGGTCGGTCATGCCGATTAGCCGCAGCCGCCGCCGAGCGGCCTCGGCAGCGATTTCGTTGATGGTGCTATAAGCATGTCCGGAGGCGATAGTATGGACATGCAGGTCGGCTTCGATGGCACTTGTGATAGGCATGAGGGGTTCCTTTCAATGAAATTCAACAGGCCACTCTAGCACAGGACTTTGCCGCGACTCCATGGCAAACTTGTTTGGGGAGATGGCGTTTTTTTTTGACTTGCGCTGACGAGCGGGCTCCGTGGCGCGGAATGGACGCGGTCGCCGGTGTTGCTCTTTGTGTTAGCGGCATGGCTAAACGTGCTGTTGGTTGCGGGCGAGGTCTTCGCGGAAAAGATTGTTTTAAGGGTATTTTTTGTGCTACAAAAACGGCTTGCCTTTAAATTCAGGAAGAGATGTTTTTGAAAGAAAATAACCAGCAGGATCAGCTTTTTGCCCGGGTCAGCCGACCCAGCCGTTATCTCGGCGGGGAACTGGGTTCGGTGACCAAGGACCCGGCGGCGGTGGAGGTACACTGCGCCCTGGCCTTTCCCGACGTGTATGAGGTCGGCATGAGCCATATGGGGCTGCCGATGCTCTATCGGGCCGTCAACATCCTCGACTGGGCCGCTGCCGAGAGGGTTTACGCGCCCTGGCCGGACATGGCCGCCGAACTGCGTCGCAGCGGTCTGCCCCTCTGTACCCTGGAGTCCCGGCGTCCCCTGGCGGCCTTCGATCTGCTCGGTTTTACCCTGCAGCACGAATTGTCTTACACCAACCTGTTGGAAATGCTGCAGCTGGCCGGTATTCCCCTGCGGCGGGAGCAGCGTGACGAGAGTTTTCCTCTGGTGGTGGTCGGCGGTCCCTGCGCCCACAATCCTGAGCCTCTGGCGGACTTTATCGACTGCGCGGTGATCGGCGACGGCGAGGAAGCGATTGCCGATCTCTGCCGGGCAATTCGTGAAGCCCGGCGGCAGAAATTGTCCCGATCCCGGTTACTGGAGTCTCTGAGCCGCATCGACGGTGTCTATGTGCCGTCCCTGTTCGACGTGGTTTATGGGCAGGGCGGCCAGATTGCCGAGATTCGATCGCTGCGCGCTGGCTATGCCGGCGTGCGACGCCGGGTGCTGGCCGATCTGGACGCGGTGGACTATCCAGTACAGCCCATTGTGCCCTTCATGAACACGGTGCACAACCGGGTGGCGGTGGAAATCGCCCGGGGATGCACCCGCGGTTGCCGTTTCTGTCAGGCAGGCTACATCGGCCGCCCGCTGCGGGAACGCAGTCCGGCCCGCATTGCCGAGGTGATCGAGCGTTCTTTGGAGCATTCGGGATACGATGAGGTGTCCCTGCTGTCCCTGTCCACGGGGGATTATTCCTGCATCGGCGCCCTGCTTAAGGGATTGATGGACCGCTACAGCGAAGAAAGGGTGGCGGTTTCGCTGCCGAGTCTGCGGGTCGGCTCGCTCACCGGCGAGTTGATGGAGGAAATCAAAAAAGTCCGCAAGACCGGTTTTACGCTGGCCCCGGAGGCCGGCAGCGAGCGGTTGCGGCGACTGATCAACAAAGGCATCAGCGAAGAGGATCTGCTGCGAACGGCCGAGGAGGCTTTTGCCCTGGGCTGGCGGTTGATCAAGCTCTACTTCATGATCGGTCTGCCCACCGAAGAGGAGGCCGATCTGGATGCCATTGTCGATCTGGCGGCGCGGGTCAAGCGGGCCGGCAAAGGGTCTCCCGGCGGCGCCGATGTCAATGTTTCGGTGTCGACGCTGGTGCCCAAGCCGCAGACGCCCTTTCAGTGGCAGCGACAGATCGGCATCGAGGAGACGCTGGCCCGGCAGCACGCCTTGCGCGACAAACTGCGCCGCAAAAAGCTGCGTCTCAAGTGGCACGAAGCCCAACTCTCTTTTGTTGAAGGGGTTTTCGCTCGTGGCGACCGGCGCCTGGCCCCGGTTCTGGAACGGGCACTGGCCCTTGGCTGTCGCTTTGACAGCTGGCGGGAGCATTTTCGCTTTGACCTCTGGCAGCAGGCCTTCGCCGACTGCGGGGTGAACCCGGAAAGCTATCTGCGGGAGCGCTCCGTGGAAGAAATCCTGCCCTGGGATCATATCGACTGTGGCGTATCCCGGGAGTTTTTGCTCGACGAATGGCACAAGGCCCTGCAGGGGGCGGCGACGGTGGACTGCCGGGATAGTGGCTGCAACGGATGCGGGGTCTGTGATTTCACCAACGTTCGCATGCGTTACGCCGACGAAGGAATGGCGGCGGAATGGATGCCCCAAAAGGCCGGTCCCGACGCTGCCGAAGCTGGCGAGGAACAGCCGCACAAAATCCGGCTGTGGGTCAGCAAGCGGGGAAGGGGCCGGTTTGTAGGGCATCTGGAGTTCATGACCCTGTTTCACCGGGCGGTGCGTCGGGCCCGGGTTCCGGTGCGTTATTCCGGCGGTTTTCATCCGGCACCGCAGATTTCTTTTCCCGACGCTCTGCCGACAGGGGTCGAAAGCGACGCTGAAATCATTGACCTGAAGTTGCGCCGCCCTGTCCCGGCGGAGTCGTTGGTGATGCTTCTCAATGAACAGCTGCCGGAAGGATTTGCCGTGGAGCGGGCCGAAGCGGTTCCCTGGAATACCCCGGCTCCTTCATTGAGTATTGCCGAAACCACCTATTGCCTGCCTCTGGATAAGGGAGTGTCTGAAGATCTCGCCGAACGGATCGATGGGTTTATGGCCGCCGAAGAGGTTTTCGCCACCCGACTGAAAAAGGGCCGTCCCCAGCCGGTGGAAGTGCGTTGCGGTGTGGCGGGGGTCGAATGGGGCGACGGAGCGCTGTGGTTGCGCCTGACCCGGGGCAGTCCGACCCTGCTGGCCGGTTACCTGCTCGATCTGCCGCCGGAAGAGACGGCGGTGCGAGGGCTGCGCAAAACGGCGGTACGCCTGGTCGGTGATCCCCCCGCTGTGCAGAGCGGGGCAGGGCATTTGCGTATTTTGTCTTCCATTCATCGTCTGTCAGGAGAAGAGAGATTATGACCAAGGAACTGGTCATCAACACCACTGCCCATGAAGCGCGGGTCGCGCTGCTGGAAAACGGTCACATCGCCGAACTGTACATCGAACGGGTTCGGGAGCGGGGCATCGTCGGCAATATCTACAAGGGCAAGGTGCTGCGGGTGCTTCCCGGTATGCAGGCCGCCTTTGTCGATATCGGCCTGGAAAAGGCGGCGTTTCTCTATGTCGCCGATGTCATCGATGAAGTTCAGGGGGTCGAGCGTTTTATCGAGGACGGCGCGCCGCCTGCCGAAGGAGGCAGGGAAAGTCCTCCCGTTCTGCCGCCCATTCAGGATCTGCTGCAGGAAGGCCAGGAGGTGCTGGTGCAGGTTTCCAAGGAACCCATCGGCACCAAGGGCGCGCGCATCACCGCCCACATTTCCATGCCGGGCCGGCACCTGGTCTATATGCCGACGGTGGATCATGTAGGTATTTCCCGCCGTATCGAAGGGGAGGAGGAGCGGGAACGTCTGCGCCAGCTGGTTGAAACCATGCGCCCGCAGGGGGCAGGGTTTATCGTTCGTACGGTTTCCGAGGGCAAGAGCGAGGAGGCCCTGCGGAGCGACATGGAGTTTCTGACCGGGCTGTGGAAGGATATCGTCAGTCTGCAGCGCCATAACCCCGCGCCCTGCCTGATCTACTCGGACCTGGACGTGATCAGTAAGGTGCTGCGGGACATTCTCACCGAGGACGTTCGCCGCATCGTGGTCGATTCCCGCCGCGAGTACGGCAAGATCGTTCAGTTTATCGAAACCTTCATGCCTTCCCTGGAGTACAGCATTGAGTTGTATCAGGACCCGGAACCGGTATTTGACGCTCTCGGTCTCGAGGTGGAGATCGCCCGAGCCCTGGGAACCCGGGTGTGGCTCAAGAGCGGCGGCTACATCATCATCGAGCAGACCGAGGCCCTGGCGGCCATCGATGTCAATACCGGCCGGTTTGTCGGCAAGCGCAATCTGGAGGATACCATCCTCAAGACCAACCTGGAGGCGGTGAAGGAAATCGCCTTTCAGCTGCGCCTGCGCAACATCGGTGGCCTGATCATCGTCGATTTCATCGACATGGAAAAAGAGGTGCACCGGGACAAGGTGTTTCAGGCTCTGGAAGAGGCGCTGCGTTCGGATCGGGCCAAAACCAACATTCTCAAGATCTCCGAACTGGGCCTGGTGGAGATGACCCGCAAGCGGGTTCGGGAAAATCTCGCTCGAACGCTCTGCGAAACCTGCCCTTATTGCGAAGGCAAAGGCTACGTCAAAAGCCGCCAGACCATGGTCTACGAGATCTTTCGCCAACTCCGACGGGATATCGGCGGCCTGCCCGGCAACCAGATCATGCTCCTGGTGCATCCGGAAATCGCTTCCCTGATCTGCGACGAGGAGCGCTGTGAGATCGACGATCTGGAAACCCGGTTCGGCAAGCAGATCGCCATCACCGCCCGTTTTGACTACCACCAGGAACAGTTTGACATCCTGTCCAGTTGACAGTCCGTGCGCGGGCGTGTTTTTCCTTGACAGTCCGGTCGGGCCGGGACTATATTGCCCCTTCTGTAAGGAAGACTACTATGCGAGAGCGAGGTGAATGGACATGTATGCGGTGATCAAGACCGGGGGAAAACAATATAAAGTATCCGAAGGTGATCTGCTCAAGATCGAGAAGATTGAAGGCGCGGTGGGAGACACGGTAGCGCTGGACGAGGTCCTCATGGTCGGCGGAGAAGAGGTTAAAATCGGGACACCTCTCTTGCCTGAAGCGAAAGTCACGGCGCGGATTGTACAGCAGACCAAGGACAAAAAGGTGCTGGTGTTTCATCATAAGCGGCGTAAAGGCTATCGCAAGACCTACGGACACCGTCAGCCTATCACCCGCCTGCTCATTACGGGAATTCAGGCTTAAGGAGGGTTACCCATGGCTCATAAAAAGGCCGGCGGCAGTTCAAAGAACGGTCGCGACAGTATTGGCAAACGCCTTGGCGTAAAGCGCTTCGGCGGCCAGCAGGTTACGGCGGGTTCGATTCTGGTGCGGCAGCGCGGCACCACCATCCATCCCGGTGAAAATGTCGGTTGCGGCAAGGATTACACCCTTTTCGCCATGATCGACGGCGTGGTCACATTTGAACGCAAGGGCAAGGACAGAAAGAAGGTCAGCGTTTACGCGGCCTGATATTGCTCGACGATTGCGGATTGACGAGAAGAGCCCGACGTTCCTGAACGAACTTCGGGCTTTTTTCGTTCATTTTTTTCGGGTGTCCCGGCACGGCCGATCGTTCACTCTTGCAGCAAGCGGAAAAAAGATATGCAGTTCATTGATGAGGTAAAGATTCATGTCAAGGCCGGCGACGGCGGTCGCGGCTGCCTGTCCTTTCGACGGGAGAAATTCATTCCCAGGGGCGGGCCCGACGGCGGTGACGGCGGTGACGGCGGGGATGTGGTTTTCGTGGTTGACGAAGGCCTTGGCACGCTGCTCGATTTGCGTTACAAGGTGCATTACAAGGCCCGCAACGGCAGCCACGGCATGGGCAAAAACCGTCACGGCAAGAACGGCGAAGACCTGCTGATCCGGGTTCCCCCCGGGGTGCTGATCTATGATCAGCAGAGCGGGGAGTTGCTGGCGGATCTTAAAGAGCGGGGTCAGCGCCATGTGGTGGTTCGAGGCGGCCAGGGAGGAAGGGGCAACGCCCGCTTCGCTACCAGCACCAACCGAGCTCCCCGCCATGTGCAGCCGGGGCTGTCCGGCGGCGAACTCTGGTTGCGGCTGGAGCTGAAGCTGTTGGCCGACGTGGGTCTGGTGGGCATGCCCAACGCCGGAAAATCGACGCTGATTTCAGCTGTTTCGGCGGCGCGGCCGAAAATTGCCGATTATCCTTTCACCACCCTGGTTCCCAATCTGGGCGTGGTACGTCACGGGGGTTATCAGAGCTTTGTGATGGCGGACATTCCCGGGCTCATCGAAGGAGCCAGTGAAGGCCATGGGCTGGGCACCCGTTTTTTGCGTCACATCGAACGCACCGATCTGTTTCTGCATCTTGTCGACCTTTCGAATCTCCAGGAAGGCGATCCCGTGGAACGGTTTGACACCATCAACCGCGAATTGGAGCAGCATAACCCGCGGCTGCTGGACAAGCCGCAGCTGGTGGTTCTGACCAAGGCGGACGTGACGGAAGTTCGGGAGCGGGCCGAGGCCGTGACGGCGGTCTTCGCCCAACGGGGATTACACGCCCTGCAGGTGTCGGCGGTGACCGGCACGGGTCTTGAGGAACTGGTGAACTGCGTGGCCCGGGAATTGTCCCGGCTGCGGTCCGGGAAGGTCGGCGACAAGGCGTCGCCGGCTTGACAGGCTTTTGTTGCGGCAAGTAATATCCAAGCCGATTTTTCACCGAAACACACACCAGAAAACCCATTGGGATGGAAGGCAGGAGCATGCGCAAAGAGCTTCTCGACCGTGTGAAACGGGTCGTGATCAAAGTGGGCAGCGGAGTGCTGGTCGGCGCTGACGGGGTCGATCCGGCGATCATCGAAGCTCTGGTCGCGGATATCAACGGACTCATCGCTCAGGGCTACGAAGTGCTGCTGGTCAGTTCCGGAGCCGTCGCCATCGGTAAGGGCGACCTTGGAATTGCCGGCCGACCCGCCACCATTCCCCTCAAGCAGGCGGCAGCCGCCATCGGCCAGAGCCGGCTGATGCGATATTACAAGGATGCTTTTCGGTTATGGGACCGGCGGGTCGCCCAGATTCTGCTGACCCGGGACGATCTGGCCAACCGGCGGCGCTTTCTCAACGCCCGAAATACGTTGATGGTACTGCTTGAATACAGCATTGTGCCCATCATCAATGAAAACGACACAGTGGTGGTGGACGAGATTCGTTTCGGCGACAACGACAACCTTTCGGCCCTGGTGACCAATCTCGCTGAGGCCGATCTGCTGGTGATTCTTTCCGATGTGGATGGTCTCTATGACAGCGATCCCCGCAGCAATCCCGGGGCGCGACTGATATCCCGGATCGAGCAGATTACACCGGAAATCGAGCAGATGGCCGGTGGTACCGGGAGCGACGTTGGCACCGGCGGCATGGCAACCAAGATCGAGGCGGCCAAACGGGCTTCCCTGTACGGTGTCAGCACGTTGATTGTCAATGGCCGCAAGCCCGATACTCTGAGCCGGCTGTTTGCCGGCGAGGAGTTGGGAACCTGGTTTCTGCCCGCCGTCGACCGTCTTACCGCCCGCAAGCACTGGATCGCCTTTACCAAAAACTGCCGGGGGCGACTGCTGGTCGACGAGGGCGCACGACAGGCTCTTGCAACCCGGGGCAAAAGTTTGCTGCCTTCGGGTATTCTTGGCATTGAAGGGCATTTTGAGCGGGGCGATGCGGTGCGCCTGTGCGACGCCGAGGGCCGGGAATTCGCCCGGGGAGTCGTCAACTATTCCGAGGCGGAACTGGGACGCATTCGCGGACACAACTCTCAGCGGATCGAAGAGTTGCTCGGCTACCAGTACGGCGATGAGGTGATCCATCGGGACAACCTGGTGTTGAAAAAACAGAACGCAAAACCGACCGCAAGCGGCAAGGAGTAAGCAATGACTATTCAGGAGCAGATGGTGAAACTGGCCCGGGAGGCCCGGCAGTCAACGGAAATCATGGCCAATCTTTCGTCCACGGTCAAAAACGACATGCTGCGACGGATGGCCGATTCTCTGGAGCGGGCCGCTTCCGAGGTGATTGCGGAAAATGGCAAGGATATCGCGAGGGCTCGGGAAAAAGGCCTGTCGGCGGCCATGATCGATCGTCTGGTGCTGAACGAGCAACGGGTCACCGCTATGGCCGACGGTCTTCGGGAAGTGGCGGAGCTGCCCGATCCGGTAGGCGAAATCAGCGACATGCGACGGCGTCCCAACGGCATTCAGGTGGGGCGGATGCGCATTCCCCTGGGGGTTATCGGCATCGTCTACGAATCCCGGCCCAACGTCACCGCCGACGCCGCCGGGCTGTGTCTGAAAAGCGGCAACGCGGTGGTGCTGCGGGGCGGCTCGGAAGCCATCCATTCCAATGTCGCCATCGGCGCCGTATTGAAGCAGGAACTGCTGGCCATGGGACTGCCCGGGGGCGCCCTGCAGGTGGTGACCACCACCGATCGGAAGGCGATTACCGAATTGCTCAAGCTGGAAGACGACATCGACCTGATCATTCCCCGGGGCGGTGAGGGGCTGATTCGTTTTGTCAGCGAGCATTCGCGGATTCCGGTCATCAAGCACTACAAAGGCGTCTGCCACACCTTCGTGGATG
>SLLR01000077.1 GCA_007134025.1 Desulfuromonadaceae bacterium | reverse complement strand
GTTCTCCCGCCAGCGGCGGATTGTCCAGTACCTGCTTAAACTGCCGGTAAAAAGCATATCCGGTATGTTCAGGGGTGACTTTCATGCCGAGCATTTCTTCCCTGGAAAATCCGTAAATTTTCTCGGCAGTACGATTCCAGTAAAGTATGCGCCCTTCGGAATCAAAACCATGAATAGCCAGCATGGGAGCATGTTCAGCCATTTCCCGAAAACGCATATGCGCGGAAAGCAGTTCCTGATTGGTTTTGATGGAGCGCAATGAACGCTCAATCTGCCGACAATAAATATCGAGCAGTCGTGGCTCGCAATCCTGGAAAGTGGCAACCTTCTCCAGCCAGAAACGACCTAAGACCGGTTCATCTCCAAGGGTTCTTTCGTATACCTTATGAGCACTGACCAGTCGCTGTCCCGGAAGCACCTTCTGCTGGCCGAACCCCCAATAAAAAACCCTTTCACCGGCCACCTCCAGAACAACCCGGCGAGCTGCAAAGATCCGACTGAGCTTGGTCTTCAGGTCTTCAAAAAGAGCCTCTACCGTGACAAAAGACTCTTGAGACGACAGTTCGTAGAGAACCGCCAGTTCAAAATCATGCATGCCCTACGCACCTCCGATCAGTAAGGAAATGCTCTTGTTATGAAATTGCGGAGCATCTCCGTAGGAACCGATCTCACCGTAGGCCATAAAGCCAAGATAGGGAATCGAACCTAAAGGGTCTACCAGGGCGGAAAGCTCCTTTTTGCAGGCCTCGCCCATCAGCAGTGACCGGGAAATACAATAACTGATCAGGGCAAAGTCGGCCTTCTGCAACTGGTCCAGAACACGCTCGGACAGTTGACGCCCCATGGCCAGGTCGTAATCCTCGCGCGGCTTCATAATATAGGCAACGGTCTGGTTGGGAATCGCGCTGATAAATTGGATAGCCGTCCCGTTGATCACCTGCAGGGGGTCGCGAATGATAAAACGCTCTGGTCCGTAGCAGATCCCCAGAGGATGACGCATGGCGGTTTCTGCGAAGGATTCGGCGGCAAAGCCGCCCAAACGCTCAGCATACACGTCGAAGGCCGAGCGGCCGTCCAGTTCAAAAATAACACGCCCCTTGGCGCGGGTTACCACCAGGGGAGCCCCTTCGGGAACCCAGCCATGGGCAACGCCGCCGACAAAACGGCGGCCGCCAAGCAAAGCCGCGGCTACGCCTTGGGATACGATCCGCTTTTCCGTACCCTGCCAGGAGTCAAGTATTTTCCAGCCATCTCCGGCACCTCCCCCAAAATAAAGAAATTCCGGGCCGAGAGTATCGTAGAGACTGTCAACAAGCTGGGAAACCTGGCCCTCAAAACTGTCAGGGAAGCACAGAATCGCTCCCTGCCCCTTTCCGCTCTGCAACAGTTCCCGGCCCAGAATCCGTCCAGTCTCCTGAACATCCGGGTGGTCTGCCCCTACACAGGCTGTTTCTCCGACAAGTTCAACCCCGGACAGTGACAAAACCGCAATCCCTCGAGAAAAAACACCTTGCGACGAAAAAAAACCCGCACAGCTGGCACCGACCAATCGGGCGCTTCCCAGTACCGATCGAACACCGGCCATCACCTCATCCCCGTCGTAGTGGCCTGCTCCAACCACGATCCCTACGACGGCCGGCCCGGACTTATCCACCGCGGCCATGGCGGCCCGGGCGCCGGCCTGCCGAGCGTCCTCCTCACAACTGATGCCAACTCCTGCCTTCATCAACGCCTCCGTATCGCCCTGAGCATCCTTTGCCCACTTTCCAAATGACATGCCGATCCACCTTCCAAAATAAGCAACAGACGAGCCAAACTCTTTGTGCAGAGTCAGGACAGAGGCTTAAATTTGCAAAAGCCGGCGAAAGCGACCCAAGCCACCCGCCATGGCTCGACAAGTTGCTGGAAATGTGATGGGTTTCTTTGAATCGGGGACTTGTGACGAAAACGGAAAAGCAGGAAAAGAATGGAAGGACAGGCTGTACAGACGGAAGTCTTATGGTCTGAGTACTTTTGAATAAAAAATGTGTGGCACAGAGCCCCACCATCCCGCCCCACTTATGGGGCAAGCCACAGACCATAAAAAAAGACCTGCCTTGGAGGCAGGTCCTGTTTTTTTATGGTAGCGGGGGCAGGATTTGAACCTGCGACCTTCGGGTTATGAGCCCGACGAGCTACCGAACTGCTCCACCCCGCGTCAGGAAGGCAAATATGATCCTTTGCCATGAAAATGTCAAGGGTATAATCGTCCTTCCCGGCTTGCCGTGGCAGACGTTTTCCTTGCTTTTGACCGTGGGAAACTAGGGCTCATAAGACCCCTGCCCGGGCGCAATCGTCGGACTTAGCGCCATAGCGTCTGTTCAGCGTTGACGCACCAGAGGCGCCGAAGAAATCCGATCCGCTTTTAACGACTCGACGGCCCGATCCGCATCCTCCCGAGTAACAAAAGGACCGGCGTAGACCCGGTGCCAGATTCCCCTCGCTTCCAGATCGACCTTTTCCACAAATGCTTCGTAACCCTGCTTTTTCATCCGGTCACGAAGACCTTCAGCACCTTTCTGATTTTGAACCGAGGCTACCTGAACAAGGTAGCGACCGGTGGCGCTGACCGCCGGCCGGGTCGGAGCGACCGTCGGAGCGACCGTCGGAGCAACCGTCGGAGCGGAAGTGGTGGCTGGCCGGGCCGACTGAACCGCTGGCTCGGTCTCAACCTTAGCCGCAGCTGAAGGCGGTTCTGGTGTCGGAGCCACTGCGGGGGGCGAAGGCATAAGGTTGATACCGCTGCCCAGAGCATTCTGCTGATCGGCTTCCAGGGTTTCAAAAAAAGTCAGCAGAGGCCGTTCGGCACCCCCTGCTGAAGCGACTTGCGGCTTATGGACATCCCCCTCATCTGCTACCACCGGCTTTTGCACCGGAAGCCGTTCTTCCGCAACCAGTTGCTGATCTCCGCTGCGGCCGACCATGACACCCAGAGAAAACCCGACCAGCGCGACCACCAGCAACAGGGACACCATCAGCAGGGTCTGCTTCTTCTCCATGCGTCGCTGAGAACGACTCACTACGTTTTGCGTCATCGCCAAACCTCCTGTTTACATTCTTTCCGGTGCGGAAACACCAAGCAGTAAAAGGGCATTTTCCAGAACGGTACGCACCCCGTTGACGAGATATAAACGAGCTCGGCTGGTTTCAAGATCCTCGGTCACAACCCGTCCCTTGTTGTAGTAGGAGTGAAAACGGGCCGCGAGTTCCTGCAGATAGAAGACAATGCGATGGGGTTCACAATGCAGTGCCGCACCCTCCACAACGTCCCCGTAACGGGAAAGCAATTTAACCAGCGCAAGCTCATCTTCCAGGATTAAACAACCAAGATCCGATTCTCCCCCAGTCGGCAGACTCAGTCCCGCTTCGGCAGCGTTGCGGTTGATGCTGCACACCCGGGCATGAGCGTACTGAACATAGTATACCGGATTTTCGTTGCTCTGTTTCTTTGCCAACTCAAGATCGAAATCGAGCTGGCTGTCCGAACGGCGGGAAAGAAAGATGAAGCGGCAGGCATCCCGGCCAACCTCGTCAATCACCTCCCGCAGCGTCACGAATTCACCGGAACGAGTACTCATGGCCACTTGCTTTCCGGCCCGCAACAGGTTGACCAATTGAACCAGAATGCACTGAAGATCCTCCGCGTCCCTGCCCAGTCCGGCGAGCACAGCTTTCATGCGCGGAACGTATCCGTGATGATCGGCACCCCAGACATCGATCACCCGATCGAAACCGCGCTCGAATTTTTCCTTATGGTAGGCCACGTCTGAAGCGAAATAGGTCATATTGCCGTTGGATCGCACCAGAACCCGGTCCTTGTCATCGCCGAAATCCGTGGTCCGGAACCACAGGGCGCCCTCATGCTCATAGGTGAGTCCCCGCTCTTTGAGCAAAACAATGCCCCTTTCAACGGCGCCGCGGTCATAAAGGCTCTGTTCGCTGTACCAGTTGTCGAAACAGACACCAAAATCCCTCAGATCCTGATCGATACCGTCACGGATGCAATTTCCACCAAAATTGCCGATCTCTCGAACGGCATCCTGTTCGGGCAGATCAAGCAGCAGTGCTCCCTTCTGTTCCAGATATTCGCGGGCCAGTTCGCGAACATAATCTCCCTGGTAACAGTCCTCGGGAAATTCCAGCGATTCACCAAGCAGTTCCCGATAGCGTAGCAACAGCGAGCGACCAAGGGTCTGCATCTGATTGCCGGCATCATTGAGATAATATTCTCGCTGAACCTCGTAACCTGCTGCGCTCAGTACCGCCGCCACCGCGTCTCCGGTAGCAGCCCCTCGGCCATGACCGATGTGCAGGGGACCGGTCGGATTGGCACTGACAAATTCGACCTGGACTTTTTTTCCCCGCCCTATATCGCTGCGGCCATATTCGGGCCCTAGCCTGTGCACCTCGTCAAGAACAGCGAACCAGTATCCCGCAGCAACAAAAAAATTGATAAACCCCGGGCCGGCAATTTCCACCCGTCCCCACTCGTCTGCGGTCTCTTCAAGAACTGAGGCCAGTGTTTCAGCGACCTTGCGCGGAGCGGTTTTTTCAGCCCGCGCCAGAACCATCGCCAGGTTGGTGGAAAAATCACCGTGCTCGGAACGGGCCGGCACTTCCAGAACTATTTCGGGATACGTAAAAGAACACAAGCTGCCCCGTTCGTAGCAGACCTTCAGGGCATCGTGGATAAGTCTTTTCAATCGCTGATTCATGAACCCGTCTTTCTGTGCGGTAATCGGTTGAGCGACTCTCATGCCGGTGGGCGGCAGGAAAAGGGCGAAGCCCTCGGCGGTCAAGGGAGTGTATGTTATCCCCTGCCTCCGCCACCTGTCAAGAACGGCCACCGCCACCTGGAGATCGGGTAGGAGGCAGGGTCGCCCCTGCCGTCCTCCCACACCACCGTACGTACGGTTCCGTATACGGCGGTTCACGAAGTGTGTTGAAAACGGTGGAACTGCTCCATATAACTAAGCAGT
>SLLR01000022.1 GCA_007134025.1 Desulfuromonadaceae bacterium | reverse complement strand
CCACCCTGGCGGCCAAGAATGCCCACCACCCGAAACGGTTTCATCTTCGGTATCATCCCGAAGGGGGTGATGGAAAACATCGGTGGAATGACATTGACGGTATCACCCACTGTCACCCCCAGGGTCGCCGCCGTATCCAGGCCGATAATCAGGCCCGGGGGTCCCACAGAGTCGGTAAAGAGTTTCTCTTCGATTTCATTGCCGGCGGCAGCGACAAAAGACTGCTGAAAAACCTTGTGCCCCCGGGGCAACCCCTTGACATTGACGGCGGCCACGTTGCGACTCGCCAGCAACATGGCCTCCCGAGAAACAAAGGGAGTGACGGCCAGCACCTGGGGAGAAAACTCTTCCAGCTCGACGACCAGTTCCTGGTATGCAGAAATATTCCCTCGCGGCTGCTGAACCAGAACGTGGGGAATATTGCCGAGAATCTGCTGCCGCACGCCGTCATGAAAACCGGTCATGACCGCCAGCACAATAATCAGAGCGGCCACACCGAGAGTGACCCCGGCGATGGAAATAAAGGAGATGACCGATATAAAGGTCTGTTTACGCTTGGCACGCAGATAGCGCAGACTGACAAACCACTCGTAGCCCATGATCCCCCGGTGAATACTGGGAAAAAATAACGGAAAGCCGATAATCAGCTGACCGGAAAACCTGCTAATGGCGGCTTTCGGGTCGCAGCTGGGGAAACAGAATGACATCCCTGATTGAGGCGGAATCCGTCAGCAGCATGACCAGTCGATCGATGCCGATACCTTCACCGGCCGTGGGAGGCAGTCCGTATTCCAGAGCTCGAATATAATCCTCGTCCATGGCATGGGCCTCTTCATCGCCCGCCTCTTTTTCAGCCAACTGGTCCTGAAAACGTTGTTTCTGATCGATGGGATCGTTCAACTCGGAGAAGGCATTGGCCAGTTCCCGGCCGACGATAAAGAGTTCAAACCGGTCCACCACCTCGGGATTGCTGTCGTTCTTACGCGACAGGGGCGAGACTTCGGTGGGATATTCGGTGATGAAGGTGGGGTTCCAGAGTTTCGGTTCGACCACTGCGTCAAAGATCTCCGTCAGCAGTTTGCCGTGTCCGATGCTGTCGTCGAAATCCAGGCCGAGCTGCCGGGCGTAATCGAGGGCGCGCCCTTTGTCCTCGAGCACCGCCGCCTCGACCCGGCCGTAGTGAATGACCGCCTGTTTAAGGGTCAGGCGCTCCCAGGGAGGCGACAGATCGACCTCTTTGCCGCCATAGGGAATCACCAGGGAACCAACCACCTGCTGAGCCACATGACAGATCAGCTTTTCGGTAAAATCCATCAGGGTGTGATAGGTGGCGTAGGCCTGATAGAATTCCATCATGGTGAATTCGGGATTATGCTGGATCGAGATTCCCTCGTTGCGGAAGTTGCGATTGATCTCAAAAACCCGCTCAAACCCCCCCACCACCAGGCGCTTGAGATAAAGTTCCGGGGCGATTCGAAGGAAAAGATCCATCTTGAGGGTGTTGTGATGAGTCACGAAAGGTTTCGCAGTGGCGCCGCCGGCGACCGGCTGCATCATCGGCGTCTCGACTTCGAGGAAATCGTTGTCGACCATGAAGTCGCGAATCAGGCTGACGATGCGGCTGCGTTTCTTGAAGACTTCGCGAACCTGGGGGTTGACGATCATGTCCAGATAACGCTGCCGGTAGCGGGTCTCCACATCGGTCAGCCCGTGCCATTTTTCCGGCAGCACCTGCAGCGACTTGGTCAACAGTTGCAGGGACTCGGCTCGCAGCGACAACTCGTTGGTTTTGGTGCGAAAGGGCTTTCCGGTGACACCGACAATGTCGCCGATATCCAGCTTGCGAAATTGCTCAAAAGCGGCGTCGCCAATCTCGTCCCGACGGACGAAAATCTGCAGCCGGCCGCTGCGGTCCTGCAGCTGGATGAAGGCCGCCTTGCCGAAATCCCGGCGGGCCATGATTCGGCCGCCGACAGCGTAGCGCTGTTCAGCCTGCGCCAGTTCCGCCGCATCCTGATCGGCATGTGCCTTGTGGATGGCCTCGACACAGTGACTGACGGAAAAATCGTTGGCAAAAGGATTGATCCCCTGGCGGCGAAATTCTTCGACCTTGGCCCGGCGCTGCAACAGGATCTCGCTGAGTTCTTCCATGACAATGGAACCCTTTCTATCCCCGTCCAAAACAACACAACCTAAACAATGGCCCGGGGCAAGTCAAGGGAAAAGCCTGCCTTCGCAGGCATGCTCGAAAAGTGCTTAACAAGCGGTTACACACCCCCATAAAAACAAACGCAGACAAGAGTAAACCCTACTTTCCCTGCAGCAGATACGCCTCGATAAAGCCGTCGAGATCGCCGCCGAGAACCGCCTCGGTATTGCCCACCTCATACCCGGTGCGATGGTCCTTGACCATGCGGTAGGGGTGCAGAACGTAAGAGCGAATCTGGCTGCCCCATCCGATCTCCATCTTCTCTCCGGCGATGGCGGAGGCCTCTTGTTCTTTTTTGGTTCGCTCCAACTCATAGAGTCGGGCCTTAAGCTGTTTCATTGCCGTTGCCCGGTTTTTATGCTGAGACCGCTCACTCTGGCAGGACACCACGGTATTGGTGGGGAGGTGGGTGATGCGAATAGCCGAGTCGGTTTTATTGATATGCTGACCACCGGCGCCGCTGGCCCGATAGGTGTCGACCTTGAGATCCTTGTCATTGATTTCCACATCGACTTCGTCCGATAGTTCGGGGAACACGAACACCGAACAGAAGGAGGTGTGGCGACGGCCGCCGGAGTCAAAAGGTGAAATGCGAACCAGCCGGTGAATGCCGATTTCCGAACGCAGCCAGCCGTAGGCATAATCGCCTTCGACAAAAACGGTGACGCTCTTGATACCGCCTTCCTCGTCGGGCTGATAATCCGTAATGTCGGCCTTGTAACCTTTTTTTTCAAAAAAACGCAGATACATTCGCAGCAGCATTTCAGCCCAGTCCTGGGCTTCCAGACCGCCGGCACCGGCGTTAATGCTGAAAATGGCGTTGTTGGCATCGTGCTCCCCGGAAAGCATGCGGGCAAATTCCATCTTGGCCACCTGCTGGACCAACCGGGGCAGCAGTTCACGAACCTCCTGCAGGGTTTCCTGATCTTCCCCCTCCTCACCCAGTTCCACCAACACCTGGAGATCTTCCAGCTCCCGACTTACCTGCTCCCACCGGGAGACGACCTTTTCCAGGACGGTGCGCTCTTTCAGTAGATCCTGGGCCTTGTCGCCCTGCTCCCAGAAACCGGGACGGGCCATTTCCGCCTCCAGTTCGGCGACACGCTCTTTTTTTGTCGGCAGTTCAAAGATACCCCCTCAGCTCGTCGAGCTTCAACTGGAGCTTGCTGAGTTCCTCATTTTCTTCACGAAACATGTTCAGGACTCCTTCGGCAGATGACAACGGGGGGGATTATAGCGACTCGCGGGAAAGAGGGCAAGGTGAGTTTGAACTGCTCTCCTGTTGCTTCGGAACAGGTTCTGGGCTCCGCGGACTCGCGCAAACCGCTGTTCAAAAAAATTACCGTTTCCGGCATGAAAAACTTAAAAAAAGGCGCGTTGCTCAGGAGGTAAGGACAACGCGCCACAAGATGGAGGTTTAAGACCCGATTCGTTTACCCGTAACGATCAGGGGCTTAGATGATCTGATTGTGACTCATCCGGTCGCGGGGCACCACGTTGGATTGCGTATAAAACCACAACGGAAACCCCATTTCACAACTGTGCGTTTGCACACCTCCCAGCCCCGCCGTTTTGGTATTCCCTCAGTAACGGTAATGATCGGGTTTGTAGGGTCCGGCGGCCGGCACCCCCAGGTAGTCGGCCTGTTCGGCGGTAAGTTCGGTCAGTTCCACCCCAAGTTTGCCAAGGTGCAGTCGGGCGACCTTTTCGTCCAGGTGCTTGGGCAGCACATAGACCTGATTCCGGTAGCGGTCAAAGCAGGTCCACAACTCAATTTGCGCCAGAACCTGGTTGGTAAAGGAGGCCGACATGACAAAGGAAGGATGGCCGGTGGCGCAGCCGAGGTTGACCAGACGTCCGCGAGCGAGAATGGTGACCCGCTTGCCGTCGGGCCATTCGATCTGATCCACCTGGGGCTTGATTTCGTGAACCTTGAGAGCCTCATCGTCGTACAGGGAATCGACCTGAATTTCCGAATCGAAATGACCGATATTGCAGACGATCGCTTCATTTTTCATTTGGTCCAGTTGTTGCCGGGTAATCACATCCACGTTGCCGGTGGTGGTCACAAAAATATCTCCCCAACCGCAGGCCTGGTCCATACGCACCACCGGAAATCCTTCCATGGCGGCCTGCAAGGCGCAGATCGGATCGATTTCCGTGACAGAGACCATGGCCCCCATGCCGCGAAAGGCCTGAGCACAGCCCTTGCCCACATCCCCATATCCGAGCACCACGCATTTCTTGCCGGCAATCATCACATCCGTAGCCCTCTTGATCCCGTCAATAAGTGACTCACGGCACCCGTAGAGGTTATCGAACTTGCTCTTGGTGACCGCGTCGTTGACGTTAAAGGCTGGAAACAGAAGGCTTCCCTCCCGGGCCATCTGATACAGCCGGTGCACTCCGGTAGTGGTCTCTTCGCTCACACCCCGCAGTTCGCGGGACATGTTTCGCCAGAATCGAGGATCTTCGGCGAGGGTCTCGTTAAGCAACCGGTCGACAATGGATAACTCCTTGTTGTCCCCGGAAACCGCTGGCAGCGAACCGGTTTCTTCATAGAGTTTTTCCCGGGCGACGCCCCGGTGCACCAGCAAGGTGGCGTCACCACCGTCGTCAACGATCAGATTCGGCCCTTCCGGATGACTCAGTGCCGCCTTGGTATATTGCCAATATTCTTCCAGCGTCTCGCCCTTGTAGGCAAAAACCGGAATCGCCGCTGCGGCGATGGCGGCGGCGGCATGATCCTGGGTTGAATAGATGTTACAGCTCGCCCAGCGCACGTCTGCGCCGAGGGCAACCAGCGTCTCGATCAACACCGCCGTCTGAATGGTCATATGCAGCGAACCGGTAATGCGGGCCCCGGCCAGCGGTTTGCTGGCGCCAAACTCCTCCCGCAGCGCCATCAGACCAGGCATTTCCGCTTCCGCTATGCGAATCTCCTTGCGGCCCCAGTCGGCCAGGGTAATATCCTTGACCAGATAATCGGCAGTGAGCGTATCAGCCATCGTATGAACCTCCTTGTTTGTATCCTTCTGGAAACTCCGGATGAAAACTTGTTAGCATGGTTGTCTGTTGGATGTATTCCCGATCTTTGTCATAATCTGTGACGAATGTTGCGCTTTTCTGCCCATGCACAGCAGAACCGGGCATTGTTGCTCCCGGCCACTGATACGGCTGACCAGGGGCCGGCAAAAACCGGCGGCAATAAACCAGTTTTCCAGTTCTTCGACACCAAAACCCAGCCATTGATCGGCCAACTCGTCTCGTACCCATTCCCGGTCGTGACGCTGCAGATCGGCAATGGTCAGTCCGCCACCGGGCACCAGAACCCGGGCCAGTTCTTGCAGCACCGCCGCCGGTTGCGGGGCATGATGCAGCACCATATTGAGAACTGCCCAATCCACCTCACCGTCGCCCAGGGGCAGATGGCTCATTTCGCCGAGACGAAACTCTATCGCCCTGCCCTCAACCGGACCGCAGCGTCGTCGTGCTTCATTGAGCATGGCCAGCGAATGGTCTACGGCCAATAGCCGCTCGGCCCTGCCCCGCAAAGACAAAAGCAGTCCGCCAGTACCGCAGCCGACCTCCAGCAGGGTGCTGCAATCCGGTATCTGATCCAGCAACTCGTCACGATAGTCGGCTACGGGCAACAAATCCCGGGTCAGCCTGTCCCAACGGCATGCATGTTGATCAAAAAAGCGCTGGCTGCGAACCCGTCGCTCCTCCAGAATCGAGATCAGGTTGCGCCGATCCGCGCGCCAATCGTCCATCTCCTCCAGATGCTCCTGGAGATGCTCCCAGATTGCCTGAAACAGGGGGTTTTTTCGATCGAGGCCGTAATAACCCCAGGTCCCCTGACGCTTGACCGAAGCCACCCCGACGTCCGTCAGTATCCGCAGATGTCGGGATATACGCGACTGACCCATGGCAAGAATGGCGGTAAGCTCCTGCACGGTAAATTCTCCGTGGGAAAGGATCCCCAAAAGACGCAGACGGGTTGAATCGGAGAGGGCTTTCAGAAGTGCCAGCATCATTGATCAACTTTCCCTTGACCATATATCAACTTTTCCTGATCTATCACGGACTACCCGTGCGGTCAAGTAAAAAGCGGGAGACGCCATGAAGGCCGTTTCCCGCTTCTGTACCATTGCTGTAGCTCATGTCATGGCAGAGCAAGCATCAGCCTGTGAACCTCGCCGCTGCGGGTCTCTCGAAGCTGCAGCCGCAGCAGGGACGCGGATGGGGCTTCTCCGGGAAAAAACAGGAACCCCTGAGCCAGGTCCCCGGGCTCGATAGCCTGATTCACCAGCTGTTTGTTGGCCAGATCCCGCCCGATCTGGCGACTGGCCTCACCGGATGTGCCTTCCTGGGTGCCGCCGATCACCGCGCCGCCGGCACCACCGACGGCGGCGCCCTTAAAGGTCGCCGAAGCGACATTCTCTCCGGTCAGAATGCCGATCGCCGCGCCGAGTACCGCGCCGCCGGCACCGCCGAGAATTGACCCCCGCCCCGCTCCCTTGGCAATACGGGCATATTCGGAACTCGATTCAACCCGCTGGTAAGCCGTGCGGCTGTCGAGAAGGTTCCAGAGACGGCCTTCTCCGTCAATGAGAAAAGTCTGCTCGGCAACCACCTCAAGGGGACTGATGCCGCCATTGTCAATGACAATCTGCACCGGCAGAAGACCGGCGGATCGAATATCAAAACCGAAAGCCTCTCGTGCCGCGCGACCGTCGGCATAGGACTGGGCGGCGATTTCAGCTCCGGCCACAACCTGCAAGTTGGCATGGGCGGAGGGATGCCGAAAGCCGACTTCCTGACTCTTGTAGGAGGTGCAGGCCGCCAGCGCTCCACCAATCATTAAAGCCATCGCCAACTGAACAACCCTGTTTGATTTCATAATGCACTCCTTTTTCGGAATTTGTTTGGCAATTATATTACCACATTCGTCCTCCTTCCGCACAATGCGCTGCGGAATCGCTGAAGTCGTTTCAGCATTGCACGTCGAACAAACCGGCAGAAGCCAAAGAGCCGAAAAATTGGCATCAAAAAAGGCGGACCGTAATACCAGGTTCGCCTCTTTTGTCTTTTCTAGCAACTGATCGGAATCCCGATCAAAGTCCCGCTTTGTTTCGCAACGAGGCGATGCGATCGGTCTTTTCCCAGGTGAATTCGGGCAACTCGCGACCAAAATGGCCGTAGGCGGCAGTTTTCCGGTAGATGGGACGCAGCAGGTCGAGGGAGGCGATAATTGCTGCGGGACGCATGTCAAATTCTTCCCGTACCACTCGGGCAATGTCATTGGAGGGAATCACACCGGTTCCAAAGGTGTTGACCATCACCGAGACCGGCTCCGCCACGCCGATAGCGTAAGCCAGTTGTACTTCGCACTTGGTTGCCAGTCCGGCGGCGACGATATTTTTTGCCACGTAGCGAGCCATATAAGAAGCGCTGCGATCAACCTTGGAAGGATCTTTGCCGGAGAAAGCACCACCACCGTGGGAACCCTGACCGCCGTAGGTGTCGACGATAATCTTGCGGCCGGTAAGCCCACAATCGCCTTGAGGCCCGCCAATCACGAAGCGACCCGTGGGATTGACGAAAAACCGGGTCTTTTCATCCATCATCTCGGCTGGAATAACCTTTTTTATCACCTCTTCGACAAGAGCCTCCCGTAGCGTGTCGTAAGTCACGTCCGGTTCGTGCTGGGAAGAAACCACCACCGTATCGATTCGAATCGGCTTGTCGTTGATGTACTGAATGGAAACCTGGGATTTGCTGTCGGGCCGCAGAAAGGTCAGCAGACCGCTCTTGCGGACCTCGGCCATGCGCGCCGTCAGGCGATGGGCAAAGGTGATGGGCATCGGCATCAACTCAGCCGTTTCGTTACAAGCATAGCCGAACATAAGCCCCTGATCGCCGGCACCCTGCTCTTTGTACAGGCCCTGGCCCTCGGTCACCCCCTGAGAGATATCGGGCGACTGGGAATCAATGGCGGTCAGGACAGCACAGGTTTCCCAGTCAAAACCCATAGCCGAATCGTTATAGCCGATCTCTTTCACCGCCTGGCGTGCCACATCCGCGTAGTCGATCCTGGCTTTGCTGGTGATTTCCCCGGCCAGCATGATCATCCCTGTCGTCACCAGGGTTTCGCAAGCAACCCGGCAATGAGGATCTTCCGCCATGATGGCGTCGAGAACGCTGTCGGAGATCTGATCCGCAATTTTATCGGGATGTCCTTCGCTTACGGATTCGGAAGTAAAAAGAAAATCGGTCATCGCCATAGAGACGGGCCCTCCTGCTATGTGAATGGTGGTTGCTATGTGGGGAATACGATCAGCCCTTGCCGACAATCAAACCGCATGCCAATCTCCGAGCAATCGAAGGGCAGCAGCCTGAAACCGGTGAATTCTAGATCGAAGACCCTCAGAAAGTCAAGAAACCGGCTCAGTTATCGGGGACAATATCGGGAAAACGTTCAAGCAGGGCCTCTTCAAGGCGCCTTAAAACATCCGGTGCCGTGCCGAACTGGAGCAATTGGGTTACCAGTTCGACTACCTCGACCTGACTCACCTGCCGCAAAATGCGTTTGACGCGGGGAATCGAAGCGGCATTCATCGACAGTTCGTCAAAGCCCAGTCCAAGCAGCACCAGGGCGTAGAGCGGTTCGGCGGCCATTTCACCGCAGACTCCCGCCTCGATACCGGCGCTCTTCGCTGCCCGGCAAACCATCTGCAGAGCCCTGAGCACCGCCGGGTGCAGGGGTTCGTAGAGATAGGCCACATGCTCATTACCACGGTCGATGGCCAGACAGTATTGAATCAGGTCGTTGGTGCCCACGGAAAGAAAATCGACTTCCTGGGCCAGAACCTCGCAAATCAAAACCGCCGAGGGCGTTTCGATCATTATGCCCACCTCGATTCGGGCCTCGCAGTCATATCCTTCGGCCCGAAGGTCGGCCCTGGCCTTCTCAAGCAATTCTTTGCACCGCCGAATTTCGGTCAGACCCGTTATCATCGGAAACAGAACCCGCACCCTGCCGTGGGCCGCGACCCGCAGAATGGCTCGTAATTGGGCGATGAACAGCGCTTCTTCCTTCAGGGAAAACCGTATCGCCCGCAGGCCCAGGGCCGGGTTGGCTTCATCGGAAAGATCGATGTGCGAAACCAGTTTGTCGCCGCCGACATCCAGGGTTCTGATGGTCACCGGATGGGGCGCCATCCGCTCGACAACTTCCCGGTAGGCCCGGTATTGCTCCTCCTCACTGGGCGTGCCGGTGCGATTCATGTAGATAAATTCCGTGCGATACAGCCCGACCCCCTGCGCCCCTTCCTGACAGGCCAGCTCGACCTCGGCCGGCAACTCGACGTTGCCTCGCAAGGTGATACGATGACCGTCGAGGGTTTCAGCCGCCAGTTCACGATAGCCGAGCAGTTCCTGCTGATGATATTCGTAGAGCTGTTTCTTCTCCAGGTAACTCTTGAAGGTCGCTTCACTGGGATTGAGGATGACCACGCCGGAGGAGCCGTCGATAATCAAAGGCAGGCTCTCCCGAATCAAAGCGGTCGCCGACTCGAGCCCGACCACCGCTGGAATCCCCAGAGAGCGGGCGAGGATCGCGGTGTGGGCGGTGCGCCCTCCCACGTCCGTAATAAAACCGATCACCCGGGATTTGTCCATCTGCATGGTATCCGCGGGAGACAGGTCGTGGGCCACAATGATCGACTTCTGGTCCAGTTCGGGCAGGGAATGCTGGGTGGCGCCGATCAGGTTGCGCAGCAGTCGCTCACCGACAAAGTCGATATCCGAACGACGCTCGCGAAGGTATTCATCTTCAATGGTTTCAAAAACACCCCGGAACTTGTCCAGGGTACGCCTGAGTGCCCCTTCAGCATTGATCAGGCTGTTTTCGATCAGGGCGATGGAATCATCGACCAGCAGCTGATCTTCCAGTATCAACAGATGGGTGTCGATGATATGCAGATGTTCGGCCAGGCGCCGATCGGCGACGCCTTGTTTGACATCCTCGAGCTGCTTTTTTGATACGCTGACCGCGTTTCGAAATGCCTCGATTTCGGCAGCAACTTCCGTCGGAGCAATAGTTCGCTCGACGGGCCTGATGCGGGTGCGATCCAGTACATAACTGGCCCCGATAGCGATTCCCGGTGAAGCCCCGATACCAAGTAGCTTCACCTCATCCACGGTTTTCCGTTCAATCTTCTCCAAAGCCATCCTCAATCAGTTTGCCGATGGCCTCAAGAGCCTGCACGGCATCGTCCCCGTTAACCTGCACAAGAATATTCGATCCCTGGGCAGCAGCGAGCATCAAAATCCCCATGATGCTCTTGCCATTCACCTCTTCTCCATCCTTGACAATAATTACGTCCGACCCAAAGCGGTTGGCCGTCTGCACAAGCTGCGCCGCAGCCCGGGCGTGCAAACCCAGGCGGTTCACGATCGTAAAACCTTTTTTCTGCATCTGTCGATCCTTACTTCAACGCAGCTGAGACCAACTCAGCGATAACAGGCACAATACCCAGATTACCAGCAGGGGCGAAATCTTCCGGCGCATCAGCATGGCGACTGCCCACAACAAGGGACCGGCGCACAGGACCCAGGCGCCGCTCAGGCCGAGACCCGCCGTCGCCGCAATGCTGATCAGCGCGGCAAGGACACCGAGCAGCAAAAGCAGTAGCTGCTTGCAATAAACCGACCAATCGGAAAGACGCCAGTGCTGCAGGCTCGACACAACGCGCACTCCACCCCCGTAGCCTCTGATCAGACCCAGAGCTCGAAAGCCGAGATGAGGAAAATTGTACAGCAGCAGATAGCCGAGAGGAGCCCACCAAAAACCCTGAAAAGCCGGCAAAAGGGCCGCGACCGCCACAAGTGGACGCAGGGCTCCCCAGAAAAATGCGTCGCCCATAGCCGCACAAGGAGCCACCATGGCCGCCTTGAACTCGGACAGGCCGAATCCCGGGTCGGCCCCCTGCTGCTTCTGTTCTTCAAGCCTGAGCAGGGCTCCAATCACCGCCGTCGCCAGGTAGGGGTGGGTATTGAAATGCTCGAGATGACGTCGGTAGGCCATCAGCAGAGCCGCCCCGGTATAATAGCGACGAAAGGCCGGGGTCACGGCGTACAGCAGACCCAGGCTCTGCATCTGTTCGTAATTCCAGCTGGCCTGCAGCAGAAAGGACCGTAAAAACACCTGCAGCAGAACAAGGCGGGGCAGCTTCATCGCCAATCACCTTTTATCTCGTTTTCATCCGGAAACGGCCCCGTATTCATCCGGGTTTTCCGGACGGACACTATCTAGTGTCCATCCGGAAAACCCGGATGGACACAGCGCAGTTTTCATAGGGGAAACGAGCAATTTTTCGTTGTGGCAAGGAAATCAAAGGATTGCGCGGAGGCGTACATCGGTACGCCGCACAAGCAAACCTGCAGATTGACGCCGCTACAGCGGAAAAGGGCCGTTTGCGGATGAAAACTATCTAAGCACCAATACAAACAAGCTCAGCAAAAACGAAACACAGAAGATCTGCCAGCCCCGGGGAACTTTCAGTCCGCCGAGCAGCGAGGCGATTCCCGTCAGTGGAAACAGCAGCCAAAGCCAGTTCGAAACCGCAGTCAGAGGCTGTTCCAGGGTTTTTAAGGCCAGGGGCAGCAGCAACCAGCCGCCGCTGACGACGACGCCCAGGGTGGCTGCAGAGGCCAGGGCAAAATGGAGCATCCCCAGCAGATGCAACCTCTCCAGTGATTTCGCACAACCGCATTCCAAAGCCTTTTCGGCCCGATGCAGCAGCTTTCCGTTGAGGATCCGAGCTTGGCGATCAAAGAATTGTCCTGCTTTTCCAAAGGGCATTCCAAGCAAGAGGCTGGCAACCGCCACGGCCTGAAGGGGCATCCCGGTTCGTGCCTGGGCGGCAACCGCCAGCAGGGTGCAGCCCACTGCTACCTGACTGTCATCCGGCGGAATCGCAGCACCTACGGGAAGTCGGCCAAGCCACAAAAGTTCAAGCATGGCACCTATCTGGAGTCCCGCTTCGGGACTCCCCAGCAGCCATCCGGTCAGGGGGGCGGCCACAATCGGGCGAGACAGCATAAACTGCCCCGCAGCGGTACGATCAAGACCGCACACAACGGACACTGCCAAAGTCAGACCCAGAGTGGATAGCTCCATTGCCTACCTGTTCAGTCAGGCGATCGACGCCAGAGTTGCCGCCGATCGCTGGGAATGCACTGCAGAACAATCTTGACCCCGTGATCTTCCAGAGCCTGCAGTTGTGCGATATCGTCGCCGGTAAGTGCTACCGTGCAGCTGATGCGCTTCTTGTCCTTGCCTCCCTGCAGGTTGCCGATATTCAGCTCATGAAACAAAATGCCCATGCGATACGCCCGCAAAGCATCCCGGGGATTGGCAAACAACAGCAGAATGCGATGCGCCTCCAAATCCCGGGATTTGAGCTGGTCGACCATCTCTTCAATGCAGCCGATGGAAACCCGGATTCCTCTGGGGACGGCAGCTTCCATGAGGGTTTTTTGAAACGCGACCGCAGCCAGCTGATTGTTCGCCACCACGATACAATCCACGTCGAGAGCCGGAACCCAGGATTCGATAATCTGCCCGTGAATCAGTCGATTGTCCACTCGTGCCAGAACGATCCCCACAGCATCTCCACTAACGTCGGTCATGGGAGTCCTTCATCAGTTGACTGACCAGCAGAATTCCGTTCATGGCGTACTCCTTGACCTCAAGAGCCAGAACCTCAAGAGGCAGGTTGGCGCGGGCGTTACACGCTTTGAGCAACATGGGCAGGTTGACCCCGGTCAGGACTTCCAGCCTGGTCCGTTCCATAAACGAAAGACCTATATTGGCGGGAGTGCCGCCAAACATATCGCTGAGAATCAGAACCCCCGCTTCCGTTGCATCCAATGCGTCAAAAGTCTTCAAGAAACGTTGGCGAATCTCATCGGGTCCGTCTTGCCGACCGACGTGCAGGGCTGCCACCTGGGGCAGAGGACCGAGAATCATCTCGGCAGCGTCAATCAGACCCTGAGCCATGGCCGCATGTGTGGCGACAATAATTCCAATCATCACATCACTCTTTGGCAATATCCCGGTGAAAAATTTCCATGGTGGCGAAGGGCGGCTGAAGCTCCTGAAACAGTTTTTCGACTATGGCCACGCTGCGATGACGTCCGCCAGTGCAACCGATGGAAATGGTCAGATAGCTTTTACCCTCCTGGCGATAGTGGGGCAGAAGGAAAGTCATCATGTCAAGAAACTTTTCAAGGAATTGCTCCGTTGTCGACTGCTGCAGCACGTACTCGCTCACGGCCGCGGCCAGACCCGTGTGGGGACGCAACTCGGGAACAAAATGGGGGTTGGGCAAAAATCGAACATCCATGACCAGATCGGACCCGGGCGGAAGACCATGACGAAAACCGAAAGACTGCAGCACAATCGCCAACGGATAGTTCTGGTCGCCGCCAAAACCAATCTGCAGCACCTTGGATCGTAACTGATGAGGGGTTAAATAGGAAGAGTCAATGGTGATGGTTGCCTGTCCCATGACTTCGGTCAACAGGTGACGTTCCTGGCGGACGCTTTCCAGAACGCCCTGTTTCCGGTTGAGGGGATGGCGTCTGCGGGTTTCCGAGTAGCGACGCACCAGTACATCGTCAGCGGCATCGAGAAACAGCACATCGACCTGGTGGCCCGCGGCCTTAAGCTGCTGCAGAATCTCGCGATAATCGGAAAGGTATTCCTGATTCCGCACATCGATAACAACCGCGACCGGCGTCGATCTGCCGTCGAACTGCTGTGGCAGTTCCATAAACTGGGGCAGCAGCACCAACGGCAGGTTATCGACCACAAAAAAACCTTGATCTTCAAGAGCTTGTGCTGCGGTACTCTTGCCCGATCCGGACAAACCGGTGATGACAACCAGACGACCCTGCTTCATAATCGTTGACCTCCAAAAAACCGTCCACATGCTGTGAAAAGGGCGGCCCCTCAAAAAGCGTTTTTTACGCCCTGCCCCGCCGATACGTCAACAATCCCACATCAAAACAGCCGTCCTCCGAATCGGGAGAACGGCCGCGGACTTACCGAAAGTCAGAAAAAGCTGCTGTCGCCGCAGCTGAAATACATACAGGTCGTAATGTTCGATACACCACGGAAATTGACCTCCACCGGATACAAGACTGGCTCAGAGGTTGTCTTCTTCTTCGCTGATGATGCGATAGATCTCCTCGTATCCTGCCGCCTCCAGCAGGCGGTTGCGAACCGCAGAGCTCTTGAGCAGTTTGGATATGCGCGCCAGAGTTTTCAGATGGACGCCCACGCAGTCTTCCGGAGCCAGCAAAAGGAAAAAAAGACGGGCCGGCCTTCCATCCATCGAATCGAACTCGATCCCGGCGCCACTGCGCCCGAAGGCGATGAACAGACGGTCGATAGCCGGCAGTTTTCCATGGGGTATGGCGACTCCCTCGCCGATTCCGGTACTTCCGAGTCGTTCACGTTCCTGAAGCACCTGGAGCACTTCCTGACGATTCAGACCCTGCTCGACAGCGACCAGAGCATCCGCCAATTCTTCCAGGGCGCCATTTTTGTCTAAAGCCCTTAAATCCGGCACGATGGCGGCGGGATTCAGTAAATCGATAATTTTCATTTCCGTCATCCACCTCCGACAAACTGATCAACAGGTAATTTCGAAGCACTGCCGGGTGCCCCTTAGGGACATGCGCGGGCATTTCACAACGGGCACAGGATGCTTACCACGATGGCGGGCCGGCTGGGCCTTGCTCAAGGGCTTCGACAGACAAACCGCCCCTTGCCCAGCCGGGCGGATGGGGCGGCTTCTGTTTTCCAAGGGATCTTAAGCAGGGAACAGCCCGGGCCGCAACCCCGTGCTCAGATGGCGATATCGGCAAAAAAAAGCCGGTGCCGCTTCAAACTATTTGGTTTCCGGCACAATCAGACCGTAATTTCCGTCACGGCGGCGATAGACGACACTGACTTCCTCGGTGGTAGAGTCGGTAAAGACAAGGAAGTCCTTGTCCAGAAGATCCATCTGCATGACCGCTTCTTCAACGGCCATCGGCTTAACCGAAAAACTATTGCTTCGAATAATGCTCGGCTCTCCGATTCCTTCGTCGATGCTTTCAGCGGCAAAAACGGTTTTGGCAACCCGACGTTCCTTTCCACTGAGCGGTTTGTGCTCCTTGAGTTTCTCCTTATAGCGTTTGAGCTGGCGCTCGATTTTATCGACCATACCGTCGATGGCCGCATACATATCGTTGGTTTGCTCGGACCCCTTAATGGTGATCCCTTTGGCAACCAGTGTAACTTCGGCGCTGTGCCGAATTTTCTTGGCCACCGAAAGGACGGCCTGGGCATCGATCGGCTCATCGATATACTTTTTTACCCGAAGAAGTTTTTCCTCCAGATAATTACGCACGGGCTCACTGGCTTCCATATGTCTGAACGTTACGGCAATTTGCATAAATAGACCTCCAAGAGATGAACTTCAGTAAAGTAGGTGTTTGGCCATGGAGACATCCTTCGCTGTCTGTCTTTGGCTGCGCCTCCTTTCAGAAAAACCGCTTTCGTTCCGTTGACGACCTGATACCCAGCATCTCCCGGTATTTGGTAACGGTACGCCGGGCGATTTCAATGCCCTGCTGACGCAGCATTTCAACGATTTTCTGATCGGAATAAGGCTTCTTGATATTTTCTTCGGCAACAATTTCCTTGATTCTGCTTTTTACACTTTCGGACGCGATGGAGGGTCCCACCGTGGTGTTGATACCGCTGTTAAAGAAATACTTGAGCTCAAACAGTCCGCGGGGCGTTTGCACGTACTTGTTGGTGGTTACACGGCTGACTGTCGATTCGTGCATTTCGATATCCTCAGCCACATCCCGCAAAACAAGGGGCTTGAGGTATTCGATGCCTCTCTCAAAAAAGTCCTTTTGAAATTTAACGATGCTTTTGGTGACCCGGTAAATCGTTCTTTGCCGCTGATGGATACTTTTTATAAGCCAGAGAGCGCCCCGCAATTTCTCCTGAATATACTCACCGGCCTTCTCATCGACATTCGCATTGCCAACCAGGGCATTGCGATAAAAAGAGCTTATTCTGAGGTTGGGCAGTCCTTCGTCATTGAGGACCACCACATACTCGTCGCCTATCTTGTAAACAAAGATGTCGGGCGTGATGTAGTGGATATCTTCCTGGCTGTAAGCCCTTCCAGGTCGGGGATCCAGGCCCGAAATGATCCGTGCGGCAGCGACGACTTCGTCCAGAGTGACGTCCTGAGCCTTGGCAATGACAGAATATTTGCGCGTCTCCAACTCCACCATATGATTTTCAAGGATGCGCTCGACCAGGCTGTCTTCCATGCCAAGTAGCCGAACCTGCTTCAGCAGACACTCCTGCAGGCTGCGACTGGCCACTCCGGGTGGATCCAATTCCTGCACCAGCCGCAGAGCCCTTTCCACAACCGGCAGGGGGAATCCGGTGGCCTCCGCAACCTCCTCCAACGAGGCCTGCAGATAGCCGTTTTCATCCAGATTACCGATGATTTCAGTCGCGGCCAGTCGCTCCTTTTCAGCAAAACGGCCCAGATTGAGCTGCCACAACAGGTGATCCACCAGGCAGGTTTTTCTGGTTAGAAGATTTTCATAACTTGGCCGGTCGTCGTCGCTCTCGTACATTTCGGATGACGTCCCGCTGAGATTATGCCCTTCCAGATAGGTCTGCCAGTCGACGTCGTTAAACTCTTCGGGATTTTCCTTGAGTTCCTGTACTTCCTCGCTTGGCGCTTCTTCTTCAGCGGCCTCCTCTTCTTCGATGGACTCCTCTTTTTCCTCAAGAGTATCGGCACCTTCTTCCAGAATCGGATTTTCCTCCAATTCCTGACGCACAACGATTTCGAGCTCCATACGGGACAGTTGCAGCAGTTTGATCGCCTGCTGCAACTGGGGAGTCATCACCAGTTGCTGTGACAGTTTAAGCTGTTGGCGAATTTCTAAAGCCATGATACTCCCCGCGCAAAAGCCCCTGTAAAATGCCCCGAAAGAAAGCCTGAAAGTTACAGCCTGAATTTATCTCCCAGATAAATCGTTCGCACCTGCGGGCAGGCGGCCAACTCCTGCGGCAGACCGCTGGCGAGAATCTCGCCGGCGTTAAGAATGTAGGCCCGGTCACAAACGTCCAGGGTTTCCCGCACATTGTGATCGGACACCAGAACTCCGATGCCGCGCTCGCGCAGGCCGGCAATAATTGTCTGGATATCCATGACGGCTATGGGGTCGATTCCGGCAAAAGGCTCGTCGAGCAGAATAAAAGCCGGATTGACTACCAGGGCCCGGGCAATCTCCAGACGGCGACGCTCTCCACCGGAGAGAGCATAGCCATGGGACTTGGCCACATGGCTCAGACGAAAATCCTCAAGCAGTTCCGCCATTCTCTGTTGACAGGCCGATCCGGAAAGATTCAGAGTTTCGAGAATTGCCAGCAAGTTCTGCTCGACGGTCATCTTGCGAAACACTGAAGCTTCCTGGGCCAGATAGGCAATCCCCGCCCGGGCCCGCCGGTACATGGGCATCATGGTCAACTCCCGGTCGTCCAGGAAAATCCTGCCCTTGTCCGGTCTGACCAATCCGACAACCATGTAAAAAGACGTCGTCTTTCCCGCCCCGTTGGGGCCGAGCAATCCGACAACCTCACCGGAAGTCACCTCCAGATCGACTCCCTTTACCACGCTGCGACCGCCGTAACTTTTATGCAGATCCCTGGCCGCCAACAGCCGGCTCATTCACTGGTCCTTTCCTGGGGATGGAACACGGCCCTGACCCGTCCGTCCCCCTTGCTACGTACAATACTGCGATCGGAATCGAGCAAGAAGACAATTTCTTCACCCTCGACAAAATCCTCTCCCTGACTGATCCTGGGCGAACCGGTCATAACCATCTCGTTTCGAACCCGGTCAAAAACCGCCTTCTGACCCGTTGCCAGACGTTCTCCCTGCTCGATCCGCACCTGTCGGTGCGCCTCGATACGGGTCACCTGTCGGGTTTGCCGGTCCCGGGTCAGCACCATTTCCTCAGCGTAAAGAGTGGTATCACCCTGCACCGCCACAACATCACCGATAAATCGTATGACACCCGTATCCAGTTCGGCATCCGCGCGCCTGGAAGTAATATGGACCATTTCGCCGACATCGGCGAAGACGCAGATACTCGGAAAAACCGCGTAACCGACCAACAGGAAAAACAGCACAAGAGTCGAAAACCGGATTTTTCCACAACACACCATGGGGCCTTTTCCTTTCAAACTACCGGCCGGCGAGCCTGGAATGAACCTGATCCAAAATAACCACCCTGCGCTTCGGCAAAGAAAGCTCCAGACCAACTCCGGTGGTTTCCATACCTTCTGCCACCAGCGTTACCGGTGACTCGCTGAAAACCAGTTCGGCCTTGTTGTCATAAAACAGCTGATCGCAAAAGAGTTCAAACCCCTGGTCGCTACGGACATTGACCTCGCCAAGCATCTCCACGTTGCCCGTCTCAGGAAACCACCAGCCTCTGCGGGCCGTCAGATAAACATTGCCCAGTTCACCCTGCTGGTAAAGGGTCATTCGTACGTCTTCCAGCTGCACTTTCTGCTGTCGCGCTTCCCGGGCAACACTTTCCGCCTGCAACCGCCACAATCGCCGCTCTCCGCGAGTTTCCGTGTAATCGACCTCACCAAAGGCAATGTCGATGTTCTCGGGAAGGCTTCTGAGCAACTCTTCCGGTGAGCGCAAATTAAAATTTTTCCACACCGCAAAGGCGCCCGCGCCAATCATCGCAAGCATGGAAATTAGCAAAAGGTTTCGAATAGTTATACTCTTTTTCATACTTGCCCCGAGTATACCACCCTGGCCTCCGCCTGTAAAGATACAACCCGCAAGTTGGCATGGGATTTGATTTCCAGCTCAATCACTGTTTTCGTAGTAGCGGGCCACGCTGGTTTGCCAAAGACCGGTCTCCCGAAGCAGCATATCGCAGATCTCCCTGACTGCGCCCCGTCCTCCTGAGCAACGGGTGACGTAATCGACATGCTCCCGCATTTCCTCAACCCCGTCGGCGACCGTCGCCGCGAAACCGACCCGCCGAAGAATAGGCAGGTCGATCAGGTCATCGCCGACATAAGCGACTTGATGATCGGCCAATCCCTGCTCGCGGAGAATGGTCTCGTAGGGCGGCAGCTTTTGCTTGGCCCCTTGAATGACGAGATCAATGCCCAGTTCCCTGGCCCGCAAAAGGACCACGGGCGACTGGCGTCCGGTAATGATTCCGACCCGAATACCGGCCCTCTGCAGCATCTTTATTCCATGACCGTCCTTGACGTCAAAGCACTTGCTTTCCACGCCGTTGGCGTCGTAAATGATGCGTCCGTCAGTCAACACCCCGTCCACATCAAGAAGCAAAAGGCGGATACCGCGCAGGTTTTCCTTCATCAGACAACTCCTGATTTCAACAGATCATGAAGGTGGATAATGCCTATCGGCACCCTGCCCTCTTCGCTCTCGAAAACGAACAGAGAGGTAATCGCGTGGGTTTCCATCACCTGCACGGCTTCGGCGGCCAGGGCCGAGCCGAGAATCCGTTTCGGGTTTCTGGCCATGACCTCGGCGATAGGACGATCCAGTACCGCAAATCCCTCGGCCATGGAACGCCGCAAGTCACCGTCGGTAAACACACCCACCAACTGGCCGAAGTCGTTGCCGACCCCGGTAATGCCGAGTTTCTTGCTGGTAATTTCAAAGAGTGCGTCCTTGAGCGGGGTCGACTCGTGGCACAGGGGAATCGCGTCCCCGCTGTGCATCAGCTCCTCAACCTTGAGAAGCAGTCGCCGGCCGAGAGAACCGCCGGGATGGAAAAGGGCAAAATCTTCCTCTTTAAATCCCCGGCGCACCAGCAACGCAACCGCCAGGGCATCCCCCATCGCCAGGGTAGCCGTGGTGCTGGCGGTGGGCGCCAGACCCAGAGGACAAGCCTCTTCCTTGATGGAAATATCGAGACAGACGTCGCCGGCCCGGCACAGGACACTTCGACAGTTGCCGCTCATGGCAATCAGCGGCAAACCCATGCGTTTGATCACGGGAAGAATACGGACAATCTCATCGGTCTCACCGGAATTGGAGACCGCTATGACCACATCACCCCTCATCAACATGCCGAGATCGCCATGGATACCTTCGGCCGGGTGCAGAAAAAAAGCCGGCGTACCCGTCGAGGCCATGGTCGAGGCAATCTTCTGACAGATCAGACCCGACTTGCCCATGCCGGTGATCACCACCCGCCCCTTGCAAGCGAGCAGCATTTCCACGGCTCGGCTGAAATCATCGCCGATCCTCTCCGCCAGGTCAGTAATTGCCTGGGCCTCGATAAGCAACACGCGCCTGGCCACATCGATCATTTCTCTCATCGTCACCCCGTGCTGCCGACGGCGCCGGCAATGCTCAGCATCTGCCGCCATAGCGCTTCGACCTGATCCAGCGGCAAGGAATTGGGACCGTCGCAAAGAGCCCGCAAAGGATCCGGATGAACCTCCCAGAACAGGGCATCGACACCCACCGCCGCCGCCGCCCGGGACAGGTCGGCAACAAATTCCCGCTGCCCCGCCGATGCCGTGCCGGCCCCGCCGGGCAACTGCACTGCATGAGTGGCATCAAAAACAACCGGATAGCCGCTGCGCCGCAGAATAGCCAGGGAGCGCATGTCCACCACCAGGTTGTTATAACCGAAGCTGGTGCCCCGCTCTGTAAGGACAATATTCCGGTTACCCGTGGAGGCAATTTTTTCCGCCACATTCTCCATATCCCAGGGCGCCAGAAACTGACCTTTTTTTACGTTGACCGGCAACCCGCTGTTGCCGGCGGCGATCAGCAGATCGGTCTGGCGGCACAAGAACGCCGGAATCTGAAGCATATCCAGAATACCGGAGGCCTCTTCGACCTGGGCCGATTCGTGAATATCGGAAACAACCGGCACTCCCAGTTGTTCTTTCACCTGTTGCAGAATGCGCAACCCTTCCGCTGGCCCGGGTCCGCGAAAGGAGTTCACCGAGGTTCGGTTGGCCTTGTCAAAGGATCCCTTGAAGATCAACGGGCTGTCGGTTCTGCGGCAGATGTCCTGCAACCGCCGGGCAATCTCCAGAGTCGTCCCTTCGTCCTCGATGACACAAGGGCCGGCGATAAGAGCCAGCGGACGGCCGGCACCCAGCGTCACAGGGCCCACCTGCACTTCACGCCTCATGCGCGTCATCACCGCGGCCTTTCAGGCAGGCGCCAACGAAGGATTCGAACAGGGGGTGGGGGTCCATGGGGCGGGAGCGGAACTCCGGATGGAACTGACAACCCAGAAACCAGGGGTGATCCTTCAATTCGACAATTTCAACCAGATCGCATTCGGGATTGACACCGGAGATGACCAGTCCTTTTTTACGCAACTGATCCCGGTAAAGGTTATTGAATTCATAGCGATGACGATGCCGTTCGGAGATGTCGCTCTGGCCGTAAATCCGCCGGGCCATCGTGCTTTTTTCCAGAGAGCAGGGACAGGCTCCAAGACGCATGGTACCCCCCTTGCGGGAGACCTTCTTCTGATTTTCCATGATATGGATAATGGGGTTTTTGGCGTCCACCTTGAACTCACTGGAGTAGGCATCTTCGATTCCGCACACATTGCGGGCGTATTCGACTACCGCCATCTGCATTCCGAGACAGATTCCGAAAAAAGGAATCTTATGCTCCCGCACGTAACGAATCGCCGCAATCTTGCCTTCGCTGCCCCGATGGCCGAAGCCGCCCGGCACCAGAACCCCATCAACCTCCGCAAAGGTCTCTCCGACGCCGTGACGCTCGAGGGCCTCGGAATCCACATAAACCAGCTTGACCCGACAGTCATTGGCGATGCCGCCATGAGTCAACGCTTCGGCCAGGGATTTGTAGCTTTCCCTCAATTCGACATATTTACCGACAATGGCTATGGCGATCTCCGACGCCGGTTCCTTGACCCGCTTGACAATCAACTCCCAGGATGACAGGTCGGGCGCCTTGGTCCAAATGTTGAGATACTCGGCGATCCGCTCGTCCAGACCTTCTCCATGCAGGGCCATGGGAAGATCGTAGATGCTGGGGACATCCCGGGCCGTAATCACCGCCTCCTCGGGAACATTGCAGAACAGGGCAATCTTGGCTTTCATGTCCCGGGGTATCTCGCGATCACAGCGGCACAACAAAATATCGGGCTGGATACCGATTTCACGCAACTCCTTGACGCTGTGCTGAGTCGGTTTGGTTTTCAGTTCTCCCGCCGTGGAAATATAGGGGACCAGGGTCAGATGAATATAGAGCACGTTGTCCCGACCACGATCCGTGCGAAACTGACGAATCGCCTCCATGAACGGCAACGACTCGATGTCACCAACCGTACCGCCGACTTCCACGATGGCGATATCCACATCCTTGGCATTTTCGAGGATCTTGCTTTTGATTTCGTTGGTGATGTGCGGAATGACCTGAACCGTGCCTCCCAGATAATCGCCGCGCCGCTCTTTGCGAATGACCGAATCGTAAACCTGGCCGGTGGTGAAATTCGATTTTTTCGACAAACGGGCGGAGGTATAACGCTCATAATGGCCGAGGTCCAGATCCGTTTCCGCGCCATCTTCGGTGACGAAAACCTCGCCATGCTGAAACGGGCTCATGGTGCCGGGGTCGACATTGATATAAGGATCCATTTTCTGCATGGAAACCCGCAGCCCGCGAGCCTCCATGAGGGCACCGATGGAAGCTGCGGAAAGCCCCTTTCCCAAGGACGACACAACACCGCCGGTGATAAACAGAAACTTGGTTTTCATAGCTGCTCCTCCCCCGGAACCACCGGGACAAATCGTAAGCTCTCCAGTCCCTTCTAAATCCAAATTTGCAACTTTACACCTTATGCCCTGAAAATAGAAATCCTATTATGGTTGTTGCTTTCACAAAAATTCATAAGATGGCTAAGCAAAAATTTCGTCCTACAAGGCTTGGTGTTTTTTCAGGGGCGAAGACAAACATAGAGAGTATGTCGAGGTCCTGAAAAAACGCCGTAACGCCGCAGGGCGGACTTTTTGCGACGCCATCATGGTTGGCGGCGCAAAAAGTGTGTAACCGCTGTTGCGCGCCCTGGCAAAGCTTACGGCGACATTAACCTTCGGCCAGCAACCGCTCCACAAGAGCCACATCCTCGGGAGTGTCCACACCGATACAGGGCTCCTGCGTCTCGACCACTCGAATTCGGTAACCGTGCTCCAGGGCCCTTAGCTGTTCAAGTTTTTCGAGAATTTCCAGCGGGCTCTGCGGCAAAGCGGCGAAACGCAACAGGAAGTCCCGTCGGTAGACATAGAGACCGATGTGCCTGTAGGCGTGCGGGTTGTTTGCCGACTGTAGATCGTCTGGCCAATCGTCTCGGGGAAAAGGGATCGGCGCCCGGGAAAAATAAAGGGCGTCGCCAAACTTGTCGGTCACCACCTTGACCACATTCGGATCGCGGAACTCGCGCCAGTCCTTTATGGGAGATTTCAACGTCCCCATAGGCAAGTCAGCGTCCTCCAGTAGCGGGGCCACCGCCGCATCAATCATGGAAGGAGCAATCAAAGGTTCATCGCCCTGCACATTGACCACCAGATCGACCTGAAGGCTTTCGGCCACTTCAGCCAATCGGTCGGTTCCGGAGGCGTGATCCGACCGCGTCATCCAGGCTTCGCCGCCAAAAGCTTCCACTGCCTGACGGATTCTCGAATCATCCGTCGCGACAATAACCCGATCTACGGTTTGACAGTGGCTTACCCGTTCGCAAACCCGCTCAATCATGGATTTTCCAAGAATATTCACCAACGGTTTCCCCGGAAATCGGTTCGAAGCAAAACGGGCAGGTATAACGACGGCAATCTGCATGGCAAGCACCTTTCAAAACCTTCGAAATCGTGTCGTAGCCTAAAGAACTCGGCTCTGGTTGTCAAGAAACACCCGGAGCCACAGGCGCGTTGTCAATCCCCGGGAACAGACCAACACCGGCAGAGCCTGTGAAGCTCGTCTGGTACTGTCCCTGGTATCGGCATATTTGGGTAAAAATTTGCGGGTCCCAATCCTGAAGCCCAAAAACCGCATCTTTAACTTGATTCTCTTAATCTCAAGGCGGTTTCAGGGCAATTTATTATACTTCCCTAAACTTTGCAGGCTACCGAAACGGCCTTCATGCGAACTTGTTAGACAACTCAAACCAAAAACGCCACTGTAATTTTCGCACTAAAAGGGGCCACAGAAGGTTAAAAGGTCTCTAAGCGTTGTTTGCTTTCAGTCGGTGCTCGCGTTGCATAATCCACAGAATCATCGAGCAAAATAAGCTTTTCCAATATTAAATGTATTGGCGGTGTTGGGCTCAACAAAAACAAAAAAAGGACTTTTGATGCTTTCGCAAAAACTCATGAGATGACTAAACAAAAATTTCGTCCTACAAGGCTTGGTGGTTTTTCAGGGGCGAAGGCATACTTCTGGTACGTCGAGGTCCTGAAAAAACGCCGTAACGTCCTAGGACGGACTTTTTGCGACGCCATCACTTTTTTACAAAATTAAAGAGTTCCAAAAGGAGGGAACAGGATATGCCCGGGGCGATCCAGACCAGGCCGGCCGCCAGTACATATCGGTTTAAGGCAAGAGAACAGAAATTTATTCCCGGGAAGAGCCCCCATGTTCCCATCACCAAAAAAACCTGCGCCGCACGGCAGTGTCCTGCAAGGATGTTGCTTCAGGGCCTGGGATTTTTTGGCTACAAAGAACCCTTTTCAAACAGCAATGGTTCGGGAAGCATCATCTCCTGCCCGTCTCTGGTCAAGTGCAGGGTGTAACGTCCGGGCCGGCCGGGGTGGGGAATAAAGATCGACATCTCCTGTGGGTCGCGCCGGGCTATGGCAACTATTTTCTGTGGCAGGGGAATCACGGCTATACCGCCGTTGCCCTGCCCGACGTAGGCCTGGTCTTCGACGACCTGCAGGGCAGAGGCGCTGGAACTGTTCACCGACCAGATTTGCTGCAATGTTTCGAGATCGATGGACTGAACGCCCTTGCGGTGGGAAAACAGATAGCCTTGTCCTGCAAAAGCCTCCACCCCGTTGACATATTCCATGGAAGCGATTGAAGTGAGGAATCGCGGGTGCCGAGGGTTTCCTACCTCGTAAATCTGACAACCGGCGCGGGCGTTGGCGACCAGAAGTTTATCCCCTGACGTGATCACGGACAGGGTATTGGCAAAGACGCGGACCGGAAGCGGCGCTTCTATGGGACCGATCATGCGAGGGTTGGCGGGATCTCTCAGGCTGATCTGCAACAGGCCTTTTTTGCCGGCGGCAACAAAGGCGTAGTCCCCGGCAACGGCCACATCCCGCAGGCCGGAAAGCCCCGTCAATTGTCCGATAATGCGGGGGCAGTCATCGTCCGTCGTTTCCAGCACATAGAGAGCGGTCAGAGACACCACCACCAGCCGCCTGTCTTTCAGCGTCAAGGCCCCGGCGGTACTCTCCAAGGAGATGGTACAGATCGGATCCAGACCTTTTTGGGAGTTCCGGGCCAGAACTTGCAGCCCGGTGCGCCCATCGGCAACGTAGAGCCGACCGTCCAGCAAAACCAGATCCGAGGCATGGCCCTTGGTTGGCAGCGTGTTGGTCAACATCGGTCCCTCTTCGGCATCGATGCTCAGGATGTGAATCCCTGCGCTGCCTGCCGCGACATAAATCTGCTGCTCACTGGCGACCATCGCCCGCACGTAACCGGAGATGCCGACGCGCCGTGTTTGCCTGTCGGCTACGATCCTGTTCAGACTGACCACCTGCAGTCCCGATTTGCCGTCGACGACATAAACGAAGCTGCCGTCCGTATCCAGTCCGGTCGCCGTTCCCTCAGTGTCGACCGCAGCAACAAGTTCCCAAACCATCGACGCATCCCGTTCCAGAATCTGTAGTCCCTTGAGGTTGTCGGCCACAAAGACACGGTTTTCTATTGCCGCCACCCCGAAGGCGTATCCCGGTGTGTCGACCCGGGCGACAGGAGAAGTCCCTTTGCCATCCAGGGCAAACACCGCCATTCCCTGACGTCCGCAAGCGACAAACAGCTCGTTGCCATACACCGCAACCCCGAGGGCATTGCCTCCGGTAGTCAATTTACGCTGCAGCGAAAAGTCCTTGTCGTGGTCAAGGGCGTATTCCCAGACGCCCGCAGATCCCTTGGCAACCAACAGGCTATTCGGACCCAGAGCAAGAGCCTGCACCAGGCCATCCGAGACAATGCTCGTAAGAAGTCGTGGAGAATGCGGAGACTGTACACAGACAACGTGAATTCTCCCTTCCCGAGTCGCCACAAATACCCTGTCCCCGTCCGCCAGGACATCGACGGACCGGCCGGGAAGCGCCAGCTCCGCCACCCTGCGCGGCTGTCCCGGATCGTCGATGGCAATGACCTGAAGGCCTGCTGCTTCCGTTGCTACGTAGGCGAAAGAATCCGTCACTGCAACCGACCAGGCCTGTCCGGGGGTCTCCAGAGCTGCAATAATCGCAGGGTGCCGGGGATTGCTGATGTCGGCCACAACAAAGCCGCGATTGCGGTTGGCCATATAGAGTATGTTCTGTCGTACCACAACTTTGCGCAGATGATCCCAGGTGGGAAGTGTGGCCACAATAGCTCCACGGTTGCCGGGATCATAGGCCAGATAGGCTCCCAGCCTTTCGTCGAAACCACCGCCACGAAGAGCAACCAGCAAACCCTCGCCGCCGATCTTCTGAAAGATCTCCACCCCGTCGACCCGAAGCGGATTGTCGACTTCGGGAACCCGAAACAGAGCCGCCAGCAGATACACCATAAGCACAGCGTAGGCAGCCAGGCCGAATATACACAAGGACCAGAACAGGCGTTTGGATTTGGCGTGATGGGAAGAAAGGGGCGTTTCCATCGTAGGGCTCTCTCTGCAGGCGTTCCAACCGGGCCAACGCTGCTTATTCGGTTTCCTTGAAAAGGTTGCGGGATCGCTCAAGCCATTGGCGAATCACCTCGTGCAGTACTGTATGCCGAAACGGTTTGCACAAAAAGTCGTCCATGCCCGCCTCCCGGCAGCGAGTTTCCTCTTCCTGACGGGAAGATGCGGTCAGGGCGATGATCGGAACCCGGCAGCCCGCAGCCCGCATCGCCCTGGCGGCCGAGTAACCGTCCATCACGGGCATCTGGCAATCCATCAACACCAGGTCAAAAGCTTGCCCGGCCATGAGCTTGACAGCGCTCTGGCCATCCATGGCAATGGTGACCCGGTAACCCAGACTGGAAAGGCTGATGTCGATGAGCTTGCCGGTGGTCGGATTGTCTTCGGCCACCAGAACAGTGGCGAAAACCTCCCGACTCACCGAGTCCGCAGAACCCCCTTCCCCCTGTTCCGGGAGTCGGTTAAAAGGCTTTGCGAGCGAAGCATCGAGGGGCACAAGATCTTTCAGGCCGCTAAGCAGGCGCTGGGGAAGCAGCGGTTTGCACAGATAGGATGCCACCTGATCCCGCAACTGCTGATCCTGAATCGCCCGGGAATTTTTTGACCCCATGGCAACCAGGCGGGTTTGCCCATCAGCGAGCGCCCTTTCAAGTCCCTCCAGAAACAAGGACGGACCTCCGGCCAGAAAAATGTCGTTTACAAACACCACGTCCCAGACCTGAGCAAGAGCCCGTGCCTCTTCCATCTTTCGGGCGGCCATTGTGTCGCTATGGCAGAGTTGAACACTCCACCCGGCATGGCGCAATTGCTCTTCAAGCACGCGACCCGCAGTGAAATTCTTCTCCAGAACCAGAATGCTCCTGCCGTCCCCCCAAACTCGGTCGGTGAGCGTATCGGGGCCGCGGTTCAGACTTAGCCCGAAGGAGAAAACGGATCCCAGTCCCGGTTCGCTGGAGACGGCAATCTGACCTCCCATCATGCCGACCAGTTGCTTGACGATAGACAGCCCCAGACCGGTACCGCCATGCAGTCGGGTGGTGGAGTCATCAGCCTGGGAGAAAGAGTCGAAAATGCTTTGCTGAAGAGACGGATCAATACCGATCCCGGTATCCGCCACTTCAAAACGCAGCACCACACTGTCGGCCCGCTCCTGTTCGGGACGGATTCGCAAGACCACCTCGCCCTCGTGAGTGAACTTGACGGCATTGCTCAACAGATTAAACAGGACCTGGCGCAGACGTCCGGGGTCGCCCCAGAGCCAGGCAGGAACCTCGGGGGCAACGTCACAGACCAACTCCAGGCCTTTTCCAAAAGCGATCTTGCCCAATAAGTCGACGGGACAGGCGATCACTTCCAGGAGATCGAACTTGACATGTTCAAGGGACAGCTTTCCGGCTTCGATCTTGGCAAGATCCAACAAATCATTAAGAATTTCAAGCAACGACTCCCCGGAGCGGTTAAGCGTCTCGACCAGGCTCAACTGCTCGGAATCAAGTCCGCTGTTCAACAGCAGTTCGGTGCTGCTCAGCACGCCAACCATGGGGGTCCGCAATTCATGGCTGATATTGGCCAGAAAACGGGATTTAGTCTGATTGGCCGCTTGCGCCGCATCTCGGGTCTTCTCCAGTTCGGCAACAGAACCCCTCAGTTCTTCGTTGGCGCTGCGCAGTTCCTCGGTACGCTTTCCAACCAGTTCCTCCAGGTGATGCTGATAATCGGCCAGCTGCCGGTCACGATCCTGAAGGTGTGTCAGCATGGCATTGAAACCATCGATCAGGGCTCCTACCTCATCGTCCGCATCCTTCTCCGCCCGAACTGAAAAATCTCCCTCCCTGGTCACCCTGTTCATTTTACCGAGAAGATAATGGATAGGCCGGGAAACGATGGACTGAAGCTGGCGGGAAAGAAGATAGGCGAGCAGAAAGGACAGACCGAGAACGGCCAGGACACTGCCGGCAAACAGACGCTTCCATTGGGAAAAAGCCCCCAGGTCGGAGTTAATGTAGACCATTCCAAGGTGCTGCCCCTGACTGATCACAGGCCGGAACACGGCCAGATGTCGGCTGGAAAGGAAATGATTTTTTTCGCCGGCCTGAAGGCCTTCCGCCAGTTGCCGGTATTCTGCCTCGGTAATACGGGGGAATCCGCCTGCCGTAAGCTGAGCAGTATCGCCCCGGCGCAGATACTGGGCCAAGGGCTCGTTCTGCTTGTCAAAAATATAAGCCAGTTTGATATTGGGTTCAGAGGCAAGAGCCGACAAGGTGTTGCGAGCCAGCTCCCTGTCATTGAAAGGCAGTGCGACTGCGGCGTTGGCCGCGACAACCTCCGCCAAAGAGGTCTTGTGAGCCACCAGCAGACGCCGGAAGGAGATGATTTCCAGGCTGAAATAGGCCAGCGACGACAACAGCAGAACGATACCGCACACCACCAGTATAATGGTGGTGAGCTTTTGCTTCAGCGTGGCGTTGGAAAAGAGTTTCTTCATTGCCCGGGCATCAGATGGAAAAATTGCAGGCAGGCGCGGCACGAGCCGGGCGACACCATCAATGAACTGGCTTTCAACGCGAAAACTCGGCTGTATTCACTCGGAGTTTTCGGATGGCTGAAAGTTAAGCTGTTCTCAATTTTTCACCTTAGCAAATCGCCCTGTTGCTGCAAAGTCTTTTTGGCGTATGTGTGGCGTATGCATATCAAGAGATCGTCCGAAGTCTGGCGTCTGATCCAAAACAAAAAGCCTGGTCAATCCGCCTCACGGGAAGCAGTTCGATCAGGCCGGCTAAAAGGGGTACAGTGTGTATGTCGAATCCCATCGGGGATTGGTGCGAAGAATTTATCGCCTCGTCAGACCATCAGGCTTTATCATCCAGCCGAACGAAAATCTCCCTGGCCAATTGCTCATCGACGGCAAAGTCGGAGGATCCCAGCCGGAAAATATAACTGGGAAAGTTTTGGCTCAGGCGGATACGACTGCCCGGAAGAACCCCCATGGACATGAGCTTCTGCATCTTCTGGGGATCTTTGGTCGCCAAATAGGCAATTTCACCGCTCTGCCCGGGTTTAAGCTTCGGCAGGCAAATCACCCCCGGCCGGCCCTCACGGCGGGCTTTGAGACAACAGCGTCCCGGAGGAATCGCCTTGCCATGTGGGCAGCGGTCGGGATGGTTGAGAAGATCACAGATTTTACTGTCGACGCCCTCGTTGAGCAAATGCTCAAACTCGCAGGCCTTGTCGTCGGCATGGGTTCCCTTCAGGTCGAAGATATCCATCATCAACCGTTCGGAAAGCCGATGTTTGCGCACGACCAGTTGTCCCTCCCGATGCCCGCCGGGAAGCAGACGTACCGTGGAATCGTCAACCCGAATCAAACCCTGCCCGGTCAACTCGAGCAGGGCCGGGTGATCCATGGAGATCTTCAGTTCATTCAGGGCGACGGAGGACTTTCCTTCTTCGAAAGCTCCGATCCAGAGTCTCTCCAGAAGATCCTCGGCGGCGGCGGAGAGTTTCATATTGTGTTCCTTCACGCCCGCCTGCACTGGAATTCTCTTCCAGGTTCGGGGAACGGCACTTTTTTAAAAGTCTTTACCCTCAAAAACTTGCGAGGCCATCAGTGCTTGGGCGATGAGCACTTGGCACAGAGACCGAAAATCTCGAGACGGTGACTGGTGATCTTGAACTGATGCTCACGGGCGACATTTTCCTGCAGTTTTTCAATGCTTTGGTCTTCGAACTCGATAATGGCACCGCAGCCATTGCAGATCAGATGGTCGTGATGATCTCCTCGGTTGCTCAGTTCATAGAGCACCTGTCCGCCTCCAAAGTCCCGCTCTTCGGCGATGCCGCTTTCGGCGAAAAGCTTCAAGGTGCGATAAACGGTCGCATAACCGATATGCGGATGTTTGCTGCGAATCGCCAGGTAGAGGGCCTCTGTGGAGAGATGTTCCTTGGAATCAAGAAATTCCTCCAGAATCGCCTCTCGCTGCTTGGTCCACTTCAGGCCATTGCGTGCCATGAACTCTCGAAAAATGGAACGTTTGTTCGGCATGAGAACCCCCTATGAAAATGATTTTCAAAAGGTGCCTGAAAATCCAAAAACCGTCAAGCGAAAAGCGGTATGCCTCAGTGGAAGCCGGGATAGAGCGCAAACAAATAGGCCGTTATAAATCCGAACAGATCAAAAAACAACATGACGCCGGCAACCATCAACAACAACCCGGTGGCCAGTTTTATCAGCAGGATGTGTTTACGAAATCGGTTAAAAGCAGAAAGAAAGCGCGGTAACAACAGCCCCGAAATCAAAAAAGGCAAGCCCAGTCCCAAAGAATAGGCGCTCAGCAGAAAAATTCCCTGTCGTACTCCACCGGCAGCGGTGGCGGCCAGCGCCAGAATCGCTCCGAGTATGGGACCGATACAGGGAGTCCAGCCGGCGGCAAAGGCCAGACCCACCAGGAAGGTACCGGTCAGGCCGGCCGGCTTTTTGTTCAGATGAATGCGGCGCTCGCCAAGAAGAATGCCGAAATGAAAAAAACCTGCCAGATGAACACCAAAAAGAAAAATCAGCACCCCGCCCAGTCTCTGCACCCAGACCAGCGCGTCACGCAACTGGCCGTGCAGGGAGCCGGAAGCCGCACCGGCCATGGCTCCCAACAGAATAAAGACCAGAGAAAATCCGGCAACAAAACTCAGACAATGCCAGAGAACGGTGAGTTGAATCCCGTTTCCGGGGCGGGGCTCCTCCAGTCGAGCGAAACTGATTCCGGTAATGTAGCCCAGATAGGACGGCAGAAGCGGCAGGACACAGGGCGAGAAAAAAGACAGCACTCCCGCTGAAAAAGCGATCCACAAGGTGATATCGGTCACACTGGCCATAAGCCCCAGCCTCTATTTTGCACCCCGTCGGCCCCTTCCTGCGGCAAGAAGGGCCGGGCTCCTTTTGCGAACCCGGCCCTTCTTTTCCAAACTGTCCTATAGTCCGATAGCCTTTTAGTCCAGTATGACCAGCAGTTCGCCCGTCTCGACCTGAATCCCTTCGGCAACCAGGATCTCGGAGACGACCCCGTCCTTGGGAGCCTTGACATTGGTTTCCATCTTCATGGCCTCGGTGGAGAGAAGCACGTCGCCGGCCTTGATTTCGTCACCGACATTCACCAGGATGCGAAAGACCTTGCCCGGCATGGGCGCTCCGACATGATGCAGGTTGTCCGGGTCGGCCTTGCGATGAGTGATCTCCTCCGAATTGACCGAAAGGTCCTTCACCGCCACCTGGCGCGGTTCACCGTTCAGCTCGAAATAGAGGTCGCGCTCGCCACTTTCCGTGATTCGGCCGATGGCATTGAGCTGGACCACCAGGGTCCTGCCAGGCTGAATTTCGATAGAGGTTTCGTCTCCAAGTTCCAGGCTGTAGAAAAAGACCGGGGTGGGCAGTCGCGAGGTGTCCTCGTAAGTCTGGCGGTGACGTACATACTCTTCGAACACGCCCGGATAAAGAACGGCGGAAAGCACTTCCCGATCATCCAGAACAATACCGAGCTTTTTTTCCAACTCCTGTTTCTGCGCGGCAAAATCCACCGGTTCCAGAAATTCACCAGGGCGACAAGTGATGGGTTTTTCACCTTTCAGAATGATCTTTTGCAACTTTTCCGGAAAACCACCGTGAGGCTGGCCGATCATTCCCTTGAAAAGATCAACAACCCCCTGGGGGAAGGTGAGCTCTTCACCCCGCTCGTAGATGTCATCCGGCTGCAGATTGTTCTGCACCATGAACAGAGCCATGTCGCCGACGATCTTCGAGGAAGGAGTAACCTTGATGATATCGCCGAACATGTCGTTGACCTTGCGATACATCTCCTTGCACTCTTCCCAACGATCTCCGAGACCGAACCCTTCCACCTGAGGCTTGTAGTTGGAGTACTGGCCGCCGGGAATTTCATGGTGGTAGACCTGGGCGGTACCGCTGCGCAGTTCGGATTCAAAGGGCGCGTAGTAGGTCCGCACCGTCTCCCAGTAGTTGGCCAGACGCTGCAGGTTCACTTCATCGAACAGGGGATCCCGCTCGGAACCTTTCAGAGCGGCCACCAGGGCGTTCATGTTGGGCTGGGCGGTCAGACCCGAAACAGAGGAAAGAGCCGTGTCGACAATATCGACCCCGGCCATGGTCGCGGCCAGGTAAGTGGCACCGCCATTGCTCGAGGTGTCGTGGGTATGGAGGTGAATCGGAATACCGATCTCCTGCTTCAATGCCCTGACCAGCTTTTCCGCGGCAAAAGGCTTGAGCAGTCCGGCCATGTCCTTGATCGCCAGCGTGTGGGCGCCCATGTTTTCCAGTTCCTTGGCCATATTGACGTAGTAGGACAGGGAATACTTGTCCCGCTTGGGATCCAGAATGTCGCCGGTGTAGCAGATGGTTGCCTCGCAGACGGCACCGGAATTGATCACCGCATCCATGGCAACCTGCATTCCCTTCACCCAGTTGAGAGAGTCGAAGATCCGGAACACGTCTATGCCGCTTTTGGCCGCCTCATCGACAAACTTCCGTACCACATTGTCCGAATAGTTGCAGTAGCCGACGGCATTGGACCCACGCAACAGCATCTGGAACAGAATATTGGGGATTTTCTCCCGCAGCCGGTCGAGACGCTCCCAGGGATCCTCCTTAAGAAAGCGCATGGCCACATCAAAGGTCGCTCCGCCCCACATCTCAAGCGAGAAAAGATCGCTGGCCAGATGGCTGGTGGCCGGGGCAATCCGCTCCAGGTCGTAGGTCCTGAACCGGGTCGCCACCAGCGACTGATGGGCGTCGCGCATGGTGGTATCGCTGATCAGCAGCTTGTTCTGCTCGAGAATCCAGCGGGAAAGCCCTTCGGGACCCTGTTCGAGAAGAATGTCGCGAGTTCCTCTGGGGAGGCGGCGTTCATAAGGAATCTCCGGCACCGACGGGTTCCGCAGGTCTCGAAAATGCAGAGGTTTCTTGATACCCGGATAGCCGTTGACCGCCGTATGGCCGATGAAGGTCAGGAGTTTGTAAGCCTGATCCCGCCGCACCGGAATATGGAACAGTTCCGGATGCGAGTCGATAAAAGAGGTATCGCACTGCCCCGCCAGGAAGGTCGGGTGCATGATCACATTTTCCAGAAAGCCGACGTTGCTTTTGACCCCCCGCAGACGAAACTCCTCAAGGCTGCGGTTCATGGTGCGGGCCGCTTCGGCGAGGTTCAGCCCCCAGCAGCTGATCTTGACCAGCAGGGAGTCATAATGGGGGCTGATGCGCGCCCCGGGATAGGCGCTGCCGGCGTCGAGACGCACACCGAAACCACCGGGGCTGCGGTAGGCGGCGATGGTACCGAAGTCCGGAGCAAAGTTGTTTTCCGGATCCTCGGTGGTCACCCGGGATTGAATGGCGAAACCGCGCATCTGGATGTCTTCCTGGCGCTTGATACCGATTTCGGGGTCCTCCAGACGGAAGCCTTGGGCAACCCGAATCTGTCCACCGACCAGGTTGCGTCCGGTGACCATCTCGGTCACCGTGTGTTCCACCTGAATTCGGGTGTTGACCTCAATGAAATAAAGGTTTTCCTCCTGATCCATGAGGAATTCGACGGTACCGGCATTGACGTAGTCGACCTCGCGGCCGATGCGCAGGGCATAGTCGCACAGCTCCTGACGTTTGGCATCGCTCAAAGCCGGCGAAGGAGCCACCTCGATCACCTTCTGGTGGCGACGTTGAATGGAGCAGTCCCGATCAAAAAAGTGCACCAGATTGCCGTGCTGGTCACCCAGGATCTGAACCTCGACATGTTTCGGATTTTCAATGTACCTTTCAAGAAAGACCGCCGGGTTGCCAAAGGCGGCCTTGGCTTCGGACGCGGCCGATTTCAGACCTTCCAGCAGTTCCTTGCGGTTGCGGGCCACGCGCATGCCGCGTCCGCCGCCGCCGGCGGACGCCTTGACAATGATCGGGTAACCGGCCTTGGCCGCAAACAGCAAGGCTTCCTCTTCGCAGGTCACGGGATCCTCGGTGCCGGGCACCACCGGCACGTTGGCGAGCTGAGCCACCTTGCGGGCCGATACCTTATCACCGAGACGTCGCTGAATCTCGGCGTCCGGGCCGATAAAGGCAATCCCCGCTGCGGCGCAGGCCTCGGCAAAAAGCGGATTTTCCGAAAGAAAACCGTAGCCGGGATGAATGGCGTCAACGCCTTTTTTCAGCGCCAGCTGGATAATCTCGTCAATACCCAGATAGGCCTCAATGGGACCCTTCCCCTTGCCCACCAGATAGGATTCATCCGCTTTGTAGCGGTGCAGGGAAATCCGATCTTCCTCGGAAAAAATCGCCACCGTCTTGATGCCGAGTTCGATGCATGCGCGAAAAATCCGAATGGCGATCTCGCCCCGGTTTGCCGCCATGATCTTGTTGAAGTGCTTTATTTCCATCTGAAGTCTCCTCCTATAAAAAGGGTGTTTAGCTTTGTTTTGGACTGGCAATACTAGCAGAAGGTCCCGGCCAAGGCAATATGATATTTAATTTCAGAAAAGAAATTGCTAATTGTATTCGCCAGGTTATCCCACCCGCGAGGAGCGAAGAAATGGCGTACGGTGCTCTCGCGGCCCGTACGCCTGAAAATCAGATCAATGCGGTCCGACGTCACTCCTTCTGATCTTTGGCTTCGAGAAAGGGACGAACCAGATCGATGGGAAAAGGGAAGATAATGGTGGAGTTTTTTTCCGATGCGACGTCCGTCATGGTCTGCAGGAAGCGTAGCTGCAGAGCGCTCTTATGGCCGGAGAGAATACGCGCCGCTTCGGTCAGTTTCTGTGCCGCCTGGTGCTCGCCTTCGGCATGAATGATCTTGGAGCGACGCTCTCGTTCCGCCTCGGCCTGCCGGGCGATGGCCCGCAGCATTTCCGGCGGCAGATCCACATTCTTGATCTCGACATTGGCTACTTTCACTCCCCAGGGTTCCGTCTGCCGATCAAGGAGTTCCTGCAGATGCTGATTGATCTGATCACGGCGGGCCAGCAGTTCATCCAGTTCCGACTGGCCGAGTACACTGCGCAGGGCGGTCTGGGCCAGTTGACTGGTAGCGTAAAGATAATTTTCCACCTCGATGATGGCCTTGTCCGGATTGACTACCCGAAAATAGAGTACCGCGTTCACCTTGATTGAAACGTTGTCCTTGGTGATCACGTCCTGCGGCGGAACGTCCATGGCCACCGTTCGTAGACTGATGCGGGTCATCCTGTCCACCACCGGAATGATGAAACGAAGCCCCGGTCCCTTGATGGACGAAAAGCGGCCCAGGCGAAACACCACGCCCCGGTCGTATTCCAAAATGATTCGCACTGCGCTGCTGAGAATCAGCAGGACAAAGATGACGACAATAATGATGAAAACCATGGGACCTCCCCTATCGCAAAAGTGTTATGTAAGCCTCTCTGAACGACCCACGAAAAATCACCTTGAAGTTATGCCGACGAATCCTGACCCGACGGTGAAGAAACAGGGCGGACCTCCAGTCTCAAACAGTCGTCAACCCGCACCACCACCACGGTTTCGCCGCGAGCCACGGGCAAAGCGGAGAAAGCCCGCCAGGACTCCCCGTGCACGAACACCTGGCCTTCCTGGTGAATATCGGTCAGCGCCTCTCCCAACTTGCCGACCATGCCCTCGGCGCCGGAAAAAAAAGGCCGCTTCTGAGTTCGAAAGACAAAAAAAACAATAATCAGAAACAGGCCGCTGAAGACGGCCACGGTGCCGGCAATCAAGGACAGCGACAACCGCAGAAAAGGCGGGAAATATTCTCCCAGCATGAGGGAGCCGAAGGTCATCGCCACAATGCCGCCTACCGTCAACAGGCCGTAAGAAGTAACCGCCACCTCAAGCAGAAAGAGCACCAGCGCCAGCAGGATAAAGAGCACCCCCACATAGTTTACCGGAAGAGTCTGAAAGGCAAAGAAGGCCAGCAACAAGGCGATGGCCCCGACCGCTCCCGGAAAGATGGCGCCGGGTTGGGAGATCTCGAAAAAAATACCGAGCAGCCCTAGCATCAGCAGCAGGTAGGCGACGGTGGGCTGACTGATGGCATTCAGCACCTGCTGTCGCCAGCCCATTCTCGCCAGCAGCAGACTACCACCGGCGCTGCGCAGCAACCTCGACTCTCCCCGGCGTTCATAAGTGGCCCCGTCCAGCTTGGCGAGCAGCTCGGCTGTATCCGCCGCCAGCAGATCGACCAGGCCTCTGTCCAAAGCCTCTTCAGCGGAAAAGGACCGGCTCTCCCGTACCATGGCCTCGGCCGCATCGACGTCTCTGTCGCGTTGGCGGGCGATGCTACGGATATAGGCCACGGCGTCTTCAACGACTTTGGCCCGCATCGTCTCGCTCTGTTCGCCCCCCAACCCCAGCGCCACGGGATGCGCCGCGCCGATATTGGTCCCCGGGGACATGACCGCAAAATCGGCCGCCAGGGTAATCAGAGCGCCGGCCGAGGCCGCGCGGGCCCCGCCGGGATGCACATAGACGATAACCGGAATCTCGGAACCGAGAATCCCCTGGATCAGGCTGCGCATGGCGCTGTCGAGTCCTCCGGGCGTGTCCAGTTCGAGAAGAAAAGCCGCCCGTTGCTCGCGGTTCGCTTCCGTCAGTTGCGCCACCACAAAGTCCGCCACCGTCGGATTAATTACAGCAGCGACTCGAACCGCTCCCAGACGGGGCGGTTCGGCCCAAGCCACGCCGTACCCGATCATTATACCGCCTGCCAGCAGAATCAGACAGACCCAACGGGAAAACAGACATTTTCTAAAAGTTCTTATCATCATTGGAGTATCTCCCGAACAAGGCGGACTGTCAATTGGTGCCGCAGCAGCGGGAATCAAACACAGGTTGCGCTGCCGATACGAATATGCTACCTAGAAAAAACGTCAATTATGTGACGTCTTTTTTCGTGAGGCTCCATGAACCCGACCTTTCAGATTCTGGTGATCGACGACGATGCGGGTAACCGCGAAGCCATCAGCCTGTTACTGACCAACAGCGGTTTTCAGGTCCGTTCCGCTGCCAGCGGTGAAGAGGCCATGGCGCTGCTGCAGAAAAACCGCTTTGAAGTCATTCTTACCGACCTGTTTCTGCCGGGCATCAACGGTATTGATATCCTCAAACAGGTCAAGGAAAAGGATCCCGCCAGCAGCGTCATCCTGATTACCGGAAAAGCCTCGGCAGAAACTGCCGTAGAGGCCATGAAAAGCGGAGCTTTTGATTATCTGACCAAGCCCCTCAATTTTGAGCGGCTCAAGGTTCTGATCGACAAGGCTCTGGAAAAAACCCGTCTGCTCAACGAAAACCTTTACCTGCGCCAGCAGTTGAGAGGCAAGTACCGTTTTGACAAGATCATTGGTAACAGCCGGGCCATGCAGCAGGTCTTTTCACGGATGGAAAAAATTGTCGGTACCGACTCCACCATTCTGATTCTGGGCGATTCGGGCACCGGCAAGGAACTGGTCGCCAAGGCGATTCATTTCAACGGCAACCGCAAGGACCAGCCTTTCGTGGCCATCAACTGTGGCGCGATTCCCGCCGAACTGCTGGAGAGCGAATTATTCGGCCACGTCAAGGGAGCCTTCACCGGCGCCGTGGCGGAAAAAAAGGGCAAATTCGAGCAGGCCAACCACGGCACCATCTTTCTTGATGAAATCGCGACCATGCCGCTGCATCTGCAGATGAAACTGCTACGCGTGCTGCAGGAGCAAGAAGTGGAAAAAGTCGGGGACAACAAGACCATCCAGCTGGATGTGCGAGTCATCTCCGCTACCAACGCCAATCTGGAAGAGGCGGTGAGAAAGGGCGCCTTTCGCGAAGATCTCTATTACCGTCTCAATGTCATTCCCATCCGCCTGCCCAACCTGAAAGAACGGCGCGAAGATATCGCCCTGCTGGTTCGTCATTTTGTGCAGAAAATCTGTCAGGAGAGCGGGCGCCCCGCCATAGCTTTCAGCAACGAGTCCCTGCGCGCCATGGAGGGCTACGCCTGGCCCGGCAACGTTCGCGAACTGGAAAACGTGGTCGAACGCACCATCACTCTGGCGGAGGGAGAGGTGATTGAGGTGGCCGATCTGCCGCCGGACATCGGGGCCGGCGAAAGCCTGCGGGAGTGCCCCGCACCGCGCCCGAAACTGACCGACCAGGGCGTGAATCTGCCCGGCATCGTCGCCGATTTGGAGCGGGAATTGATTATCGCCTCCCTGGAACGGGCCAAAGGCATCAAGGCGCGGGCCGCCAGCCTGCTCAACATCAAGCGTACTACCCTGGTTGAAAAGATCAAACGCCTGGGAATAGATGGCTGAAAAAAAACCGCCGGCCCCATCAGCTCTTATGGACAAGGGCCGGAATAAAAGGCGCCCCGCGGCGGTCCTGCCCTTTTTTCAGGCACCGCCTCCATCAGCAACCTTTCACCGGGAAAAGTCGTGCCCACCCTGGCCATCGTCTCTCCCGGGTGTTCAAAAAAACTTCACCTCCATCCCCATATAAGCGTCAGTCCAGCCTGTTGCCTCTTCCTCATCGATCCCGCAACCCCTTTTCAAAACGCTACGGGCCCAATTAATGAACCCTGACAGGGTCTGTTGTTGGGCCTTTCCTATCCACCTTTGTGGCAAAAATGCCAGCGGCACGGGTATTGCTCAGTTCCTGAAGGCAAGCTTTTGTCCCGAAGAGGAGACCGAGCTTGTTCTCATCCCCTTTTTCTACAGGAGTCCGGTCTTGGCACCTAAACCGAAGATTCGCGAACTGCTTCAGGAGAGCGCCTGCTCTCACAACAAGTCCCGAAGCGGTGCCTGCAACGCCCCGAAACCGGGGGCCACCACCGGCGGCTGCGCCTTTGAAGGCGCCCAGATCACTCTCTTTCCCTTTGCCGACGCCGCCCATCTGGTGCACGGCCCCATCACCTGCCTCGGCGCCTCCTGGGAAACCCGCCTTACCGGAACCAGCTGGCCGGGACGGGATCTGACCCAAATGGGTTTCACCACCGGCATCAGTACCAATGACGTGGTGTTTGGCGGCGAGGAAAAGCTGCGCTCGGCCATCGATCATATCGTCCACCACTACGCCCCCGAGGCGGTCTTTGTCTACAGCACCTGCGTCACCGCCATGATCGGCGACGATATAGACAGTGTCTGTCGAAAGGCGACGGAGGCCCATGGCCTTCCCGTGGTGCCGGTTCATGCACCCGGTTTTGTCGGCAGCAAAAATCTCGGCAGCCGACTGGCCGGAGAAGCGGTCCTTTCCCAACTCATCGGCACCCGGGAACCGGAGAAGCAAACCCCTTTTGACATCAATCTGATCGGCGAGTACAACGTCACCGGCGACATGTGGCAATACACCCCCCTGCTTGAGGAATTGGGGATTCGGCTGCTCTCCACCCTCAGCGGCGACGGCCGTGTCGCCAGCATCCGCACCGCCCACCGCGCCCGGCTCAATGTGCTGGTGTGCGCCAAATCCCTGGTGTCCCTGCCCCGCCAGATGCAGGAACGTTACGGCATCCCCTTCATCTCCGTTTCTTTTTACGGCAAACGGGACACCAGCGCCTCGATTCTGGCCATCGCCGAGGCCCTGGGTGACGCTGAGCTGGTGCAACGGGCTCGGGCCCTGATAGCCCGGGAGGAGACCCTGCTCGAACAAAAGCTGGAACCCTATCGCAAAATTTTCCAGGGCAAAAAGGCGGTGCTCAATACCGGCGGCAATAAATCCTGGTCCATCGCCTCGGCGCTGCAGGATCTCGGTCTGGAAGTGGTGGCCACTTCGGTGAAAAAGGCCACCGAGGAAGATCGGTACAAGGCGCGGCAGTATCTGGGCGAACAAGGGGTTTTGATGACCGAACCGGGGCAGGAACAGGCCCGCATCATTGATCAGACCGGTGCAGATCTGCTGCTGGCCGGAGGCCGCAGCCTGTTTACCGCGATTAAAAAGAGAATCGCCTTCGTCGACGTTAATCAGGAGAAAAAAAAGAGTTACGGCGCCTACCTGGGCCTGCTGAATCTGGCCGAGGATCTGAACAACGCGCTCCACAACCCGGTCTTCAAAAACGTCGCCAGGAGGGCACCATGGGAGAAGTGATTCGCAGAATCGACAAGCCGTTACAGGTCAACCCGTTTCGCCTCAGTCAGCCCATGGGGGCGGCGCTGGCCTTTCTCGGCATCGACGGCTGCATGCCGCTGATGCACGGCGGCATGGGCTGCACCTCCTTTACCAAAGTTTTTCTGACCCGCCACTTCTGCGAACCCATCGCCATTCAGACCACCGCTGTCACCGATGTGACGGCGGTGCTTGACGGCGGCGACGGCAGCATCGTCGAAGCGGTGAAAAATATCACCGCCAAAGTCACCCCCAGCCTGATCGGCCTGCACAGTACCGGGCTGACGGAAACCAAGGGCGATGATCTGCGCGGCATCGCCAGCCAGATTGACTACCCCATGGTTTATGTTCACAGTCCCGATTACGAAGGGGGCCTTGAGAGCGGCTGGGGCAAGACGACTTGCGCCCTTATCGAACAACTGGTCGCCCCTTGCCAACAGGGGCGCCGGAACAAGGTGGTGCTGCTGCCCCATGTCAGTCTGACTCCGATTGAAGTGGAGAAGCTGAAGGAATTCATCGCCGGCTTCGGTTTTGAAGTACAGGCCCTGCCAGATCTGTCCACCTCCCTGGACGGTCATCTGGGAGAAAAGCAGAGCGCCCTGAGCAGCGGCGGCATAACCGTCGAGGCGATTCGTGAACTGGCAGACGCCGGGCTGATCCTCTCGGTAGGCGACTCCATGCGGTTGAGCGCCGAGGCACTTCTAAAAAAGAATGCGACCCTCTGCCATCGCCATTTTCCTCATCTGCAGGGGCTCGAAGCCACGGATCAGCTGGCCGCCTGTCTGCTCGAATTCAGCCACCGGGAGCTTCCCCCGGCTGGAGTGATCCGCTGGCGCAAGCGACTGCAGGACACCCTTCTGGACTGTCATTTTGCCCTGGGCCAGACCCGCGTTCTGCTGGTGGGCGAACCGGATTTTCTGAGCGGGGCGGCCCAGCTTCTGCGGGAAGCCGGCAGCCAAATCCGCCTGGTGCTGTCCAGCGTCGATTCTCCGCAACTGGACCGACTGACAGCCGACACGGTGCTGGTGGGCGATCTGGAAGAGGCGGAAAAACGCCAGCAGGATTTCGATCTGGTGGTAGGGAACTTTCATACGGAGGCCCTGGCACGGCGCTTTGGCAAAGGGCTGGTGCTGCGGGGTTTTCCCAACTGGGAAGTGGTGGGCAACCAGCTGCGTAACGATCAGTTGTATGAAGGCGGCAGCGCTTTTCTCTGCGAAGTGGCCAACGCCGCCGAGCGATCCCGACACGGGCACTGACGGCCCTGCCGCTCAAACGGCTGCGCGCGACGGATAAACAAGCAGCGCTCGTCTAGCCCATGCTGCCCAGGCTGGCAAAGGCCATCAGCCGGCTCAGATCGACACCGCCGGCGCCACCTTGACGCATGAGCAGAGTCCCGCTCTGGCGGACCAGACCGAATGTCTCGAGCACGGGCGCAGGCAGAGCTCCCTCGCGCATCTCAACCACCAGTTCCTTCGACGGGCAGGCCACGGCCAAGGCACTGACCAGCAATGCCCTGGCCTCCTTCTCCCGAGCGGGCGGCGCAAACCAGGGGCCAAGGATATGCATTCCCGGCTCCTGTTGCAGCAGGGCCCGATGGTCGGCAGCCTGCAGCAACTCCCCTTCCGGCAGCAGAAAGTCGAGCAGGGCGCGGCGCTCGCCCCACACGCGAACATCTTCCTGCAAAAGATCCGCTGCTGCGCAGGGCTTGCCTCGCAAGGGCGCCGTTTTTATAAGAGTAGCGCCCAGGGCGGGGCGAATCCATCGCTCGACGGCACCGACCGTCTTAAAACCCCGCCGCTGATAAAGGGGCAAGCCGGCTTTCGAAGCGGTCAGCCACAGAGTGCGAGCGCCCTGCCCCGTCAACTGGCTGATCCCCGCGTCCAGCAGTCCGGCGCCGAACCCCCGGCCCCGCATCTCCGGCATCACCAGCAGGTTGCCGATCCAGGCACCGACTCCGTAACCGACCAGGGTGATCAGGCCGGCAAAGCGCCTTGCGTAGCGCAGCGCCAGTACCCCGTGCTGCAGGGGGCCGCGCCAGAGGGCCATTTCCTTAGCCGGTATCCGCCACCCTTCCTTCGCCGCCTGGGCCGAAAAAATCTGCCAGTCACCGGCATCGGCTGGCTGCAGATGCCATTGCCTATCCATGGCTTTGCTCTTCTGTCATCAGGCCACCTGAGGCAGATCGCGGCACAGAGCCAGCAGTTCCTCATCACTGATGGGCGTTTTGCAGCACTGGCAACGACGCCGCACCTCGGCCAGCAGCCGGGGAAGATCCAGGCTCTGCTCGCCGATACCGAGTTGACCCAGGCGGGAGATCAGAGCCTGACGCCCCGAGTGCTTGCCCAGCACCAGGTAACGGGACAGGCCAACCTCCCGGGGATCGAAAGCCTCGTAATTGCGGGGATTTTTCAGTACGCCATCGACGTGCAAACCCGATTCATGGGAAAAAACCTTCTCGCCGACAATGGCCTTCCATTCGGGCACCGGACGACCGCTGGCCAGGCCCACATAGCGGGAAACCTCCAGCAACCGGCCGCTGTCCACAGCGCAGTCGATGCCGCAGGCATGGCGAAGCGCCATGACCACCTCTTCCAGGGCGGCATTGCCGGCCCGTTCGCCCAGACCGTTGACGGTGGTGTTGACGAAGCTGGCACCGGCCCGGACTCCGGCGAGGGCATTGGCGGTGGCCATGCCCAGATCGTTGTGGGTGTGGATTTCCAGAGGCAGCCGGGAACGTTCCGCCAAATAGCGCAGTTTATCGTAGGTCGCGAAGGGGTCAAGCAAGCCCAGCGTGTCGCAAAACCGAAACCGGTCAGCCCCCATGGCCTCGGCGATGGTCATCAATTCGAGGATGAAATCGAGATCGGCCCGGCTGGAATCTTCGCCGCCCACACAAACGTACAATCCGTGCTGCTTGGCGAAGCCAAGAGCGCACTTGAGCTGTTCTCGCACCCATTTGCGGTCCTTGCCCAGTTTATAGCGGATGTGCTGATCCGAAACGCAAAGAGAGATGTCCACCGCCCCTACGCCGCAAGCCAGAGAGGCCCGCAGATCACTGATCAGGGCCCGGTTCCAGGTGATCAGTCGAGCGTTCAGGCCCATATCCACCAAGGCCCGAATGGCCGACTGCTCTTCCCTTCCCATGGCGGGAACACCGCATTCCAGTTCGCCCACCCCCATGCTGTCAAGCAGGCCGGCGATGGTCTTTTTTTCCTCCAGGGAGAAAACCACGCCGGCGGTCTGTTCACCGTCGCGCAAGGTCGTGTCGTCAATCACGATGGAAGCCGGAGCATGTACCTTCATCAGGGGACCTCGCTTTTCAGGCGGTAATACCGCAAAAACCGACAACCTCAACGGGCTGCACTGAGGCCGCGTGCCTTGATGTGAACACTTTGTCTACAGATGAGCAATTCCCGTACCAGAGGAAAAAACCGCCCTGCGCCGCGAATGGTAAGGCGGGCGCT
>SLLR01000116.1 GCA_007134025.1 Desulfuromonadaceae bacterium | reverse complement strand
ATCAGTAGCGAGACCGTTTACCTCACCCTCCGCAAGCGCTTTGGCGGCAGGGCGTAAGGGTATGGCCGCCAGCTCCTTCGCCGTCAGATCCTGCACCCGCCGCCGGTCACCGGCAAGAAGCGTCAGGTCGGGGTCATGGATCAACACGAGGCGGCCGTCACGAGTCAGCCTCAGGTCGGTCTCCAACGCCGAAAAACCCATATGGACCGCCGCTCGAAAAGCGCCGAGGGTATTTTCGACGGCATGCTTGGTGTAGCCGCGATGGCTGATCCAAAGGGGTTTTCGAATCATGATTTTCCTCTTTTTGTGTTTTCGGGTCGGAATTAACGGACAATACATGATCCGCACATCGTAAGATAACAGGCAAGTTGCTTGAACGACAGGATTAAATGTCACCGGCGGCGTTATGGCCAGGGCAAAGTGGTCCACTGAAATGGAACTACAGGAACAAAGAGTCCGGTAAAATTAAACTGCACACGCGGATGCGCACCAGAGAAAACCGTGTTATACATCCAGTAAATAATTAAATCGTACGTTTGTAAAGTTGTCTCGTTTCACGTCTCCACACTTCCCCAGGCCCGGGAGTTCATTGATGCCCACTCAAGCTTATCGGTTTGACGCAAATAGCGATGTTGAGGCCTGGCTGAACAAACTGGTCGGTAGCGACTCCTGGCAAACGCAACCCTGGCGGGAGACAGAGGGAATATTTTACGACACCTTCGATTGGCGCTTGTACAGTGCCGGAATGACCCTTGAAGGCCGAGCCGACGAGGGTCGTCGTCACTACTCCCTTTGGTCTCTCAAGGACGAGTTTCTGATCAGGTGCCTGGATGTCGAGGAACCGGGATTCGCCCGGGATCTGCCAGAGGGCCCTCTTCGTCAGCAACTGGAACCGCTGCTTAAAATGCGCCGTCTGCTACCCCGAGCGGTACTTCGCAACCGCCGAAAAGACCTGGCCCTTCTCAACAGCGACGGTAAAACCGTACTTCAGATGGCGGTGAGCGTGAATCGCCGAGTCGTTGATCCCCGGGGCGAGGAAAAAGGCCTGCCGGCCATCCTGCGCCTGCTGCCGATAAAAGGCTACACCTCGGCCATCAGGCGGATCGGCGCAAGACTGGATCAGGATCCCGGCCTGCAGCGGATGCCCGTGCCGCCTCTGCTGGAAGCTCTCGATGCTCTCGGCAAGCGTCCTGCCGACTACAGTTCCAAGCTGTTTCTGGAGCTTTCGCCCCAATGTACTGCTGAACAGGCCCTGCGGGCCGTCTTGCTGCATCTTCTGGCGGTGATTCAGGCCAACCTGGACGGAACCTGCAAGGACATTGATTCGGAATTTCTCCACGATCTGCGGGTCGCGGTGCGCCGAACCCGCTCGGCTCTGGGCCAGATCAAGGGGGTGTTGCCGGAAGACGATGCGGCCCCTTTTCGCGAGGGTTTCGCCTGGCTGGGCAGCATCACCGGCCCCACCCGCGATCTGGACGTCTACTTGCTGAACTTTGCCGACTATCTGCAGCGACTGCCGGAAAACCATCGGCCCGATCTGGCCGCTTTTCATCATTTCCTGCAACAGCGGCAGACAGAGGAACAGAAACTTCTTAGCCGCCAGTTGCGTTCACCTCGCTGCACCCGGTTGCTGGCCGACTGGGCGACTCTGCTGCACAAGGAGTCTGCAACGAATTCAGCCCCGCCCGAAGCCCGCCGTCCAATCCGGGAAGTTGCCGATCGCCGCATCTGGAAGCTGTTTCGCCGCTGCGTCAGGGAAGGCCAGGCCATAAGTTCGGAAAGTCCTGCCGAGGCTCTTCATGAGTTGCGTAAAACCTGTAAAAAACTTCGCTATCTTCTGGAATTTTTTCAGAGCCTGTACCCTGCCGACGCGATCACGGAACGGATCAAGGCATTAAAAGGTTTGCAGGACAACCTCGGCGATTTTAACGATTTTGAGGTACAGAGCGAAGCGATGCTGGATTTCGGTCTGCAGATGGCGCAAAAGCAACAAGCCACGCCGGCTACCCTTCTGGCCATGGGCATGCTGGCTGAAAGTCTACGCCATCAGCAATTCCGGACGCGTCAAGAGTTCGAGCAGCGTTTTGCTGCCTTCTGTTCCGACTCCAACACGCAACAGTTTCGCCGATTGTTCGGCAAAACGAAGCCAAAGGGGGCATCTTCGCCATGACTGTACTGGCCACCTACAACATCAAGGGCGGTGTCGGCAAGACCGCAGCGGCCGTCAATCTCGCTTACCTGGCGGCCCGCAACGGCGCCCGTACCCTGCTGTGGGATCTTGATCCACAGGGCGCGGCGAGCTTCTATTTTCGCGTCAAGGCGAAAGTTAAAGGCGGCGGCAAAGGTCTGGTCAAGAGTCGGCAACCTACGGAAGAGCTTATCAAAGGCACCGATTATCCCTTGCTGGATCTGCTTCCGGCGGACTTTTCCTATCGCCACCTCGATATCCATCTGGACAACATGAACAAGCCCACCCGGGCTCTGCGCAAGGTTCTGAAACCGCTGCGCAATGAATACGATTATATTTTCCTTGACTGCCCGCCCAGCATCTCGCTGGTTTCCGAAGCCATCTTTGAAGCCTCCGATTACCTGCTGGTGCCCATTATTCCCACCACCCTGTCCCTGCGAACCCTCGAGCAGCTTGTCACCTTTGGTCGGGAAAAAAATCTCGAGCCGCTGCGCATTCTGCCCTTTTTCTCCATGGTTGACCGCCGCAAGAGCCTTCATCGGCACATTACCGAATCCCTTCCGGCGAATATCCCGTCCTTACTCAGCAACGCAATCCCCTATGCCAGCGACGTGGAGAAAATGGGCATTCATCGGGCGGCTTTGGGGAGCTTTGCCGCCCGAAGTCCCGGCGCTCTGGCCTATGAAGAGCTCTGGCAGGAGATACAGCGCCACATCGACGGCAACCTGCCGTCGTGAAAGGATCGCATTTATATGGCCATTGAAATTGAACGAAAATTTCTGGTGCGGAAGGATGACTGGCGACGGCCGGGTCAGGGCCTCCGTTACCGGCAAGGCTATCTTACCATCGACCCGTCACGGACGGTCAGGGTTCGTCTCGCCGGCGAAGAGGGGTTTCTGACCATCAAGGGAAAAAGCGATGGCATGTCCCGCAGCGAATTCGAATACACAATCCCCGTCGCCGAGGCTAACGAGATGCTGGACTCCTTGTGCTTCAAGCCGCTGATCGAGAAGATTCGCTATCGGCTCGACCACTGCGGACATCTGTGGGAAGTGGATGAATTCGAGGGAGACAATCAGGGTCTGATCCTGGCCGAAGTGGAATTGGCAAGGGTCGACGAGGTGGTGGAATTGCCCCCCTGGGCCGGCCGGGAAGTCACCGATGATCCCCGTTACTACAACGCCAGTCTCTCCCGCAACCCCTACCGCACCTGGACCGAAAACGACGCAATGACTGTCGCAGAAGCCCATGACAAAACGTCGCAAGGGGAAACGCCGCCATGAACCGCCTGACCTTGCTGCGGCATGCAAAATCAAGCTGGAACGACCCCGGGCTGGCCGACTTTGACCGGCCTCTCAACAAACGGGGCCGTCGTGATGCGCCGATGATGGGCAAACGCCTGGCCGAGCGCAATGTGCAGCCGGACCTGGTGCTGTGCAGTCCTGCGCTGCGCGCCCGACTCACCGCCGAAGCGGTCATCGGGGAACTCGCAGGCAATCCGAAGTGGCTGCTCTTCGACCCTCACCTGTACCTGGCCGAGCTTTCCCAACTCGTTAGTCTGTTGCGCGGCATTGCTCGGGATCGACACGATGTGCTGCTGATCGGACACAATCCCGGACTCACCGATCTGGCCAACTATCTGGTGGACGGTCACATCGCCAACCTGCCGACCTGTGCCCTGTTCAGCGTCGAACTGACAGCTTCCGACTGGAGCCGGCTGGATCGCTGCCAGGCCCGCACGCTTTTTTACGATTATCCGAAAAATACCACCCCATAACCGACAACCGTCAAACATTCTGAGATGCTCAGTGAAAGAGCAACCATAATCAAGGAGATGGCTCACTTATTTCAAACCGAATGTCGTCATACCAGGCCAAAGCCGAGGAACCGGTGTTATCCGTATCGGTCATAATCGCGATGGCCCCGACCTGAGGCGGATCTCCGCGGAAAATCCGGCGATAATCGTCCCGCACGTTGCGGCACTCGTCAACCCATTCACCCACTCTCTCTTCACCGCTCTGAACGGCCACCATCATGGCATTGGCGGTAAAAGGATTCGGCACAACGCTTCCTGCGGACAACCGGTTGGCCCAGATGTAATTGATCGATCGCGTCCTGGGAAAAAACCAATGGGGAAAAACCACATAGATGCGGGCTGCATAGTCGTCCCCGGATCTGGTCCGCGCATCGCCCGAGGAGACAATGTTGTCGACCTTCCAGCGCCAGCAAAGCACCGGGTACTCCTGCAGATCAATCTTCTGCTTGAAAATGAGGGCCGAAGCCGTCCCCTGGGAACGCGCCTCAAGTACCCGCCCCGATGCCTCTTCCACCACGCGATAATCCGTCCGGCCTGAAAAGATCCGCTCTTGCCACTCAGGGCGCAAACCTGCTTCAAAATCGTCAATCATCCACGATTCACCCGCAGCCCCGGTCCCGTCAAGCAAACCCCAAAGCAGCAACCCGGCAAGAGCGATACGAACAGGGCCCGTTGTGTAAATTCTAAACACATCCCAACTCAACATGAGTTTCTATCCCAAACTTTAAACCTGTACACCAGAACAAACCTCTTTTCCAATTCCCCGAAACAATCTGCCAAGTATATCAGTGCCGGAAACAATTCGAGGGTTTTCTGTCCACAGAAGAATGACATCATTGTCGATCACCTCAGTTCCCGTTGTACCGGAATTGACCTTAAAACGGGGGAGATGAGAACCCAGCTTCTGGTTGCCGTCTCTGACCACAATGGGCCTGTGACAGTAATCCGCCGGCTGTATGCGGGGATTCTTATTCATCAACAGATCAGCAATAAAATCATTCGCGTTCATAACCAGTCGAGGCTCCTGATT
>SLLR01000132.1 GCA_007134025.1 Desulfuromonadaceae bacterium | reverse complement strand
GCGCGCGATTGCGATATCGTATTGCTCGATGCCCGCCGGCCCTTCGGCAACGGCCGGGTACTGCCTGCGGGCCTGTTGCGGGAACGCCCGTCGGCACTGCAGCGCGGACAGGTATTCGTTCTCAGTCGAGCCGATCGGGACACGCCCTTGCTCCCTTTGCCCGGGCCGGTGCTGCGCTGCCGGCATCGACTCACCCAGGAGGCAGTCAGTTTATCCGGCCACCGCGTTATGCTCTCGGAACTGCAAACCAGGCGCGGCGTTGCCTTTGCCGGGATTGCCGATCCGGAGGCTTTTTTTTCCAGCCTGGTGGCCGCCGGTCTGCAGTTGAGTGCGACCTTGGCCTTCTCGGACCATGCCGCCTATAACGACGCGGATCGGCAAAGACTGTATGCATCCGCTGCCCAGGCCGAGTATTTGCTGACCACGGAGAAGGATGCTGTCAAGCTGGAGGGACAACCCCTGCCGTTGCCCTGCTACCAGGTCGGTCTGGAACTCGACTGGTTGGAACCGGGAGCACTGGAAGACCTGCTCGACACGTTTGTCCCGGGCAAGGAGCAGAAGATGTCGAATGTGGAAGAAATGCTTGATATCCTGGCCTGCCCAGGGTGCCATGGCCCCCTTAATTTTGACCGGGATGGAAAGGGACTGGTGTGTCGGCACTGCCGGCTGCTCTTTCCCATCACCGACGGCATTCCGGTACTTTTGTTGGATGAGGCCAAAAACCTTGACATTTCTGGCGTCGCCGAAGAAAGCAACCAGACTTAGGCCGGAACCCGGTACGGAGCAGGCAGTCCAGTAACCGCAACAGGAAAAAATGATGAAGGCCATGGATTTCACCAACATCAAGCGTATTATGGTGCGCTCCACCAACTGGGTGGGCGACGTTGTCATGACCACCCCCGCTCTCGGCGCGCTGCGGGATACCTTTACCGATGCCGAGATCGTCGTGGTGGCCAAGCCTGTGGTGGCCCCCCTGTTCGACCCTCATCCTTACTGCGACCGGGTACTGGTCTTCGACAAAAACGGTCCGGACCGGGGCGTCAAAGGCCTGTTGCGCTTCGGCGCCATGCTGCGCCGGGAGCGTTTCGACCTGGCGGTGCTGTTTCAGAAAGCCATCGAAGCCGCTATCCTGGCTTCCCTGGCGCGAATTCCCCGGCGGATCGGTTATCGCACCGATGGACGCGGTGTATTGCTGACCCATTCCCTGCCCTTCACCGAGGAGATCAGTCGCCGGCATCACACCCAACACTATCTGCATCTACTTAAGTCCTTCGGCATCCAGGGCGGTAATGGCAGCCAGCGATTGCTGGTCACCGCCGATGAAGCGGAATGGGCCAAAGGGATGCTGCCCGGCGGCCCCTGGTTGGCCGTCAACCCCGGCGCCGCTTACGGTTCGGCGAAACGATGGATTCCCGGTCGCTTTGCCGAGGTGGGCGATCGCCTTGCCGAGGAGTTCGGGCTGCAACTGGTACTGACCGGCGGCCCCGGAGAAAAGGAGATCGGTTGCGACATTGAGCAGGCCATGCGGCAGCCGGTTCTGAACCTCATCGGCAAAACCACCCTTCGGCAGATGACGGCGGTTCTCTCCCGATGCCGCCTGGTGGTGACCAACGATTCCGGTCCCATGCATGTCGCGGCCGCCTTGAGCGTTCCCATCGTCGCTATTTTCGGGCCGACGGACCATACGACCACCCATCCCTATGGCGAAGCCTTTCGCATCGTTCGTCAGGATTGCGAATGTGCCCCCTGTCTCAAGCGGGTCTGCCCGACGGATCATCGGTGCATGAAGGCCGTGACCGCCGGGGAGGTCATTGACGCGGCCCGTTCTTTGCTGAAGGAGACCGGCGGCCATGCTGCTGAATAATCCTTGCGGGCATCCGGACCGGATCGGTCGGCGCTATCTCAGCCTCAGCAGGGGCTCTGTGTGAAAAAAGTCTGCTTCTTCAATAGCTCCAGAACCTGGGGCGGCGGGGAAAAATGGCACTTCGATATCGCCTACCGGCTGGGTGGCGACCATATTGCTGTGCAGGTGGCCACCTTTCCAGGCAGTGAACTGGCTCATCGAGCCCGAGGCGCAGGTTTGCCCGTGGCGAAGTTTTCCGTCGGCAAATTCAGCTTTCTCAATCCGTTGCTTCTCTGGCGATTGGTTCGTTTTTTCCGACGCGAAGCGATCACAACCGTCATTCTCAACCTGCCCGCCGATTTAAAGGCGGCCGGTGTTGGCGCCCGGCTGGCCGGAGTCCCGCAAATCGTTTATCGAAGAGGCAGTGCCATACCCATAAAACCTTCGCTGCTGAATCGGTTCCTGTTTCGCCGGGTGGTGACCGACGTCATCGCCAATTCGGAGGAAACCAAGCGCACCGTTCTGGCCCGAAAATCGGATCTGTTTCCCGCGGACCGGATTCGGGTCATCTACAACGGCATCGACCTGGAGGCTTTCGACGCAGGACCCGTGCAGCAATTTTACCAGCGGCGGGAAGGGGAAATCGTCCTCGGGCACGCGGGCAGACTTTCTTATGAGAAGAATCAGGCATTTCTGCTGGAGATGGTGCGGCTCCTCAAAGACGCCGGAATCCAATGCCGGTTGCTCATCGCCGGCAAGGGGCCGCTGGAAGCCGATCTCCGGGCCCGTTGTCACACCCTGGGTCTGGACGAGGAGGTCGTGTTTCTTGGTTTCCAGAGAGAGATCCGCTCCTTCATGGCAGCCATCGATATCTTCCTGCTCTGTTCCCTGTGGGAGGGTTTTGGGTATGTGCTGGTCGAGGCCATGGCCGCTTCCAGACCGGTGGTGGCTTTTGCCGCCAGCAGCACCCCCGAAGTCGTTCAAGATCAGGTCAGCGGTCTGCTGGTTCCGGCAGGGGACAGGGAAGCCTTCTTCGCAGCCCTTCAGGAATTGATTCGGGATCCCGAGCAACGGGCCGAGTTGGGGCGCAATGGCCGCAGGAGGGTGGAGCAGGTATTCGATGTGTGTCGCAGCCTGGCGGAGGTCAAAGCGCTTCTTCGCTAAAAGCACAATACTCAAGATCCAACCTGAATCCATTTTGTTTGGGGGCTATCCGATGAATATCAGTGGTCTTGTTATCACGCTCAATGAAGAAAAAAACATCCAGTCTTGCCTTGAGTCCCTAATGCAGGTGTGCGATGAAGTAATCTTGGTAGATTCTGGCAGCACAGACTGCACCGTGGATATTGCTAGAAAAATGGGGGCTATTGTTGTCGAACAGGCATATTTAGGTGATGGATTTCAAAGAAATTTCGGCGCCGCTTATGCCAAAAACGACTGGATCCTATGTCTTGATGCCGATGAGAGGATGGATGAAAACCTTGTTGAGTTTTTAAAAAATCTTTGTGTATCTGAAGAAGGGCCCGATGCATACGCCTTCAGAAGGAAAAATTTGCTTGGTTCAAGGTGGATAAAGCATTGTGGTTGGTATCCTGACTACTGTGCGCGGCTCTACAACCGTAAAAAAGCAAAGTTTTCTGAGGTCAAACAACATGCCAAAGTACTCGCTGAGAATATTAAACGTATTGACAGGGATATGATTCATTATTCTTTCAGAAACATCGGAGAACTTTTCTCAAAGCCCGGTAGAAATTTCAGTACCAGGGCTGCAAAAATAATGTACTTGGAAAATAGAAAGGTTCATTGCTTTTCACCTTTTTTGCATGGGATAAATTCATTTATAAGAAAATATTTTTTGAAAAGAGGTTTCCTTGATGGTGTCGATGGGATGACGGTAGCATTAAGCTCTGGGGTAAACGGTTATTTAAAATACGCGAAGTTGCTGGAACTGCAACGAGATTCCGCAGTCCTGAAGCAGCAGGATTTTGATAAGATCTGGTAGCGAACACAGATGGATGGAATTATCTGGCGATGAATGTTGGCAGGTATTTCATGGATTACCTGAGACCGACTTTTCCAGTATTTCGGCAAGCCTCCTCTTTACATCTTGCACGCGAATCAGGCTCATCACATCGGGGTTGCGTACGCGTTTTCCCCAGCGAACCGCATCGCTTTCCTTGGCGAATTCCAGCCTGACCGCTTCGGGGTATTTATTGACAGTGAACTGCCGGAAAAGGTAAGGTCCGGTGCGCTCGGGGTTTGAACTGGCATACAGCCCGATGACCGGAGTGCCGACGGCATTGGCCATGTGCGCCGGTCCCGTATCCGGGGCAATCACCACCTTGGCACGCTCCAGCACGGCCAACAATTCCTTCAAGGTCGTACGTCCCACGGTGTTGATGGGCTTGTTGACCGCCTTGGCGGCAATGGCTTCGGCATATTCCCTTTCCGCCGGCGAAGGTCCCCCGGTCAGAACGGTCAGCAGGCCGTATTGTTGTGCCGCATGATCGATGATTTGGGCATAGGACTGTATGTCCCAATTGCGCCAATTACGGACTCGAACACTGGAACATGGATTGATGGCCAGTACGCGACGGTCTTCCGGAATGTTTTTTGCCACGAAGTCTCTGGCCTGTTGTGGAATGGGGATATTCCATGCCATGACAGTTTCTTGAAGACCCAGGGCGCGCGGAAATTCCAGAAAACTGTCGAGAACATGTTGTCGAGTTCGAGCTGCAATGGAGCAATTGGTAAAAAGCCATTGCAGGTTTTTGGCGCGCGCACGATCAAAACCCAGGCGAACCGGCGCCTTCACGGCAAGGCTGGCCAGGCTTGCACGCAGAGAAACCTGCATGTGCAACAGTACGTCGAAATGCCTGTTTCTCAACGAGGCGAACAGGCTTCTGTACGCAGACCAGCCAAGCTTTTTGTCGAAAACAAAGAACTCAACTCCCGGCATATCGCCGACCAGGCCCAGTTCCGCTTTGCCGATTATCCAGGTGATGGCGGTCTGCGGCCAATGATGCTGGATGGTCCGCACGGTCGGCAGAACATGGGTAACGTCCCCTATGGCAGAAAGTCGCAATATGCAGACGCTCTTGGGTGGAGCAGATATCGGTAGCAATATCGTTCCTCGTATCGAAAGATTGGACGGCGGCTACATCCTATATGATTCCAGCTTGCTTGCAAAGCCTTTCAGCGGACTCTTCAATGCGGAAACGCTTGCAAAGAAGGCCCTGTTGATGGAACCCACGGTGGGGCGGGG
>SLLR01000143.1 GCA_007134025.1 Desulfuromonadaceae bacterium | reverse complement strand
GAACAGGATTCACGGCTGATCCGACAAATATTATTCAGCAGTAACGGCCTGAAGGCCGGCATGCGCGAACAAGCACCCCTGCTCCTCTCCGGCAAGCACAAAATATTTATCCTTACGAGCCTGATTGACTTATTATTTGGGCACTGCTAGCATCCTCGTGCCATGGGAATATCCAGCCTGGAGATCACGGGCAATAATAGTCGCTAACCATGTGGGGCTTTCTTTTTGAAAGCCCCACTATCATAAATAAGCAACTGGAGAGGCATACATGATCGAAAAAAATGTGTTGGCTGACTTTTGTGGCAAGGTTTCGGAGCCTGTCATTGACGAAACGGCTTATGTACATCCTCTGGCGGCCGTCATCGGCAACGTCACCCTGGGCAAGAACGTGATGGTTTCCCCCTGCGCCGCAGTCCGTGGCGACGAGGGACAGCCCCTTTTCGTCGACGACGATGCCAATGTTCAGGACGGCGTGGTTATCCATGCCCTGGAAACGGAGATGAACGGCGAGCCCATCGAAAAGAACCTCATGGAGGTCAATGGCAACAAATATGCTGTCTATGTAGGCAAACGTGTCTCCCTGGCCCACCAGGTGCAGATTCACGGCCCTTCCGTGGTCATGGACGATACCTTTGTCGGCATGAAGGTTCTGGTTTTCAAATCCTGCATCGGCAAGGGGTGCGTCATCGAGCCGGGAGCCATTGTCATGGGCGTCTCCGTGGCCGATGGCCGCTACGTGCCGGCGGGATCCGTTATCCGTTCTCAGCAGCAGGCCGACGAGCTGCCGGTGATTACTGAAGACTACCCTTTCAGGACTCTGAACAAGGGCGTGGTAGACGTCAACACCGCCTTGGCCAAAGGCTACCTGGAAGCACAAAAGGTCTGATATCGTTTCACGGGGGCGTTGCCTGTCGGCAAAGCCCTTTTTTAAAGGATGCCGTCATGTCTGTTCCCATCTACCTTGACAGCCACGCCACAACCTTTGTGGAACCCCGGGTTCTGGAGTCGATGCTTCCCTTTCTGAGGGAGCAGGGCGGCAATCCTTCCAATCCGGAGCATCATCACGGCGGGGCGGCCAGGGACGCCGTGGAGCAATCCCGACAGTCGGTCGCCGCTTGTCTCGGCTGCTCCAGCCCCGAAGACATCCTGTTTACCTGCGGCACCACCGAAGCCAACAACCTGGCCCTGATCGGCGCTTACCTGCAAGCCGCCGCGCCAGAAGCGCACTTTATCTCTTCTGTCATCGAACACGCTTCGGTACAGGCGCCCCTGGAGTATCTGCAAAGCCTCGGCGCCCGGGTAACATGGGTTCCGGTGGATTCTGAAGGCCGGGTCAATCCCGCCGACATTCAAAGTGCGCTTCGTCCCGAGACGCTGATGGTTTCGATCATGGCGGCCAACAACGAAATTGGTACCATTCAACCTTTGGAAGAAATCGGAGCAATCTGCCGGGCCGCCAAGGTGTTGTTTCACTCTGACGCCGCTCAGTTCGTCGGTCACGAAGTGCTGGATGTTGAAAAAATCCAGGCAGATCTCCTGACATTTTCAGCCCACAAGTTTTACGGCCCCAAGGGGGTTGGCGCTCTTTACCGCCGGACAACCCCTGAAGCGGTCCGCCTGCGGCCTGTGATGCACGGAGGCGGCCAGGAAGGCAGCTTGCGCTCCGGCACGCTGAATGTTGCCGGCATCGTCGGCATGGCAACCGCTCTACGTATCGGCACGGAGGAACTGGCGGAGGAGAACCGGCGCCTTATGGCCTTGGCAACAGCCATCGTAGCCCGCCTGAAGCAGGCCTGTCCGGGCCTTCGGCTCAACGGTTCAACCCGACACAAGCTGTCCCGCAATATCAGCTTGACGATTCCCGGTGTCGATTCCAGCGCCCTTATTCAGTTGCTGAAGGACCGAATCTCCTTTTCGGCGGGTTCGGCCTGCTCTAGTGCCAAACCGGAACCCTCTCACGTACTTCGCGCCATCGGCCTGAGTGACGAGGAATGTTACCAGACTATTCGACTCGGTTTAGGTCGTGGGGTCCTGGCAGCGGATGTGGCCGATATTCTGGCTGACGGCATTGCCGCTGCGCCTATTTTCTCGCCTAGCCGCAATGGCTGGTCCGGCGCTATGTACTGAAGAGTCTTTTTCACGGCCTGCCGAAGGGATTTGCCTCATGCAGGAGGTGCTTGAATACCGCCATTATCCCGTACTTCTCTATCTTCACGGAGAGGTCAGCCAGGCGCAGGATGTAGTCGTCGCCTAATTCGATTTGACCATTTTATTAACAACAGGGAATTCATCATCCTGTTGCGTACGCCCCGCTCCCTGGAAAACCTGGTTGTGGGCTTTCTGTATGCGAAGGGCGTCATTCGAAATTTTTCCGAGCTGTCTGAACTGAAAGTGGATGTGGAGGCAAAACAGGCTCGAGTTCGCCTGCGCAACGAAGACGGATATCTACTTTCCGGCGACCGCCTGTACGCCCAGCCCACCGTCCCCACCGCCTGAGGCAAGGGGCGCTCCATGCTGTTCCTGGCAGACTTTGCCGGGCAGGGCACTCTCATTGACAAGGCACCGCCAGTTCGTGCGACGGCGCTGATCGGCTTTACCTGGCGGACGATTCAATGTCTAGAGTCATAGTTCCTGTGTGCATGCCGACTGAATTCCAGCGCAGGCAAAAGGTATAGAGCGGCATTGCGGTCTTCGGCCGTTAAAGTTTTCTGGAAACAGATGTTAAGGGCCCAATGCGCATTTATCGCGAGTGGCAAGAACGATAAAGAAGACGAATCATGGACTTCGGCAGCGCGGTTATTCTGGCGGGCGGCAAAAGCAGCCGCATGGGATTTGACAAGCAATATCTGCAGGTCAAGAACAGTTATCTGCTCTGTTACCACCAGAGACAGCTGGCGGAGGTTTTCAATCAGATCATCGTGGTTACCAACACTCCCGAACTCTATGCGAACACGCCTTTTGTCATGGTAAGGGATGAAATTACCCACAAGGGTCCACTGGGCGGCATCCATATCGGGCTTAAAACCGCCCGCTCCCGACAGGTCTATCTGCTGGCCTGCGACATGCCCAACATCCACCTTGGCTATATCCGCTTCATGCAGCAGCGCCTGAGCAACACTCGGGCGAAAGCCTGCATCACCCGTTTCGGCGACTGGATCGAACCCTTCAACGCCTTCTATTCCCGCAGCATAATTCCGAAAATCGAAGACTATCTGGGGCGCGGCCACCACTCACTTTTTCAGTTTCTCAAGGAACTGGATACCCTCTATATGGCCGAACAGGAGGCTCGTCTCTTCAGTCCCGACTGGAGCATGTTCCTGAACCTCAACACCCGCAAAGACTTTGAAGCCTGGCGCAGCACCGGCCCCGATCTGGGCTGTGATCTTCCCCGGGCGCCGGAAACCTGCTGAATAATTTACCGGCAGCCGTTGACTCCACAAACAGGACCCCTCTTGAAAACACCGGATATCATCGTCATCGGCGGCGGCGCCGCCGGCCTGATGGCCGCAGGTCAGGCTGCCCAAGCCGGCAGTCGGGTTCTGCTGCTGGAAAAAATGCCGCAACCGGGACGCAAACTCGGGATTACCGGCAAGGGCCGCTGCAACCTGACCAACTGTTGCGAAGTGCAGGACTTTGTGTGCCGCTTCGGAACCTCTGGGCGCTTTCTTCGACAGGCCTTTGCCCGCTTCTTCAACACCGAGTTGATGGCTTTTTTTGAAGAACTCGGCGTGCCGCTGATGACAGAGCGAGGCGGGCGGGTCTTTCCGGCCGGTGGACAGGCAACAGAGGTGGTAAAGGCCCTGCAAAAATGGCTACGGAATGCGGGGGTGGTCCTGCAGACATCTGCCCCGGTTGAGGCATTGCTGCTCCATGATGGCCGCGTTACCGGGGTCCGCTGTGAGGGCCGGGAAATCCCTTGCCAATGCGTGGTGCTGGCCACCGGCGGGGCATCCTATCCGGCGACGGGGTCCACCGGGGACGGTTACCGAATGGCCGCCGCCGCAGGCCACCGTATCGTTCCGGTGCGGCCGGCCCTGGTTCCCCTTGAAACCCGCAGCCCTGCCACCGGGCGCATGGCGCAATTGAACCTGCGCAATATTCGGGTAAAGCTGCTGGTCGACGGAAAAAAAACGGCAGAAGATTTTGGAGAACTGACATTTACCGCCTTTGGTGTCAGCGGCCCCACCATTCTGACCCTGAGCGGACAGGCCGTTGACGCTCTGGCAGCAGGCCGCCGGGTGAGCCTGTCCCTTGACCTCAAGCCGGCCCTCGACGAGGAAAAGCTCGATCGTCGGCTGCAGCGGGATCTCGACGCACGCGGCCGGGAAACCCTGGCCAGCCTGCTGCGAGGTTTACTGCCGGCGCCCATGGTGCCGGTCTGTCTCGACCTGCTGCGATTGCCCGGAGACGGCAGCGCCGCCACCCTCAAAGCCAAAGACCGCCGCCGGCTGGGACGGTGGATCAAGGATTTTTCTCTTGAGATCAGCGGCCATCGCCCTTTCAGTGAAGCAATCGTCACTGCCGGCGGTGTGGACCTTGAGCAGGTCGATCCCAGAACCCTGCAATCCCGATGTGTCCGGGGGCTCTACCTGGCCGGAGAACTGCTGGATCTGCAGGCCGAAACCGGAGGATACAATCTGCAGGCGGCTTTTTCCACGGGTTGGCTGGCCGGCCGCAGCGCCGCCCTGGCCCTGACCCGAAAGGCGCCGGACCGCTAACCCGGTCCGGCTGCCAAGGATCATCCTCACCGATACCGAGTTGTTCTTCACTGTGTTTTTACTTGCCAGCCCTCTACCCCGCCTCATCCCGGCGCTTTTGGAAACCGGCCACCGTTTGCTATACTTGACGGCGTGGCCGCCAATCCGCCCTTGTTCAGGAAGTTTTTCTGCCTGAGTCCAAGGGGTGATTTAACCAAAACATCCTGTTCACCCGGTTTCAACCCTTTCCGGCCTGGTAAGGAAGGTTCCGCCCATGATCGAAGCCGCCGTCTGGCATCCCTTTCAATCCTATGTCCTGGCCATTGCCCTGGGTGCCTTGATGGGTCTCGAGCGGGAACGCAGTGAACCGGAAACGGCCGGACTGCGCACCTTCATCCTGGTGACCCTGTTCGGCGCCATCTGCGGCAGCCCGGGACTCGAAAACAGCTACTCCTGGTTGATGGCCGCCGGCCTGTTGGCCGTTGGCGCCCAGTCCGCCATGATTCACTTTCTGCGCCTGCGGCAAAATCTGTCTGCCGGCATGACTACCTCCATTGCGCTGCTGGTGGCCTACGGCGTTGGCCTGCTGGTTGCCCGTGAACACCTCATCCCAGCCATCACCGTCAGCTTGGCGACAACGGTTATCCTGTACTTCAAACTGGAAATGCACGAATTCTCCCGGCGCCTGCAAAAACACGATCTTTACGCCATCTTTCAGTTTATTCTGGTTACCTTTGTTATCTGGCCGGTGCTGCCCAACCAGGGCTACGGCCCTTTCCAGGCGCTGAATCCTTCCCATATCTGGCTGATGGTGGTGCTAATCAGTACCATCAACCTGACCGCCTACGTTATCCTAAAACTGGTTGGCCAGCGCTGGAGCAGCCCCATTCTCGGCGTCCTCGGGGGCCTGGTGTCCAGCACCGCCACGACCCTTTCCTTCAGCCGCTACAGCCGGGGGAATCCCGATTTTTCCCGCAGCGCGGCGGTGGTGGTGTCCCTCGCCTCCACCATAGTCCTGATTCGAGTCGCCCTGCTGGCCGGCGTGATCCACCCGCCGCTGCTCAGTGAACTGCTCTATCCCCTGGCCGCCATGTTTGTTGCCGGCCTGATTCCGGTGTTTCTGCTTTGGCGTAGCACGCCCCGCGGCAAAGGACCTGGCCCGACAACCAAAAATCCGGTGGAATTACCCAAAGCTCTTTTTTTCGGCTTTCTCTACGGGGCAGTGATCCTCGCCGTATCCGCCGCCAAGGAGTTCTTTGGCGACCATGGCGTCTACATCGTCGCCTTTCTTTCAGGGTTGACCGACCTGGATGCCATCACCCTTTCCAATGCCCGACTCACACAGCAAGGGGTTCTGCAGGCACCCCAGGCCACCATCAGCATTCTTATCGCCATGATCTCCAACCTCGGTTTCAAGCTTGGCCTGGTCGCCTTCATCGGCAATCAGCAGATGTTTCGCTGGACCCTCTGCGGTTTCACCTGCCTGGCGCTGCCGGCGCTGCTGTTCCTGGCCTGGCCCGGCTGACCAGAACCCGGCTTCGCTTCCGAAATTCGCGAGAAGAACTGTCCCCGTTCAGAAAAAGTGCTGGTTTCGCAACGAGTCAGTTCTGCACAAAGCTCGGTGTCTTTTTGGTATCGGAGGGGTCCACGCGGTTCTCGGCCTGGGAGCCTGCAACCCTTCCACAAAGGGACCATTCAACGGCAACGCTTTAACCATGAAAAGGAGGAAGCCCGTGACCAAAACCGTCGATATCGTCGTGATCGGAGCGGGAAGTGCCGGCCTGGCCGCCGTGCGCCAAATCGCCAAAGAGACCGACAACTACCTGCTCATCGACCGGGGTCCCCTGGGCACCACCTGCGCCCGGGTCGGCTGCATGCCGTCCAAAGCCCTGATTTCCATCGCCAACGACCTGCACAGGGCCAACAAGCTGGCGGCCAAGGGATGGATACCCCAATCCAAAGGACCTGTCGATCTGCCCGCCATCCTGGACACTGTTCGCCGCAAGCGGGACTATTTTGCCACCGGGATGGTGGAGGCTACTCACCGGCTGGCCGGCCGGCATCTGATTGAGGGCCGCGCACGCCTGATTGGCCCGGACCGCGTCCTGCTCAAGGACACAGAGGAAATCCGCTGCCGAAAAATCATCATCGCCACCGGCTCCCGGCCTTTCCTCCCTCAGGCCTGGCAGCCTTTTGCCGACCGGGTTCTGACCTCGGACTGCCTTTTTGAACAGCCGGACCTGCCTCGGCGTATGGCCCTGGTCGGTCTCGGCGTCATCGGCATCGAACTCGGTCTGGCCCTGGCCCGACTGGGCATCGAGGTGACCGGCTTCGGACGCAATCCCCACCTCGGCGGTCTCCGCGACCCCCGTGTCAACGAAGCGGCGCTGGAGGCCATTCGCCGGGAATTCCCCGTGCACGTGGGCAACGAAGCCCAAGTCGTTACCGATGGGGACGGATTCATCATCCGCAACGGTAACCGCTCCATCCAGGTCGACGGGGTCATTGCCGGGCTGGGCGTCACACCCAATGTGGAAGAACTCGGCCTTGAGACGCTGGGCGTTCCCCTGGACGACCGAGGTCTGCCGCCCTTCAATCCCAACACCCTGCAGATTGCCGATCTGCCGGTTTTTATTACCGGCGACGCCACTGGCAGCCTGTCCCTGCTTCACGAAGCTCAGGACGAAGGCTTCATCGCCGGCAGCAACGCTCTGGCCTCAAACCCCCGTTGTTTCCAGCGACGCACTCCCCTGCGCGTCTGCTTCAGCGATCCGCAGATCGCCTCCGTCGGCTGCACCGTCAACCTCCACCGCCGGGGCGCCGTGGTCACCGGCCGCTGCGATTTTCGTCAACAGGCCCGGGCTTTCGCCGAAGACCGCAACGCCGGAGCCCTGCATGTCTACGCAGAGCGCACCACAGCCCGGCTGATCGGCGCCGAGATGGCCGTCCCCGGCGGCGAACATCTGGCCCACCTACTTGCTCTGGCCGTGCAGCAGCAGCTCACCGTCCACCAGTTACTGGCCATGCCCTATTATCATCCCACCCTGGAAGAAGGCCTGCGCACCGCTCTACGTGATGCCGCGGAGCAACTGCCCGGTCCCCATCCGACGACCGCGGAACTGTCCCTGTGCGAGAGCCGTCCCGAAGCTCCCTTGTGCTGAATACTGCGTTTGGGTTTAGCCGACTCACTCCGTCCGACCTGTTTCCGCGGCCACTCTGAAAAAGGTGAAAGCCGCCGGCATTTGCGCCGGCGGCTTTTGAGGGAGTACCTACACAGATTCCGTTTCAGTTTAAACCAAACCTTGATGCTTTCGCAAAAACTCATACCGCTAAGTAAAAATTTTGTCCTACAAAGCTTGCTGTTTTTTCAGGGGCGAAGGCGTACATCTGGTATGTCGAGGCCTTGAAAAAAAGCCGTAACGCCGCAGGACGGACTTTTTGCGACGCCATCAAATCTTCGGCAATCATGAAGGGTGTAGCCCTTAACCAGATGGTCGCGCAGAAGGCCTGTAGCCTATTGACAGAATCCCGTTGCTTTCTCTGAGTTTACCCGGTAGCTGATAGAGATGAACATATCGAGATTACAGGAGGATTGCTTGTGTCGGACACGCCGTCTACCCTCCAATTGACTTTTTTCCATTTTGGAAACAGTTGCCGATTCGTCAGCAGGCTGTTGAAAAACTCTCTACCCAAGTCCTTGATTTTACTGGAAACCAAGCCATTATTTTGATACAATTCACACTGCTAACTGAATTTGCAGGAGAAAGCTTTATGCGCGGCAGCTCCCCTAAGGAGTATCCATCCGGAAACTCCGGGTTGGATAGGGCAGCTTTCCTATGAAAAACGAGCAATTTTTCCTTGTCGCAAGGAAATCAAGGCCTTGTGCGGAGGCCTACATCGGTACGCCGCACAGTTCCACAGGATAGAGGAAAATGTACAGCCCCTTGCTGCCCGAAGGGTGAAGGTCAGGGATGGCCTGAATCAAAAGGGCCGTCTTGGGATGAAAGCAAGCTATATTTCGAAACTCTATCACTGCATGGGGGGGTTACCCGTGCCTGTTTCCTTACACAGACTTGCGTGAGGAACCCATCTTTTTTAATGACTTGAGGAACGCCATGGACGTAGAACTGATCGAGATCCGCAACTACCTGACCGAGCATCCCCCGTTCGACCAGTTGCCGGATGGAGTGCTTGATATCCTGCCCCGGAATCTGAGTGTCCGTTATCTGCGTCGCGGCAGCAATTTTCCTCCCGATGAGGAAAAAAATGCGCTATGGCTGCTGCGCACCGGGGCTGTGGAGTTTCGCGACCCGGACGGGGAATTGATGGAACGTCTCAGCGAGGGAGAACACTTCGCCAACCCATGCAGTGGAGCCTCCCTGATCCCCCGACAGATCGGCAAGGTGATCGAGGACAGCCTGTTTTATCTCCTCCCCTGCGAAATCTTCTCCGAACTGCGCCAGCAATACCCCGATTTCAGCAATCATTTCGAGCAGGATCTGCGTTCTCGCCTGCAACATGCCATCATTCAACTTCAGCAACGCCGTGGCAGCGGCAACAGCCTCATGCATGTGGAAGCCGGCACGCTGATCAAGCGTGCACCGATCACCATCGACCCGGCGCAAAGCATCCGCCAGGCCGCCATGCTGATGAGCCGTGAGCGGGCTTCCTCAGTGCTGGTAGTGGAACAGGATAATTTAGTGGGCATACTTACCGACAGGGATTTGCGCCAGCGCTGCGTCGCGGCGGGGGTCGATGTCAACCACCCGCTTCGCGAGATCATGACAAGCGATCTGCAAACCCTGAACATTCACGCACCGGCCTTCGAGGCCCTGATCCAGATGACACGTCTGCATATACACCACATGCCGGTGGTGGACCAACAGGGCAAACTCAAGGGCATCATCACCGCCAGCGATATCCTGCACCAGCACAACCTGAATACTGTTTCCCTGGACAGCACCATACGCCACTGCCAGGATGTGGATGGCCTGGTGAAAGCGAGCAAGCAATTGCCCGAGCTACAGGCGCAGTTGATCAGTAGCGGCATGAATGCCGACCAGTTGACCCAGGCACTCAGTGCTGTGACCGATGGGATCACCAAGCGTTTGCTGCAAATGGCCGAAAAGCAGTTAGGACCACCGCCTGTTCCCTACGCCTGGCTGATATGCGGTTCCCAGGCACGTCGTGAGCAGACCACTGTATCGGATCAGGACAACGCCCTGTTGCTTGATGATGCCTTCCAACCCGAACACGATGCCTATTTTCAGTCACTGGCCCGCTATGTCAGTGACGGACTGGCACAATGCGGCTTTGTCTATTGCCCCGGCGACGCGATGGCCACCAATCCGCTCTGGCGCCAGCCACGACGAGTATGGCGCAGCTATTTCAACAAATGGATCAACACTCCTGAACCCAAGGCCCTGATGCACTCCTGTATCTTCTTCGACATGCGCGCCCTGCATGGCGAGACGGGGCTTTTCACACAGTTGCAGACACAGGTTCTCGAACAATGTCGCAATAACGGTATTTTTCTCACCAATATGGCGGCCAATGCCTTGCAGTACCGCCCCCCGCTGGGTTTCTTCCGTCAGTTTGTACTGATCAATGACGGCGAGCATGACGATACACTCGATATCAAGCATCGCGGGGTGATACCCTTGGTGGATCTGGCCAGGGTATACGCACTCGCCGCAGGCATATCTGCCATCAATACCCGTGAACGTCTCAAGGCGGCAGAGGCTGCAGGTGTTTTGAGTCATGACGGAACGGAGGACCTTCTGCATGCGCTGGAATTCATTACCACCCTACGTGCACGCCACCAGGCACGTCAGCACATGGAAGGCCTGAAAATGGATAATTACCTGCCTCCTCACAGCCTGACACGGCCAGAACGTTCACAACTCAAGGATGCCTTCGCCATCATCAACAGCATGCAACAGGCGATGAAAAACCGCTATCAAGCCAGCGGGATTGCCTGATGCTCGGTACCTGGGGACAAAACCTGTGGCGTAAACGGCAACTGACGCGGCTGGAAGACAATCCCTTGCGCGAATATTACCTCAGGCCATTTCCATCCGCCGCCTACGATTGTCGCGCTCTGGAATTTGTCGCCTTGGACCTGGAAACCACCGGCCTGGATCCAAAAAAAGATGTAATACTCAGTATTGGTTTTATCAAACTGCACGGCATGCTAATTGATCTGAGTAGTGCGCAACACCATCTGCTCTGTCCGAATCGCGAAATACCAGAGCGCAGCGCTGTGATTCATTGCATCACCGATGATCAGGCCGCCGAAGGCAAACACATTGAAGATGTTTTGCCCCAACTCCTGCAACAACTCTCCGGGCGGGTGATGATCGCCCACTACGCCCGCGTGGAAATGAAGTTTCTGGATCGCGCCTGTCGGCAATTGTATGGCGGGCCGTTCCTTATCCCGGTGGTAGACACCCAGCGCATCGCCAAGCGTGCCCTGGAACGCCGCATCCAGGAAATTCGCTTCCACGACCTGCGACTGGCCGAGTGTCGCCGACGCCACGGCCTGCCGCACTATCGCATGCACAATGCCTTGAGTGATGCACTGGCTGCAGCCGAATTGTTTTTGGTCCAAATGGCGCAGTTCAACTGCCGTAAACCTGTGCCATTGAAGTACTTTTTATAAGGAAGCTCTGAATAAATCCATCCAGGACCTATCAGAGCACGCAAAGTAAAAAGTGTGATTTTTGCTTTGCTGCTATTTCAATGGCTTCAGCCACTGAAAATAGCAGCACTTCCCTATGCTACAGAAACTCTGCACTTACGCAGAGTTTCCCTAATCGCTTGAGATGCCTGTACACCCCGCTGTCAAACCTTGTTACGGGTCCTAGTCAAGAAACACAACCGCGTTGGCGGGGAATGCGGTGGATCTGCCGACGGACTGCGTGGACCTGGTGGGCGGGGGATTTTTAGGTCACTCCGTCCACCAAGTCTGCTAGTTCCAGTCGGTGTACTTCTTTTGCTCACCTGTGGCCTGGCCTTATCGCACATTTTGCCCCTAAAATCCACCTATAAGCTGTTTTTGAGGGCATATTTTCATGAAAAGGTTAGGGCCTTCAATGACTTAGCCCGGTTCGATCCAGTTACGCAGTTTGAATTCCTATTTTTCAAGTAATTCCACGACATCCCCCGAATTCCAGAGCGAATGCATACGGATAGATAACCGCGGCGGCAAAACCTGCCGAGAAACCGTAAAGCAGTTCCTCCACCGGCAGCGGCCCGACAAACACATTTAGAAGCTTGTCGGTATGCCAGTAACGCTCAAAGGTTCCCGGCAGAATGAGCTCCAATGCCATGCAGGCTGCGGCGTAGGCAATCAACGAAGTGGCTCCGTTCATACATGCGTAACGCCACAGGTCCGACCGGGAGGCCAACAACACAACGGACGGTATGGCAATCATAATGACCACGATTGTATAGATCGCCGGGAAGCCTGCTGCCCAGCCGATTGCCGCCGCCAACAAAGCCAAGCCTGCCAGCAGGACAATTTTCAAGAAGGCTTGAGGCGTTGCCTGTGGTTTGAATCTCTGCAGTTGCCTTCTTGCAAGTGCAGGGAAGAGCCCTATTGACATAGCACCAAGAGCCGCCACGAAAAGAAAGTCCTCCAACCCGAATCCGAATTTCTCGGCGGCATCGAAAAGAAACGGCGGATCCCAGTAATCGGGATAAAACATAAATTCAGTAAACGCAAAAGGCAGGGAAATGAGTGCCATCCTCGCCATATGGATGACAAGATCCCTCCGTAAGACCCCCGCTGCAAATACCGGGACGACCATCAGTACGCACAGCACAAGAAAAGGATAGTTTGGCATGCCTAGGTCCGGTTCAACTCCGCATTCAATGGGTTCGGGGTGTGTTGTCGAATGTCGTTCATTGCCGAAGTGGGGGCAAGGGTCGCTGCTTGCTATTTTTTTAGCAAGTCCACAATCGGCTTCATCATGGCGGGATCGTCCCGAATTTCGGGGACGGTATGTTTAACTTTTAACCTCGAAAAATTAAGTATGGTTGCCCCTCAGAGGATCCCATCTACAAATTCAAAATTTGTCTTTTCTAGGCTTACCCCCCTGTCATCTGCAGGAGATTCAGTAAAGCTTTTGTCGCATAGGCGGTGGCAAGTGCCCAGCCAAAACTCATCAATGTGCCGATGATGATGTATTCCGCCTCCCGGCGCTGGTTCGGCTCCCGAACCTCGCCAAAGCGCAAAACCGACTTGGCGGCGACCAGAAAACCGACCCCCTGGGGCACATTGACCAGCACCAGAAGAAAAATCAAAGCCCGTTCCAACTGACCGATCAGACGACCGGCATTCGGCAGGCTATCCTCGGCACGATGAATGGTCTTCTGAAAGGGAGCCACGGCTTTGGCAACCCAGAACCCGCCTACCCGGATACACAGAAGCCCGCCAGCCACCAGCAGCACCATTTTAGTATAAAACGGCAGAAAATTTTGCCAATAGGGCACCGCCGCACCGGGAATCCAAAATCCGCCGATAAGGGCAAGCGCAGCAAGGTGCCCTCCCTGATCGAACAGAAAGGCTCTGGGGCCATCCTTTCCTGCAAGTGTTTTGATACCATCGATAATCAGGTGGGTAGCGAAGACGCCAACAGCGATCCGCCAACTGAGCCAGACGCCACAGACCAGATAGCTGACCGCCGTCACTCCCGACACATGAAGGAGTAACAGGCCGATCTTCCGTTTGTTATGGGCCATGCGGTCGGTCTGGAGAACAAAATCACCCAGCAAGTGACCGGCGATCAAACAAACCATAATGTCCCATGTGTCCTGCCCCACATCGACCTCCTGAATCCATCGGCGAACCGGTTGACTGTCCCTTGGGGGGGCTGCTCTGAGCCCTGGAAATTCAGCTTCTATTTGATTGTCAGGCCTCTCCCGGTGACGAACCTCCGTATAGCAACCTTAAAGGGTTGCAATAAATAAATGCAACCCCTTGGAGTTGCATTTACAAAAGAGTTAAAACTCACAGGCTTCGAAAAACCGCAAAGCCTGCTCCACGACATACCAGGCTGCGGCATCGAGGTTTTTGGCTATGGCCTGACGACTGACGGGAGAGGGCCAAAGCGCACAGGTCTCCTCCTGGGTATACCCGAGCAATGCGCCTTTAACGGCCAGGCTTTGCTTATCCGACCAGCGTTCGGCCAGAGTCCCCACCAGGACAACAATCATTTCCAAAGCCTCGGGGTTGGGAAGGAAAATCCGGTTTGAAGGCAAGGCCAGCCCCAGGGTCTGCTTGGAGCCCATGCGATCGAGAGCGGGGCCAGATAACCGATAAGCTTCGCCATCCGCACCCCCTGTCGAAGCCTCGGGCATGAAATCGATCGTGCCGATTCCGATGGCAAAACGCATATCGGCCTTCAGCGAGCCAGTCGCCGCCTTCAACGCCGCCCGGAAAAACAAAGCGGCGCGTAAGGATTTGGTCGGATCGCTCAGCAGAAACTGGACGCTGTCACCCCGGTAAACATTGATGCCGTCGACGACCAGTCCGGGAAAGGCCTCCTTGAGTTCCTCGCCCGCCTGCAGGATGACATCATGAAGCCGACTGCGATCCGCCGAATCCAGTTTCGACGACTTGATTGCATCGCCGGTCAAAGCCGCAAAGAGTTGATCTTTTGGGATATCCATGACATTTCTCCTGACCTGCCATCAAAATTTTCCCGCTCACCACGCGGGACTTCCGCACTGACCCGAACGGGAAACCAGGACAGATTTATATTTAACGTTCATTAGCAAAAAGCAGATATGTCCCGGTTTCCCCTGATCTGCCTCTTCAATCCGGAACACCAACGATAGCAGAAACAACCCTGGTGTGGATGGGTTGAGCGGATGGAATCCGCCCGAACGCTGTCTGGATTTTTTCTGAACTTAAGAGATTCTTCTTCAGATCTTTTCTGACATCTCTCAACCTGAGGGGTTTTACACGCCGGCGCGATGTCAGCTTGTCGTACCAAACGTCGCGAATCAGATCCAGCCATGCCTCGGCAACAGCATCAAGGTCGGGACGTTCCTCTTCCGTAGCGGGAATATCCAGCAGACTCAAAGCTGCCTTCATGAGCTCTATGCGCTCAATATCCCGAGCCGTTTCAGCTTGTACAAGGTAGTGTTTTAAGACCAACTCCATCTCTTCCAGCGCCCGTTGTTTTTTACGTGGAAGCAACAGGGCCTCTGTTTCCAAAACCCGATTCAGGCATCGTTCAATCAACGCTGATGCCACCTTGTCCATTGACCGTTTTTCCGTATCCTGAGTCAGGCAGGCTCTTAGTCGTTCAGTCACATTCTCCAGATGCGTAATCGGGTTCGCCGACGGGGTATCCAGGAAAATCCATTTTGGCGCGCCATGCTCTGCTCCGGCAATAGCCATAAATGCCCACGGCGACCTGGATCGTACCAAGCTCACCGTTGAAACAACACGAGCTTTAGAGTTCCTGACATCGTTATATACGGTTGTCGGGACGAGACCGTCTTGCGGATGAACCAAGCTGCGAACCGGCTCAAAGGCATCCTGCAGACCGTCCCAGGTCTGCCCTTTTTTTTCCATCTCTTGAAGCTGCCGAATCATCTCTTCCGCCGTCGCAGGACCGACCGCCTGAACTTCTTCAGGGAACAAGCCTTCCGGTAACGAAAGATTTGAACCCATGATCTCTTTGACTTCTGTGTAGCGTTGATAGAATTTTCGATCTGCCTTCAATGAAAAATCGTCGCTGTCTTTGGGCCACCAGACTTCAATTTTTTTATGCGGACTATTCATCCGGTCAACGCGTCCAACCCGCTGTTCAGCTATCCGGATAACACTCGGCATATCCAGCAGCATGACCGCAGAAGCCTGCTGCAGGTTCAAGCCTTCGGACATGGCGTCAGAACACAGAGCGATAACATCCTTGGCTTTAGATCCCAAGCTGAATAATTCATTGACCTTTTTCTTCTCAGCCTCTTTGGAACCGGTAGCAACAATGACCTCCCCTTGCTGATGCTCTTCTTTGATAAATTTTTTCATCACTTCTAAGGTGATAAGACAACTGTCAAAAGCAATGAGCAGGGGATGACTCTCCTGCAGCTTAACAAGCTGCTTTGCCTTGGTTCTCTCCCTCAGGTCAGACATTTGTTCGACCAGGTCGAGAACCGTCTCATAAATTTTCACATCTGCCTGTACTGCCTGCTTGTGTTTCTCTTCATCTGTCAACCAATCGGGCAATTTAGCCGACAGTGAACTCGGCTGAACCCATCCGGCCCTATTGCGAAGCCGGGTCAGCACATTGCCGGTGTCTTCATTTTTTATGTGTCCGGTTATGCCAAATTGAGCCGCTGCCGCTTGTGTACCAAGCAAATGCTCGATCAGAGCGGCCCGGGATGACCGGAGGCGGGACATCAGATGATAAAATGCCAGCCCCTTTGCTCCTCGCAGGCGGCCACGAATATAGGCATCTTCATCAATAACACCCTTCAATCCTTCGGGCATATCCAGACCGGAATGCAAATTCACCAGACCGTACAGATTATCTGCCAGCTCACGTATTCGACCGGCAATCTCTCGATCCGTCGCCGTTTCACCCGTCGGATAGATTTTAGACAGATGTTCAGGATAGCGGCACATCTTACCGTTATCATCACGATAGGTCTGCGGATTCTGATCAACCATAGCATTCAGCATCGCCTTGGTACGCCGCAAGGTAAAACGCTGGATCTCCTTCTGCATCTCCAGGCGCTCTTCACGGGTGGTGATGAAACCGCTGCGCTGACTGCCCATGCGCTTAGCCAAACGATCAAACAAGGCCAATGCCGAATCATCCAGGTTGTCGGCACCTAATAGATCAACAATCATCAAAAGATCGCGAACCCCTTTATTGATAGGTGTTGCGGTAAACATTACGACAACATCTGCCATGTTGCTCAACAGACTCCTCGTTCGGGATGATTTCTGGTTGAGGAAGTTGTGGGCCTCATCAATTGCCAAAGATTGAGCGCGACGGATGGCCCTTAACATCCCTTCATGCCTATCAGATTCCTTGCGACTTAACACGCCGTGAGACAATGGAGAAAGCGGTAAGCCACAATTGGTTGCTTCATGTTGCCAGGCCGCTGCAACCTGCCCTGGCGGGCATACCAAAGCGGTGATATCCTTGCGCATCCGTCCGGTGCTCCAGATACGATCCATCACCGCCCGCAGCAGGTAGGCTCCCATACGCGTTTTGCCTGCGCCGGTAGCATCGGCAACCAGAACACTGCCAACGTTCTCCACCATCCACATGGCCTGGGCGATACCGACTTTCTGAGAAGGCCACAGTTCTTGTCCCTGCCCAGCGAAGTAGGTTTTTATATATTTTTGCGCCCAGTCCCCTTCGAGCAATTCACCGCAAGCCCTTCCCAGGGCTTCTTGCCAGGAAACGACCTGCAACAGTTGTCTTAGAAGAGCCGTTAACTCGGCATTGAAATCATCACCCAAATTCCAGAAATTATGGGCGATCTGCTCTGTCTCACGATAGCGTTTCGGCTCTTTAAGATGATGAAAGCGGGCGTTCGCCTCCAACTGGCGACGTAGCCCGGTATAGCTGAAGTTGCTTGAACCCAGCGTTGCCGCTTCATCAGCAAGATAGATCTTGCCGTGCAACTTTCGATTGGTATCGGGAATATAGCGACTTTGCAGTCTGCCCGACTCAAGCATGTCAATGACCAGAACAATCTTGTAGCAGAGACGCAACGAAACCCCGGCATCAAGCCAGTAATCGATCACCTCTTGCGGAAGAGTTTTTTTCTTCAGACTGTACTCTGATCGCTTTGCCGGGGATGGTTCGCTGCCAATCAACAACCGAATCGATTCCGGCTTCTCGGCCGGCAGGTCAGCAACAAAGTCGATGATGTAGTCAAGGGAAGTAAAACCGGTAACAAGCAGGGGTGAGCTACTGGTGGAAAGATCTTTCAGGATGATTTTTTCTGCCGGGGAGTTTTTTAGATTAAGGGGAAAACGCTCCTGTTCCGGCCAGTCGAAGATACCACGGACGATGGCCTGATTTTCAACGTCGGAATCAAAAAAACTGAGTTGGTTTTCCGTAGTCAACATCTCACCATATTTTAATGTGGGGCCAATACATTATATCTTATATCACAAAACCT
>SLLR01000067.1 GCA_007134025.1 Desulfuromonadaceae bacterium | reverse complement strand
TCCTGTCCTTTTAATTTTTCCACGGTATAGGTCAGGCCATTACTCGACGCATCCACATAGGGATTATCGATCTGGTAGGGATCGCCGGTCAGCACGATCTTGGTCCCTTCACCGGCCCGAGTGATGATGGTTTTGATTTCGTGGGGGGTCAGATTCTGAGCCTCGTCCACGATCAGGTACTGCTTGGGGATGGACCGACCGCGGATGTAAGTGAGCGGCTCGATTTCCAGCAGCCCCATGTCGACCAGTTCCCGGTAGCCCCGTTTGCGTTTTCCCTGCTCGTCGATCATGCCCAGCAACAGGTCGACATTGTCGAAAATCGGCTGCATCCAGGGCGACAACTTCTCTTCCACGTCGCCGGGCAGAAAGCCGAGATCCCGACCCAGCGGAAAGATCGGCCGGGACACCAGCAGGCGGCTGTAACTGCCCTCGTCCGAGGCCTTGTGCAGACCTGCGGCTATGGCCAGCAAGGTCTTGCCGGTCCCGGCCTTACCGACCAGGGTGACCAGTTGCACGTCGTCGTTGAGCAGCATGTCAAAGGCGAACTGCTGCTCCCGGTTGCGGGGATGAATACCCCAGAGTCCGTCCTTGGGAACCCGAATCAGGGGGATAACCCGCTCCAGGGAAGCCTGATAACGGCCGATGGCCGTATGGGAAGGATTGCCCGCCTCAATCAGGGTGACGCATTGGTTGGGCAGCAGCTCGGCGCTGAGATCGAGATAGCCCTGGCCGTAAAAGCGGTCAACATCGCTTTTGTCCACCTCGATCTCCGCGGTTCCGGAATAAAGGTCCTCGATGGACACCTTGTCCGATTCGTAGTCCTGGGCCACCAGACCGATGGCGTCGGCCTTGATCCGCAGGTTGGTGTCCTTGGTGACGAACACCACCGGGCACTGACACTCCTCCCGCATCTGCAGCGCCACGGCCAGAATGCGGTTATCGGCCTTGTCGATCTGCAGTTCGGGAGGAAGCCGATCCAGCGCCTCACGGGTAAAGAGAACAACCTTGAGCACCCCGCCGTTGTCCAGGGACACCCCTTCAGTGAGGCGTCCCTGTTGTCGAAAACCGTCCAGCAGCCGGGAAAGATGCCGAGCATTGCGGCCGATTTCATTTTGGTCCTTCTTGAACGTATCGACCTCCTCGATGACCGTAATCGGCACAATGACGTCGTTGTCCTCAAAGCGGAGCATGGCCTGGGGATCGTGCAGAAAAACATTGGTATCCAGTATGAAGACTTTTTTCATGCGGCCCCTCCTGATTTGAGCGTTGGCTGAATAAATTGTCAAAGTGCGCAAACTACCACTGATGACAACCGAATGGCAATCGCAAACTGCGTCAATGGCGGCCTGCAACCGGTCCGTCGAGAAACCGCAATCCAGGCCACGCAGTCCTTGACAGACTCCAACATCTTGTGGTTTATATCCTCATAAGACACAGCATACTGTATAATAAACATTCAGCCCTCAGAGAAACAGAATAGCCTTCCAAAGCCCGCGGGCGGTCTGAACAACAACCTGCCATGGCGCCCCCCGAAGCCGGGCCCTTTCGGAGAAAAACCATGTCTCAAAACACTCTCAGCGCGCCCCGGTTAAACCCCAACGCCCTGACTGTCCTCGAACGCCGCTATCTGAAACGGGATGAACAGGGCCGGGTTCTGGAACGGCCCGCCGACATGTTTCGCCGGGTCGCCCAGACGGTGGCGGCGGCGGAGAATCTTTTTCCCGGCGACGCCAATATCGCTGATCTTGAGAAGGATTTCTATCGCCTGCTCAGTTCCCTGGAGTTTCTCGCCAATTCGCCGACCCTGATGAACGCCGGTCGTGAACTGGGGCAGTTGTCGGCCTGCTTTGTGCTGCCCGTGGAGGACTCCATGGAAAGCATTTTCGAGGCCATCAAACACACCGCTCTCATCCACAAAAGCGGCGGCGGCACCGGCTTTTCTTTTTCCCGTATTCGGCCGGCCAACGATGTGGTGCTGTCGACCAAGGGGGTATCTTCCGGCCCTATTTCCTTCATGCGGGTTTTCGACGCCGCCACCGAAACCATCAAGCAGGGCGGTACCCGCCGGGGGGCCAACATGGGCATCCTGCGGGTCGATCATCCCGATATCATGGATTTCATCATGGCCAAGCGGGACCAGACGGTACTCACCAATTTCAACCTCTCCGTAGGGCTCACCGAAACCTTTATGGAGGCGGTAGAAGCCGGCAACAGCTACGACATCATCAACCCCCGGGACGGCCAGGTGGTGGCGCAGAAGGATGCCGGCAAGGTCTTTGACCGGATCGTGGACATGGCCTGGGCCAACGGTGAACCGGGCATCATTTTTCTCGACCGCCTGAACCGGGACAACCCCACTCCTCTGGCCGGGGAAATCGAAGCGACCAATCCCTGCGGCGAGCAACCCCTGCTGCCCTATGAATCCTGCAACCTGGGCTCCATCAACCTGTCCCGAATGGTCACCGCCGACGGCCGGGTGGATTGGGACAAACTGCAACAGACAGTACACCTGGCGGTTCGCTTTCTGGACAATGTCATCGAAATCAACAACTACCCCCTGCAACAGATCCGCGACAAAACCCTGGCCAACCGCAAGATCGGACTGGGCATCATGGGCTGGGCCGACATGCTGATTCTGCTGGGCCTGGGTTACGGCGACGACAAGGCTGTGGACCTCGCCGAAGAGGTGATGGATTTCATCACCCGGGAAGCCCGGATCGCCTCGCGGCAGCTGGCCGAAGAGCGCGCTCCTTTTCCGAACTTTACCGGCAGCCGTTATGACCATGCCGGCGAGAAGCCGCTGCGCAACGCTACCTGTACCACCATCGCGCCGACCGGCACCATTTCCATCATTGCCGGTGCTTCAAGTGGCATCGAGCCGATCTTCGCCATTTCCTATCTGCGCCAGGTGCTCGACAACGACCTGCTGGTGGAGGTCCATCCCCTCTTTGAAAAAATCGCCCGGGAGCGGGGCTTCTATTCCGCCGAACTGATGAAGGAGATCGCCGAACAGGGCACCATTCAGGGCTTCACCCAGATTCCGGAGGATCTGCGGCGCATCTTCGTTACCGCTCACGACATCAGCCCCCGGGACCATATTCGAATGCAGGCGGCTTTTCAAAAACACACGGACAACGCGGTCTCAAAAACCGTCAATTTTCCCCACAGCGCCAGCCGCGAACAGGTGGCGGAAGTCTACCTCATGGCCTACCGGCAGGGCTGCAAGGGCGTGACCATCTATCGGGACGGTTCGCGGGACATGCAGGTTCTGTCCGTGGGCAAGACCGAAGCGGCCGACGGAAAGCAGACCCTGCCTCGGGAATCAGGAAAAACCGGACGCAAGCGGGAACGCCCGCGGGCTCTGCAGGGCTCTACCTATCAGATGGAAACGGGCTGCGGTCCTCTTTATGTGACCATCAACCGGGACGACAGCGGCTTGTTCGAACTGTTTACCACCATGGGCAAAGCCGGCGGCTGCGCCGCCAGTCAGTGTGAAGCCATCGGTCGGCTGGTGTCTCTGGCCTGGCGAAGCGGCGGTCAGGCCCGCCAGACCATCAAGCAGCTCATCGGCATCACCTGTCACAAGCCGGCAGGCTTTGGTGCCAACCGGGTTACCTCCTGCGCCGACGCCGTGGCCAAGGCCATCCAGATGCACATGCTCAGTGAAAAGGACAGCGACCCCTCCTTCTTTTTCAGCACTCATGGGGGCGCCTGCCCCGACTGCGGGGGCCCCGTCGAACAGGAAGGAGGATGCAGCGTCTGCCACGCCTGCGGCTACTCGGAGTGCGCCTGACGCCGGCGCAGCGCCCTGCCCGTTCTTCTGAACGGGCGATCCACAACGCTGCCCCGTCCCGGCCGATGCTGTTTTTGGGAGTTTTTACGTAAACGATAAAAAGCGGACCCATTGATCTGGACATCGCTGACCAAAAGGGTTATGTTTAAACATAATGCTGCTCGGCAAGGGACGACATCATGAACCCCAAAAATACTAAGGAGAAAACCATGACCACCACTTTGAAATGGCAATGTACCGTTTGTGGCTTAAAAGAGCAGGGTCCGAAACCGCCGGCAACCTGCCCAAAATGCGGCGTTAAAGCTGACAGGTTCATCAAAATCAAATAACATCCGCACACAAAATTTGTTATAAGAAAAGGGACTCTGAGGAGTCCCTTTTCTTATGGCACTGTTTCAGTGTTTGCGACCAATCGGCCTCGCAGGCTCCCGCCGTCGAAGCCGTCGACCTGCACTGCCTTGAGAGCCCCCTCCAATCCTTGCGGGGCGGGAAAAATTACCGACAGATAATTATCACTGAGACCTTTGCAGAGTCCTCGGTAGCGCCCCCCTTCCACCACCACCTGCAGTTGCCGGCCGACAAAACGGCAGGCATAATCCTGCTGCTTCTTTTCTCCGATACACCGCAGAAGCGCTGCCCGCTCCCGGGCCCGTGGTCCGGGAACCGGGTCGGGAAAACGGGCCGCCGGGGTGCCGGGTCGACGGCTGAAAGGGAACACATGCAGATAGCTCACTGGCAACGCCTCAATGAGATCGCGCGTCGCGGCAAATTCTTCCTCGGTCTCTCCGGGAAAGCCGGTGATCACATCCATTCCGATGGCCGCATCCGGAATCCAGGCGGAAATTTTACTTATCCGCTCGGCGAAAAAGTCCCTGCCGTAGTGGCGGTTCATGCGCCGCAGCACGGCATCGTCCCCGGACTGCAGGGGCACATGAAAGTGCGGACAGAGAATGGAAGAACAGGCGACCTGTTCGATCAGGCTGTCTTCCAACTCCTGGGGCTCGATGGATCCGAGACGCAGGCGGGTCAAATCCGTCTCCAGCTCGATGCGCCTTAACAGTTTCAGCAGCGAGCCGGGTTCGGCAAGATCCCGACCGTAGCCGCCGATATGAATACCGGTCAGCACCACCTCCTGAAAACCGCTCTTTACCAGTTGCCGCACCTGTTCCAGCACCTGGTCCGGCGGTACCGAGCGGCTGGCTCCCCGGGCATAGGGAATAATGCAGTAAGAGCAGTAGGCGTCGCAGCCATTCTGAATCTGGGCAAAGGCCCGGCTGCGACCGGAGAAGCTCGACAGGGACAGGGCCGGACCGGTCTGGTGACGCATGTCGCCAACCTGAACTTTCGGTCCGGTTTCACTGAGCAGCCGGAGCAGATCGCGCTTTTCCCCGTTGCCGATGACCAGCACCACCCCCGGCAGGTCGGCCAACGCTGCCGGGTCGATCTGGGCGTAGCAACCGGTGACCACGATGCGACAGGCGGGGTTGATTCGCCGGGCCCGGCGAATCAGCTTGCGGGACTGACTGTCGGTGGCCGAAGTGACGGTGCAGGTATTGACGATCACCAGATCCGCACCCAGCTCAAAGGCAACCGGTGCATATCCGGCCGCCCGCAGGGTCTCTTCCATGGCCGCCGATTCAAACTGATTGGTTTTACAGCCGAGGGTAGCGATGGAAAAGCGGCATTTCAGATTATCCATCCGCCCCCCAGCACCCGGTCCTGATCGTAGAAAACCGCCGCCTGCCCCGGCGTCACTCCCTGTTCCGGACGGTCAAAAACCACTCGGCAGCGTTTTTCGTCAACAACCGTCACGGTGGCCTCTGCTTCCCGGTGCCGGTAACGGATACGAACCCGGCAGCGGAGAGAATCGGAGGGCCGGGGAATGATCCAGTTGCAATCCTGCAGGGTCAGTTCCGCCACGTCGAGATGACAACGCTCGCCAACCACCACCTGCCGCCGGGCGGCATCAATGCGCGCCACAAACAAGGGCTCCGGCCAGGCCAGTCCCAGCCCCCGCCGCTGGCCGATGGTATACCGATAAATTCCGCTGTGACGGCCCAGGATCCGGCCGTCCACATGGACGATATCGCCGCTGAGATCTTTGAGGGCGGCATGCTGCTCCAGAAAGCGGATATAGTCGCCATCGGGGATGAAACAGATGTCCTGGCTATCGGATTTGGCGGCTACCGGCAGCTGCCATTGGCAGGCCAGGGCTCGAACCTGCTCCTTGTCCAGATCTCCCAGCGGGAAGCAGACCCGGCCGAGTTGTTGTTGTGTCAGGGTAAACAGAAAATAACTCTGATCCTTGTTCAAGCTACGGCCTTTGGCCAACACATAGCGCCCTTCGTGCTGCCACAGGCGCACGTAGTGGCCAGTGGCCAGACCATCGGCTCCCAGCTCGGCGGCCCGATCCAGCAATACACGAAATTTAAAAGCCTGGTTGCACAACACGCAGGGATTGGGCGTTTTTCCAGCCAGATATTCCGCACAAAAAGGGGCCACTACCCGTTGCCGAAACTGGTCACGCAAATCAATGAGATGGTGGGGTATGCCCAGTCGCTCTGCAACCCGCCGCGCATCGTCGGCCACCTCCACCGGGCCATCCCAGATGCGCATGGTCAAACCCTGCACATCATGCCCCTTTTGTAGCAGCAAAGCGGCAGTCACGCTGGAATCAACCCCGCCACTCATGGCAACCATGATTTTTTTATGATCCATCTTCTTCCCTCGCGGCGACACACAAGCACAGCTGAAATTCTGCAGACAAGGCCTTTTAAGGCAACAGGGCACAGGCCGCCTTGTTTCGCGATCCCGGCCAGTTTGCCGTGACACCGCTGTGTATCGCCCATCTCCCACGGCGGTTTAGTGCTGCACCGTCACCCGTGAGCATAAAGAGGGCCACCCGCAAAACGGATGGCCCTCGCACAACCAATCGAAGTTCGGCAGAAAAGTTCTCAGCCCTTGTCCTGATAGTCTTTAATGGCCTCGTGCAAGGCGTCGGCGGCCAGATTGGAACAATGCAGCTTGGGAGCCGGCAGACCGTCCAGTGCCGCAGCGACGTCGTCGTTGGTCAGCGCCAGGGCCTCTTCCAGAGTTTTGCCTACCACCAGTTCCGACATCATGGACGAAGAAGCGATGGCCGCGCCGCAACCGTAGGTCTGAAATTTGATCTCCTCGATAACACCATCAGAAACCTTGAGGAAAATTTTCATGCGATCACCACAGGACGCACTGACCTTTTCACCGACACCGTCGGCGTCGGCAATGATCCCCACGTTGCGGGGATTGGTAAAATGATCGATAACCTTGTCGGAATACATCACGATCTCCTTGTTATACGTATTTTGATGGCAGATGGCCTGGGGCAGATTTGCCGCAGCCCGTTGCTTGCAGAGAGGCTCGCTGTTGCGTAAAAACCTCGGGAAACCTGCATTCACTGCTCTGCAGAAACTCAGCCGGCGGCCTTTTCACTGTAAAAAGGACTCATGTCCCGCAGTTTCTGAATGATCGGCGGCAATATTTCAAGAACGAAATCGATATCTTCCTCGGTGGTATCCGGCCCCAGCCCGAAGCGGATGTTGCTGTTGGCCATCATCGGATCGACACCCATGGCATCAATCACGTGAGAGTTGCCGAAGGAGTCGGACATGCAGGCCGAACCGCTGGATGCGGCCACCCCTTTCATGTCGAGAAACAGCAGGATCGCCTCGCCTTCGATATAGGCAAAACTGACATTCAGGGTATTGGGCAAACGCTGCCGCCGATGGCCGTTGACCCGCACTTCGGAAACGCGGCTCAGAATACCTTCTTCGAGACGGTCACGCAGGGCGCGAATCCGGGGAACCTGAAGATCCAGGTCGGCGGCGGCCCGTTCACAGGCAACCCCGAGACCGACAATACCCGGTACATTGAGAGTGCCGGCCCGGCGACCGCGCTCCTGATGACCTCCATGAATCAGTGGGGTCAGTCCAGTGCCCTTGCGTACATAGAGGGCACCGACCCCCTTGGGAGCGCCGAACTTGTGACCGGAGAGACTCAGCAGATCGACCCCGGCGGCCTGCACGTCCACCGGCACCCGGCCGATGGCCTGCACCGCATCGGTGTGAAAGCGGACCTTGTGCCGGCGGGCGATGGCGCCGATCTCGGCAACGGGAAACAGCGTACCGGTCTCGTTATTGCCCCACATGGCCGAAATCAGAAGCGTTTCGGGTCGAATCGACGCTTCCAGCAGATCAAGATCGACAAGGCCGTCGCCGTCCACGGGAAGGATCGTGACGGCTACTCCCTGTTTCTCAAGAAACCGGACGCTGTTGAGAACCGCCGGATGTTCGACAGCAGTGGTAATGACATGGCCATTCCAAGCTTCGGAAAAAACCACGCTGCCTCGCAGCGCCAAGGCATTGCTTTCGCTGCCGCAGGAGGTAAAGACAATCTCTTCAGGGCGGGCGTTTAGAAGCCGTGCGACCCGTTCTCGGGCCTCCTCGACAGCTTCGCTCACTGAACGGCCGGCCCAGTGGATGCTCGACGGGTTGCCGAATTGCTCCCGGTAAAAAGGCAGCATCGCTTCCAGCACCTCAGCACGCACCGCGGTAGTGGCATTGTTGTCCAGATAAATCCGCTTCACTGCCGTTCCTCCAAATCACGGAATATAATTGGCCCATTGCCCTTAAGAGCCATTTTTTCCATGGCCTCCGCAGTCAGATCGGCCAGCGTAATAGATGACAGAAAATGTCGCACCCGGCGCCCGAGACCTTCCCAGACCGTATGGGTGATGCACTGTTCGTCGCAATTGCAGCGGCCTTTGTCATCCATGCAGGCCACCGGCGCCAGGGTCTGTTCAACACTTTCGATAATCTCGTGAATGCGGATCTGCCCGGCGTTGCGGGCCAGCACGTATCCCCCGCCGGGCCCGCGCAGGCTACGCACCAGACCGGCTCGCCGAAGCTTGCCAAAAATCTGCTCCAGAAAAGCCAGAGAAATGGCCTCTTTTTCAGCAATGGTCTTGCTGGAAACGGGTCTGTCGCTACCGCACATATTGAGCCGCACCATGGCACGCACGGCGTATTGGGCCTTGTTGGAAATGCGCATGGATCAGCCCCGGCCCTGTTGCGCCTGAGTCGGCGGCGAAGAATCGGCGGCCTGCGCTTCGGTCAACTCGCGGACCCGGTTCTCCAGCGCGTTGAGTCGGTCGAAGAGACAGTGCAGGGCCTGTGCGCCGGGATCGGGAAGCTGGCCGTGTTCGAGGTCCTGCCGTTCCGTGCTGCGTACGCCGTTGGCGTAAACCAGCCGTCCGGGCACACCGACCACCGTTGAACTGGCCGGCACCTCTTTGACCACCACCGAATTGGAGCCGATCTTGCTGTTGTCGCCCACCTTGAAGGGACCGAGAACCTTGGCTCCGGCTCCCACCACGACGTTGTTGCCCAGGGTAGGATGACGTTTCTCCTTGGCCCAGGAGGTTCCTCCCAGAGTGACGCCGTGATACAGGGTACAGCCGTCGCCGATTTCCGTGGTCTCGCCGATCACTACACCCATGCCGTGGTCGATAAAAAACCGGCGACCGATGCGGGCGCCGGGATGAATCTCCACGCCGGTAAAAAACCTCCCGACATGGGACACAAAGCGACCGAGAAAATACCAGCGGCGCTTCCACAAAGCATGGGCCAGTCGGTAGAACAGCAAAGCATGGAATCCCGGATAACAGAACAGAATCTCCACCACGCTTCGCGCCGCCGGATCCCGTTCAAATACCGATTGCAAGTCCTCTTTCAAAAGCGCAAACACCAGGGCCTCCTTTTCTGTAGCCGCAACGGCCCTTCCCATGAGCCGATCTCCGCCCATGAGTAACATACCTGAGCAAAAGCGTCAACTATTATTGTCGTCGCCACTGTTGAAGCAGGGACCAGTTTCCGGCTCCCCTTCCAGGCGCTGAACCAGCCAGCCAATATCATAAGCTCTTCCGCAGGAGGGGCAGATCAGGCCGATGCCGTGGCGGGCACCTTGCGGCTTGAAATAGACATGAAAACCCCGTCCGTAACCACATTGTGGACAGATACGAAACTCTTCCATAGAGTGTGCTCCTTTCTCGCCCGCCGGAGGCCGTTACCGACAGGATTCCAAAGGCAGTCGCTCCAGAGCGATCACCGCCTGCCGAAAAGTATCGGGCAGTCGGCGGGGTTTGCGTTGCCGGTAGTCAAAGGCCACCAGGGCGGTGGTGCCTTCGGCGGTCACCGTGCCCTGCCGTTCGATGCGATATCTCATGATCAGTGAAGAACGCCTCAGTTCCTCGATGCGCACGCCGATCTGCAGCTCATCCCCAAGAAACATCTCTGCCCTGTAGTGAACATGCGCTTCGGGCAGAATAATGCCGCAGCCACCGATATCCGTCTCGCTGAAAGAACCGAGCTGCTGCAGATAACCGATGCGGGCGTCCTGAAAAAAATTCAGAACCGCCGCGTTGCTCACATGGCCGCCATAATTGATGTCACTGATACGTACCCGGTAAGGCAGGACAAAACCAAAATTATCCATACTCTCTCTTTCCATAATCGCCGGCAGGGGGTGATGAAGGTTGCGGCGCAGACCGTCCCCACCAACTCAGTTCTGGCAACGGGAACAAAAATAGCTGGCACGCTGCCCAAGAATGATTTTGACGATCGGCTGACCGCAGACCGTACAGGCCTCGCCGGCGCGCCCGTAGACCTGCAACTGCTGGGCAAAATAACCGGGCCGGCCCTGCTGGTCGCTGAAATCCCGCAAAGTGGTACCCCCGGCGGCAATCGCCCGCTGCAGCACCTCGCGAATCGCCGCCGCCAGACGCCGATAGCGTTGCCGGCTGATACGGCCGGCGGCTCGGCTCGGGTCGATACCGGCGACAAACAGGGCTTCGCTGGCGTAGATGTTGCCGACCCCCACGACGATTCGGGAGTCCATGATAAAGGACTTGACCGCCAGACGCCGTCCACGGCCCTTTTTAAACAGGACTTCGCCGCTCAGTTCCGCAGACAGGGGTTCGGGGCCGAGGCCGGCCAACAAGGGGTGCCGTTGGGGATCTCCCTCCAGCCACAGCAACGCGCCGAAGCGACGGGCATCATTGAGTCGCAGACAAAAACCGTCATCAAACAGAATATCGGCGTGGTCGTGCTTTCCGGGCGGTTGATCCCCTTGCAGAGTCCGCAGATAACCGCTCATGCCCAGATGAATCAGCAAAGTGCCGACGGCGGTACGCAATAGCAGATACTTGGCCCGCCGTTCGACCCGTTGCACGACCTGACCGCCAAGACGGCGGTCCAGATCGGCAGGCACCGGCCAACGCAGTTTCGGTGTTCGCAGCAGAACCCGGCAGACCCGGTTATTCACGATAAAAGGCTCGATACCACGGCGAATAGTTTCAACTTCCGGCAGTTCTGGCATTACAATCTCCGGTCAGCCACTATGACTAGAAACAGATACCGTCGGCCAGGGCTTCAACCTGGGAGATGGAGATGAATTCCAGCGGACCCGGACATTGCCGCCGGTCAATCTTGTGCCCCGAATGATAACGCCAGCCATCGGTGGTCAGCAAAAAGCGGGATAACTCCAGACTCTCATGCTGCTCGTTACCCGAGTACATGTCGAGATAAAACAACACCCTGGATTCATCTGTGGAAGGCCTATCCTCCCCCAGTATTCGGCAATCCACAATCCGGTAACGATCGCACAACTGCTGGCAGGCATAGCTGAGATAGGCGGCCCGTTCGGGAAAGTGTACCCGAAAGGGCGATTCGCAGTGATAGGAATCGTAAATAAATTCAAAATCTCCACGGTCAAAAGCCTGCCGCCGAGCCTCCACCAGTTGTGCCGGAGACAGAGCGGCGGGAATCGGCGCAACACCGCTTGCCAGACAGCACTTTTTGTATTTGCGACCACTGCCGCAGAGGCAGAGATCGTTACGTCCTGATTTCATTTGCATCCTTATCTCTCAGAAGCAGCCGGGGCAAGCGCCGGGGTTATCCTCTGAGGCGGGGGTCCAGGGCGTCACGAATCCCCTCGCCAAGCAGATTGTAGCCCAGCACCGTCAGCAGAATCGCCAGACCGGGGAAGGCCGACAACCACCAGGCGCTGCCGAGGGTCTGCTTGCCCACAATCAGCATGTTGCCCCAGGAAGGTGTCGGCGGCTGCACGCCAATGCCAAGAAACGACAGGGCACTTTCGGTCAGAATCGCGCCGGCTACTCCAAGGGTGGCGGAAACCAGCAACGGTGAAAAGGCGTTGGGCAGAATGTGCAAAAAAATGATTCGCCGATCGCGGGCCCCGGCGGCCCGTGCTGCGAGCACGAAATCCCTTTCCCGCAAGGACAGAAACTCGGCACGGACCAGTCGGGCCACGCCCATCCAGCCGGTCAGGCCGATAATGGCCATGATGTTCCAGATAGACGGCTCGAGAAAGGCCACCACCGCCAGAATCAGAAAAAAACTGGGAAAACACAACATGATGTCGACAAAGCGCATGATCACTCCATCGACCCAGCGTCCGTAATAACCCGCCAGGGCGCCCAGAACCGTGCCGATGGTGCTGGCGATCCCCACCGCCACGAAACCGACCAGCAGCGAAATACGACCGCCGTAGAGGATCCGGGCCAGCACGTCGCGGCCCAAATCGTCGGTACCGAGGGGATAGCGCAAGCTCGGCGCCTGCAATCGCAGGGTCACATCGATATGGCCCGGATCCCGGACCAGAAAAGGCGCCAGCAAGGCCAGAATCGCCATGCTCAGCACGATACAGGCGCCGGCCATGGCCATGCGGTTACGGCGTAACCGGGGCCAGAAGAGATGGCGCCAGAAGGAGGATTTGGCCTTTTCCTGCGTTGAAATAATGTTCATACTCCAGCCGACCCTGAATAAATAATCATTGTTTTTTAATTACTTAGGATATTGTTCCTGAATTACTTTATGATGTTTTTGAGCAAGGTTCAAGCCCCGGATTTAAGCCGTTCACCCACCTTCTGCTCCCATTGCCAGGCACTGCGGATTATAAACTCCAGATTGTCGTGACGGGGTTGCCATGACAACAGCTCTTTGATCTTGTCGGAGCGAGCTGTCAGGGCCGGTGGATCGCCCTCGCGTCGCTCAACCTCGACCACGGGAAAATCCACACCGCTGATTTTTTTTGCCAGATCGATCACCTCCCGCACCGAATAGCCGTGGCCGTAACCGCAGTTAAAAATGTCGCTGAGTCCTCCATCAAGGAGATAGCGCAGGGCCGCCAGATGCGCATCGGCCAGGTCGTCCACGTGAATGTAATCCCGAATACAGGTTCCGTCATCAGTGGGATAGTCGTTGCCGAAAAGCTGCAGGGACGGGTACAGTCCGCGGGCGGTCTTCAGAGCCCGGGTGATCAGATGGGTAGGGTTCCGGTAGGCCTGGCCGATCCTTCCGCCGGCGTCGGCTCCGGCCACATTGAAATAGCGCAGGGCCACATAGCGAAAGCTGTCCGGATGGGCCTGGGACAGATCGGCCAGCAGTTGCTCGGACATGCGCTTGGAAGCGCCATAGGGATTGATGGGCAGCAGAGGCGCCGTTTCAGCCACCGGTATGGTCTCGGGAATACCGTAGACCGCCGCCGTCGATGAGAAGATAAAATGCGCGATACTCAATTCCCGCACCACCTCAAGAAGTTGCAAGGCGTTGAGGGTGTTGTTGCGGTAATACTTGAGGGGGTTGGCCACGCTCTCAGCGACTTCGATGCTGGCGGCAAAGTGCATCACCGCGTCCGGTTCAAAACGACGCAGAGTGTCGAACAGCAACGGGCGGTCGCCAAGATCCCCGACCACCAGATCCCCGTAGAGTGCCGCCCAGCGGTTGCCAGTGGAGAGGTTGTCGTAAGAAAGCACCTCATAACCGGCTTCACCCAGGACTTTGACCACATGACTGCCGATATAGCCGGCACCTCCGGTAACGAAAATCTTTTTCATCGGTTTCTCCTGAAAGTTATTGTGCCCGGCACGGCAGGGCGAGCCTGCATACTGGCTGCATCAGCCCCGTCGTATTCTGGGATCGGCCAGGGCGTAGCCCAGATCGGCGAGCAGATTGCCGATCAGGGTCAGTATCGCCCCGATCACCAGTATCCCCATAATCAGGGGATAATCCCGCATCATCACCCCGTCATAAAAAAGCTTGCCCATACCGGGAATGGCAAAGATCGTCTCAAAAATAACGCTGCCGCCGATCAACCCCGGCACCGACAGGCCGAGGATGGTGATAACCGGCAACAACGCATTGCGCAGGGCATGATGGCCGATCACCCGCCGCTCCGTAAGCCCTTTGGCCCGCGCGGTGAGAATATAATCCTGCCGAATGACCTCAAGCATATTGGCCCGCATATATCGGGAAAAACCGGCCAGGCCGCCAAAAGCCGACACAAAAACGGGCAGTACCAGGTGGCGCAGAATGTCCAGAACGCGGCCGGGAAAACTCAGATAGTCGTAGCCAAGGGACTTGAGACCGACCACCGGCAACAAACCGTAGCGCACTCCGAGGAGATCCATGAGCAACAGGGCCAGCCAGAAAGACGGTGTGGCAAAACCGATAAAGACCAACAGGGTGGTGAGACGGTCAAAGGGCGAGTTGCGCCGCACAGCGGCCAGAATGCCCACCGGCACCGCCACCGCCAGAATCAGGCTGATGGAAAGGACGTTGATCAGGATGGTGATGGGCAGACGTTCGGCGATCTTGGCGGTCACCGGGCGACGATCCTGAGAAAAGGAATCGCCAAAATCGAGACGTACCAGTCGCCCCAGCCACTTGCCATACTGCACCAGCAGCGGCCGATCCAGATCGTACTGGGCCCGCAGTCGCTGCTGCAGTTCGGCGCTGATCTCGGGGTTGAGCTGGGTCTGCAGGTCGGTGGGTTCGCCGGGGGCCAGGTGGATCACCACAAAAGACACCAGGGTGATACCCAGCAGCAGCGGGACCATCAACACGAGTCGTTTGAAAAGATAAGAAAGCATATCAGCTTTTTTATTCCAACCTTTTGCTTTTAGCCGTTTTTTTGCTCATCATCGATGGTATTTCTGTTCTTCAGCAGGCACGTACCAGCGAATAAAGTTGTACATGATCCCGGCGGGAGCCGGTTCGATGCCGCGGAACCTCGCCGCCACCACCGGCAGGCTTTCGGGCACATACAGAAAGGTATAGGGCTGCTCCTCAGCCAGAATTTCCTGAAACCGGCGGTAGATTCTCTGGCGCTCCTGCAGGTCGAAGGTTCGCCGCCCCTGCTCCAGTAGCTCATCCACCTCCTCGTTCTTGAAACCGATAAAATTAAGTTCGCCCGGCCCGGTCTTGCTGGAATGCCAGACATTATAGACATCCGGATCGATGCCTCCGCTCCAGCCCAGAATGGTGGCGTCGAAATTTCCGGGGTTAATGAACTCGTTGAGAAAGGTCGCCCATTCCACCACCCGCAATCGCACCTGCACACCCACCTCGGCAAGACGGCGCTGAATGATTTCTCCGGCCTTGACCCGCTGATCGTTGCCCTGATTGGTGACGATGGTAAAAGCCAGCGGCCGGCCGTCCCGTTCCAGAAAGCCGTCGCCGTTGCCATCGCTCCAGCCGGCTTCGGCCAGCAGCTCCCGGGCCCGCCCGGGATTGTAATCGTACTGCCGCAGTTGCGGATGATGAACCCAGCTTCCCGGCGTATAGGGTCCGTCGGCGACCTGACCCAGGCCGAGCAGCACGCCGTCGATGATTTCCTGTTTGTCGATGGCGTAGGAGAGCGCCTGTCGAACCCGCCGATCCTGAAACAGGGGCCGTTGCAGGTTGTAACCAAGGTAGGTGTAGGCGAAGGCAGGATAACGGTATTTGCGAAACCGCCGCCGAAAGGCCGGCGTATCGGTCTGCATGGCATACTGCAGAGGGGTCAGGCCCATGTAGTCGAGGCCACCGGACTGAAGCTCCAGAAACATGGTCGTCGAGTCGGGAATGACCCGGTAAAGAACCCGATGAATATAGGGCGGCCCCTCAAAGTAGTCCGGGTTGGCCTCCAGCACGATGCGTTCGCCCCGCCTCCAGTCCACCAGGCGATAGGGTCCGGTTCCCACCGGGCGGCTGGCCAGGGTGGTGCGGGTCAGCTCGACTCCCTCCAGCAGGTGGCGGGGATGAACCGGAAAAGCCCAGCTGATAAGGGCCGGCGCCAGTGGCTCGTAGTAACGCACTCGAAAAGTGTACCTGTCGAGAACTTGCGCCTCCGCCACCTGCCGGTAGCGATCGGCATAGGCCGTGGGCGTTTCGGGGTCTACCAGCAGTTCATAGGTAAAAAGGACATCATCGGCGGTAAAAGGAGCACCGTCATGCCACAGCACATCCCGGCGCAGGTGAAACGTGAGTACCCGATTGTCTTCGGAAACCTCCCAGGACTCGGCCAGCACTCCTTCGATTTCAAGATTCTTGTCGTAACGGACCAGACCATTGTAAACCAGGCCGTTGATGTCGGCGGAAGTACTGTCGCTGGCCAATACCGGCAACAGGGTCACGGCATCGGCGCCGGAACCGATGAGGATGGTGTCCCCAGCTGCGGGTGGAGCGTCCTCCGCCTGCACCGAAAGCTCCTGGTCCCGGCGGTCGCAGGCACCGATGGCCAGCAGGCAGCAGAACGTCATCAGCCAGCGCAACAACCGGCATCTACTCAGTGCACGGCTCATGGCAGGGGCTCCACCGCAACCCCGGCCGGAAGCTGCAAGCCGAATCGTTCAACAGCGATTTCCCTGTTCAGCTGCACGTCGCTGTAACTCAGGGAAAAACGGCTGCCTTGCGGCGTTGACACGGCCACCTCCAGGGGAAAATCTCCCCGTTCCCGGTCAAAACGACTGTAATGAACTTCCAGCAGGGACGCACCGTCACGAAAATAGACCGTCCCGGTGAGTCGGCCGGCCTCATCAAAATCAAGGCGCTGGGCGTCCACGGTTCCCGTCAGATACAAAACATAACCCTGGACACGGACCTCCAGGCTGGTGGTTTCATGGGCAATCAGCGGCACGTCGTAAAGCGCCAGACGCACCAACTGCTCTGCGGTGAGAGGCGTTCCGGTCAACCGGGCGATCTGCCAGGGGCTCGCGACGCCCTCCAGAAAGCGCTGCTCCCGGGGCAGATAAACCTGCATTGCGCCTTCATGGGCAGCCACCAGCAGCAGTGGCTGACCAAAAGGGCTGATCACCTCGGCGCGCAGGGAGTCCGGCTTGGCCAGCATCAGGGCCTGGCGGGCCGACGCCGAACCGCTCTCGGTCACGGTACGCATGCGCGTCATGCCCTTCAGGGTCTGCCAGGCTCCGGCGTTATCCTGCAGTCGCCGGACTAGGGCCGCTTCATCCAGAAGCGGCGGCGGTTGTGGTTTCGGAACCGGAGCGCAATGGGCCAGCAGCAAAGGCAGCAGGCCCAGCAGGGACATGGCACCCAGTCCATACCCGCCTCGCCGGAGCGGCGTTACACCCCCCTGTTTCGGGCACTCACTCATGGGGCAGCTCCTCCAATTTGGTTTCCAGCTCGGAGCCCTCCTGGGTATGCTCCAAAGCCCTCAGATAGGCACGACGTGCCCGTTCGAAAAGGCCCAGAGCCCGGTACAGATCCCCCAGGTGTTCCTGAACCACCGCGTCATCAGGCATAAGCGCCGCCGCCGCCTCAAGCTCCGGGCGTGCCTCTTCGAACCGGCCAAGCTGGAAGTAGACCCATCCCAGCGTGTCCAGTATATGGGCGGCATTGTCCAGGGCCACGGCGCGTCGAGCGAGGTCTAGAGCTTCATCGAGATGTATCCGCTTCTCAGCAAAGGTATAGGCCAGAAAGTTCAGCGCCTCGGCATGCTCGCCGTCCAGTTCGATAGCCCGGCGCATGGAATCCACAGCGTCATCAAACAATCCGTCATCATGTTGGACCAGGCCGAGATAGTAGTGCAGTTCAGCACTTACCGGGAACCTTTGCACTCCTTCTTTCAGCACCTCACGGGCCTCTTTGAGTCGACCCAGTTCCTGATACAGGGAGGCAAAAAAAGCCGTGATTTCGATCCGCGGAGGCAACAGTTCAAAACGCGTTCGCAAAAGGTTTATGGCTTCATCGATCCGGTCCAGACGACGCAGCAGATAGGCCATATGACTGGTGGCGTCGGCAAACAGTTCCGATTCGGGAGGAATATCGGCAAAGACCTCCAGCGCCTCTTCCCACTTCAGGCTGCGCTCCAAAGCCGTCCCCAGATGAAACCGAACCGGGTCTGCCTCCGGCTCCAATTCCAGAACATTCCGAAAAGAAGCGACCGCTTGGTCCCAGTCCCCCTGGTCCATAAGAATCAGACCGCGCAGGCGGTAGCCCTCTGCTTCACCAGGATAACGGTCGATCACTTCATCAATTTCCTGTAGCGCTCCTGAATAATCCGAAACCGCCAGTCTTTGCCGCACCAGATACAGGCGCAGCGCTACATTGTCCGGATTGCGCTGCAAAGCCTGGCGCAATACCTCCGTGGCCGCGACAAAATCGCCCCGGGACTGGTAAAGACCGGACAATTCCAGACTCACCGCGTCCAGATCCGGATAGGTCTCCAGTAAATTCCAGTAGACCTCCTCGGCCCGGTCTAAATGACCAACTTCCCGACAGACCCGGGCGAGGGTCAGTCCAGCCAGCAGATAATCGGGATTCTGCTGCCACAGAGTCTCGAGAAGCATCACTGCCTTGGCTTCGTCACCGCTGCGAGCATAGGCCACGGCCAGCCGTAATCGGGCGTCCAACTCAGCAGGTTCCAGTTCCGCTACCTGTCGCAGACTCAGGATAGCTTCCTCATCCCGGCCTTGCTCGAAAAAGATATTGCCGAGCAGCAAATGAGGGCGAAAATCCAGTGGTGCGAGGATGCCGGCTTCCTCTGCAACCGCGACGGCCTCGTCGATCTCCCCCAGAGAAAGATAGAGCTCAGCCAGAAACAGTCGCAGATAAACAGACCGGGGGTCGTGCTGCAAAGCTTCCCGCAACGCCGCCACCGCTTGCGGGTAATCTCCATCAACCGTCAGCAGACGTGCCAACCCGAAATAATAAAGCGCTCTGGCCTCGTCATCATCAAGCGCCGACACATAATCCGCACCTTCGTCAGCCCGGGCATCGGCATGTGTCGAACGCACCACCGGGTTCGGACAGCCGGTCACAAAGACCAGCAACACAAGAAAAGACAGCAACTTGACAGCCATGCCGGCTCCAGGGAGAAGGGAAACAGATTGATCAGGGTCGGTTTGATTGCTCTTTTGAAGGGAAAAAAGCCGCTCCAGCGGCTAAAAATTAGTACCACACCATGGGGCCGGGGTCAATCTCCGGCACCTGTACAGAGGCTTGTTCACGACATCTCGGCCCTGAAGGCGCCGCCTTGAAAGCGGTATTATTTCCTGCTGCCAGGCTACGCATGGTTCGCGATACGCTTCCGCAAAATTCACAATGGAATGACTGCAACTTGCAGCATTCATTTTTGCCGACAACATGGTATTATGAGGCAGATTCGCTTCGTTATCCAATAGCGCAGTATGGGAAAACGAAGTAAACAACCGGCAACCATCAGCTTGGAGCGGAAACGACTGGCAGGGAAAAAGTTCTGCAACCTGGCGCTTTCTGCCATATCGCCAACAAAACATCGCAGGCGACTTTTTTCGCCTGAGGAGAACCCTATGTTGACCAACATTGAGTCCCGAGATGCCGTCACCCTGATTCAGGTTCAAGAAGAACGCCTTGACGCTCACAACAGCCCGGAACTTAAAAACCAGATGCTGAAACTGCTGGAAGAGGGAAATCACCGCATGATCATTGATCTGCAGGACGTTCGGTTTGTCGATTCATCCGGTCTTGGCGCCCTGGTCTCAGGCTTCAAGAATGCCAGCGCCCGTAACGGCAGTCTCAAACTCTGCGGCCTGCAGCCGCAGGTACAATCCATGTTCGAACTGACCCGGCTGCATCGGGTGTTTGATATTTTTTCCGACCGGCACCAGGCACTGAGCAGCTTTCAGGATTTATCCGAGCAGACATGAGCGAGCGCATCTTTCTTGATATCAGTTTTCCCTATGAAACCGACTATTTGTGTCTGATCGGCAAGATCGGAGAACAGCTGGCCTGGAACCTGAGCTCATTTTCCGGCGACCGGGAAACGCTGGCTTACCATGTCAATCTGGTGCTGACTGAAGCGGTAGCCAACGCCATTGAGCATGCGGCCGACAACCGAAGCAGCCCGTTTCTTCACGTCACCATTCGGGTCGAAAACGGTCTTCTCACCATACGTGTTTTTGACCAGGGACCCGGCTTTTCGCTCTGCGATGTGCAGGAGTCTTGCGACGACACTCTTGAGGAGCACGGCCGCGGCATCTTTATCATTAAGTCGCTGATGGATCGGGTAAGCTATATCAAGCTCGACGACGGCCACGTGCTTGAAATGGAAAAGAATCTTTATTGAGGGCTGGCCCCGTCGACACCGAGCAACCTCAGCAGTTCCCGGTGGCTGTTAACGGAAGTTCCATTGGAAAAACGATTTTTATAGCCGACAAAGGGCATGCCGGCCTCCTCGGCGGCCTGGTAATCAAGTTCCGAATCGCCGATAAAAAGCAGCTCGCCGGAATCGAAACCGAGCCTTCGAGCCGCCAGCAGCAGCATATCGGGGCTGGGTTTAGGCCTCTCCACGTCGGCGCTGCTCACTATCGTGGTGAAATAACGCTCCAGGTTAAAAAAGGCCAACAGATCCCGGGCACCCCGACCGCGGTTGGTGGCCACAGCCAAGGGGCGGTCCTGAAACAGCACCTCCAGAACTTCCAATAGATCGGGCTCAGGCACCATCAGCGGTGTAAACTGTTTGTAATCCAAGTTTTTTGCCACCGTCAATGCCTGCTGCGCCTGAAGCGGTTCCAACAGCAGACGGAACACCTCGGGGGTGGAGCGGGTATGGCAAATCCGCATTTTGTCCTCATCGTCAACCTGCACCGGAGCGAACCCGCACCGTTCAAAAACTGTATTGTAGTAGGCCAGATTGGCCTCACGACTCTCAAACAGTACCCCGTCGCAGTCAAAAATAACGCCTCGAACCCGCCTCACGGCCTGCGCCTTCCGGCATGAATCCAGGCAAGCCCCGCCACCCCGACAAGAATCATCGGCAAAGACAGCACCTGCCCCATAGTCAGCAAATGACCCAAGGTGCCGATATGGGCATCGGGTTCTCTGAAAAACTCCACCGCAAAACGAAACACTCCGTAAAGCAGAAGGAAGCTGAAGAAAGGAATACCCGGTGCCGCAGCTCTGCGGTGCAGCAGATACAGTATCGCAAACAGCAAAGCACCTTCAAGCAGGGCTTCGTAAAGTTGACTGGGATGGCGGGGCAACGGTCCGGCTCCTGGGAACACCATACCCCAGGGTGCTTCCGTCACCCGACCCCACAGCTCGCCGTTGATAAAATTGCCCAGCCGCCCCAGACCGATACCCACAGTCGCTGCCGTCACCAGCACATCGGCGGTCAGGAACCAGGACAGTTTCTTTCGCCAGCAAAAAAGAGACACCGCCACCACCACCCCGGCCAGTCCCCCGTGAAAACTCATCCCTCCCTGCCAGATGGCTAAAGCCTGCAAAGGACGGGTCAGAAAATACCCCAGGTCGTAGAAGAGTACATAGCCGAGGCGCCCACCAACCACGACCCCAAGCACACAATAGAAAAGCAGGTCCGCTGCCTCGGTTTTATTCAAAGGCAGGTGCCGCAAACGTGACAGGTGCCGAATCAGAACGTAACCGGCCAAAAAACCCAGCAGGTACATGAGTCCGTACCAGCGAATGGCGAAGGGGCCGAACCGGAAGATAACCGGATCGATCTGAGGATAAGTCAGCATAGTAATCCTTCTATTCTTTTGGAGTTTGCAGCGACCATGGGTTGTTATGGTCTCTCAGGCCGTTCAGGACCGCCAGCATATCCGCAGGCGGAGCCACCTCAAACACCAGGGGAAGCCCGGAGACCGGATGGGTGAAGGCCAGACGGAAGGCGTGGAGCATCGTGCGTGGCGCTTCGCAGTCAGTAGAGGAACCGTCACCGCCATAGCTTCGATCACCGAGCAGAGCGTGTCCCGCTTCGCAAAAATGTGCTCGAATCTGATGAGAGCGACCGGTGACCAGTTCCACTTCGACAAGAGCGTAGCTGTCAAAACGTTCCAGCACCCGATACCGGGTAATCGCCTCCTTGCCCCCTTTGTCGACAGATTTCATACGATTGGTGCGATGTTGTCGGGCCAGTAGAGAGCGAATTTCGCCGCAATCTTCCTCAGGGCTACCGCACACCAGAGCGCGGTAGCGTTTCTCGACACGACGTTCGGAAAACAGTTTGGTCATAGCTCCGTGAGCACGGGGGTGTATGGAAAAAACCGTCGCTCCGGATGTATCCCGATCCAGGCGCTGAACCATGCCCAACGTCACCCCGCTGCTCTCAGATTCAGCGAGATAGCGACGAACCGCATCGTAAAGGGTTCCCTTATACCGGGCATGAGTGGGTTGAAATTCAACTCCCGCCGGCTTATCGATCACCAGCAGATAAGCATCCTGAAACAAAATCTGGTCCGGAGACAAGGAAAAAATCTCCAGGGAGCGGCCGTCCAGATAGACCTCCACCTTCTGACCGCACCGCACCTCCAGAGAGCAGCGCCCGACCCGCCTTCCGGCCAGATGAACCCCCCCGAGGTCAATAATTTTTCGTACCTGCCCCCGGGACAGCTCCGGCACCCTGGCGGCAACAAACTGGTCGATGCGGATCCCCGAGGTTTCCGCATCGACCAGAAGGCGATAAATCTTTCCTGCCATGATAGTACCTCTGGTAAAATTAACCACTTCGAAGAGGCCCTGCACCCCTCTGCGGCAGACGCCTTCGAAACGCAGGACCCTTGCCGTAAGGGTCACATTGCGTTGAAGCTTTCTGTTGCTTGAAAGGCCAAGGAGCCCGGCAGCGGCAGAACCAAGCAAAAGGCCCCATCCGAAATCAGGAAGGGGCCTTTACCAGAGAATATCCAAGGCACAACAAAGAAAAAATGCACTACCCAAACGCGAGACGAATTACTGATCCAGGACGTGCCGTGGCAGCACAAAGCAAATGAACCGCCCTTCAAAAACAACCCGATCGCCAACCGTGATCCGACAATCAACCTGGCGTTTTTTGCCCTGTTCTTCCACCACCTCGGCGGTGGCCATCATCAGCTCGCCACAGCGAACCGGAGCCAGAAACCTGCTTTCAGCTGATCCGAGAACAACGAAGGGATCATTGACGGCCAGCATAGCCGCGTAATCGGCCAGACCGAAAGCAAAACCGCCATGGACCAGCCCCGCATCGTCGGCACACATTTCCTGCCGGGTCACAAGCTGCGCTACGGCCCGGTTAGGGGAAAGTTCAACAGGCGTACCGACCAGGGATGGAGAAATAGCCAAATGCGTGTTGGGCACTGTCATGAGTCGATCCTTTGCCGAATTTTGTGTCCGCGGCTTCGTTAAAGTCCTGGGGCTTCCTTATCCACCCGCTCACGCAATTCCTTGCCGGTTTTAAAAAACGCGGTCTTTTTGGAAGCGATACGCACAACCTCGCCGCTTTTGGGATTTCGGGCATCCCGGGCATCCCGAGTACGAACTGTGAAGGACCCGAAGCCCCTGATCTCGACCCGCTCACCCTCAATTAAAGCATTGCGGATGCCTTCCAACACCGTATTGACCACCAGTTCCGATTCTTTTTTCCCAAGCAGATTATTGCTGTAGGATAATTTTTCGATCAACTCGCTTTTGGTCATCACAGCCTCCTATTCGCCGGACCAAAGAAACTGCAACCCGGCATCATTCCCCCGCAGGGTTTGCTTAACCTGTTGCATCGTTTCCTGAACAAAATATTCCACCCAGCGGGTTCTTTCCCGGGCCGGATAGACAATGCGGGGTTTACCTTCTATGCCGGCCAGTTCCGCCGCCACCCGAATGGCATCCTGATAACTACCCAATTCATCGACCAGGCCGGCCTCCAAAGCCTGCCGGCCGGTAAAAATCCGTCCGTCGGCCAGTTGCCGAACTCGCGACGACTTCATATTGCGGGCCTGGGCAACTGCTTCAACGAACTGATTGTGGACGTCGTCGATGAGGGCCTGGAGAATGGCACGATCCGCAGCTGACATGCTCCGCACCGGCGATCCGATATCCTTGTGCTCACCGCTTTTTACGGCCTGGCTCTTCAGGCCCACCTTGCCCAGCAACTCTTCGATGTTGGTGAACTGCATGATGACACCGATACTTCCGGTAATGGTGCCTGGATTGGCAAGAATGCGCTGCGCGGGCACGGCAACATAATAACCGCCGGAAGCGGCTACCGATCCCATGGAAACCACAACAGGTTTGATGGCGGCGGTCGCCTTGACTCGATGGTAAATCTCCTGTGAAGGGCTGACTCCACCTCCTGGAGATTCAATTCGCAGAACGATCGCCTTGACAGAGCCGTCTTCGGTGAACTTGTCGAGCTGCTCGATGATCGTTTCCGAAGCCATGATGGGACCGGAAATGGTCACGTAGCCAATCTTGTCCCCGAGCACAAACCGACCTGGACGTCCCGTGGTCTTTCCCACCAGAATGATTAGCAGCAAAAAAAACAGAAAAATGGCCCCAAGGGTCAGCAGGGCCATCAAAAATGGTCTTCTTTTCATCCGAAATCCCGAAAAAAGAACGAAGCCCGGTGGCTAAAGGCCACACGGGCTTCGAAAATCAGACCTTATTATTCTTCGTCGTTATCGCTTCCGACTTTGCTCATGGCTCCCTGAAGCAGATCGCCCAGGCTGGAGGTCGCGTTTTTCTGTGCGCCCATGAATTCATCCACCTCGGCCTTTTCCTTCTGCCGGGCCAGATTCTTGATCGAGAGAGCGATCTTGCGCTCGCTGGTGTCAACGTTCAGAACCACGGCCTCAAGGCTGTCGCCAACACTGACGAACTCTTTCGGCGTATCGATCTTCTCCTTGCTGATTTCGGAGACGTGAATCAGACCCTCGATCCCCTCTTCAACCTCAAGGAAGATGCCGAAGTCGGTAACCGAAGTTACCTTGCCCGAGATCAGAGTGCCGGGAGCATAACGGGTGGTAATGGTCTGCCATGGATCTGCGGCGAGCTGCTTGACGCCAAGGGAGAAGCGTTCGTTATCCTGATCGATATTCAACACCACGGCCTTGACCAGATCGCCCTTCTTGTAAATTTCCGAAGGGTGCTTGATCCGCTTGGTCCAGGACAGGTCGGAGATATGCACCAGACCGTCGATCCCTTCATCAACCCCGACAAAAATGCCGAAATCGGTGATATTTTTGACCTGGCCCTCTATAATGGTGCCGACCGGAAACTTCTCGCCGATAACCTCCCAGGGATTACGCTCCGTCTGCTTCAGGCCCAGGGAAATACGGCGGCTGGGAATGTCCAGGGCCAGCACCACGGTTTCGATCTCGTCGCCCACGCTGAGCAGTTTGTTGGGATGCTTGATGCGTTTGGTCCAGCTCATCTCGGAAACATGAATCAGACCTTCCACTCCCTCGCTGAGCTCAACGAAAGCACCGTAATCGGTCAGGCTGACGACCTTGCCGGCCACCCGCGACCCAACTGGATACTTATCGTCCACATTGAGCCAGGGATCGGGAATCATCTGCTTGAGACCGAGGGAAACCCGGGCTTTTTCCTGGTCAAACTTGAGGACCTTGACTTTGATCTTGTCGCCGACCGCAAGCACATCGGAAGGATGCGCGACCCGCCCCCAGGACATGTCGGTGATGTGCAGCAACCCGTCGATGCCGCCCAGATCGATAAACGCACCGTAATCGGTGAGGTTCTTCACCACACCTTCGATCTCCTGACCTTCAGACAGGGTCTCCAGAGTGTCCTTGCGGAGACTTTCCCGCTGCTCCTCGAGAAGCACCCGACGGGACAGCACAATATTGCCACGCCGCTTGTTGAGTTTGATGATCTTGAAATCAAAGGATTCTCCGAGGAGTTTATCCAGATTGCGTACCGGCCGAAGATCCACCTGAGAGCCGGGCAGGAAGGCAGTCACACCGATGTCAACGGACAGACCACCCTTGATACGGCTGACAATTCGACCCTCGACGACGGCATCCTCTTCCAGGCCGTTCCAGATCTTCTGACGATCCGCCTTCTCTTTGGAAAGGCCGATCAGTCCGTTCTCGTTTTCACGGCGCTCGAAGAGCACGTCCAGTTTGTCCCCGACTTCAACATGGACCTCCCCGTTTTCATCGACCAGTTCAGAAAGTGGAATGATGCCTTCGGATTTATAGCCCACATCAACAACAACCGTGTCGGGATTGATCTGTACAACGGTCCCCTCGACCACATCACCGACATTCAGTTCTTTGATGCTGTTTTCAAAAAGCTCGCTGAAACTCAGCTCGCCTTCATCCATTTCCAGGTCATCTCCAAACAGATCCACTTCCTTGTTCTTGCCTATTTTCTCTTTGCTTTCAACCATGTAAAATACGTACCCCCTCGGAATAATCCTGTCGTCCGACGACAGCATGACCTGAAGTCACGGCGGGGAACATAACACGAAATTGGAAAAAAACAAACCCTTATTTGGTTTTCATCCGGAAACCGCGCTTTTCTACGCAAGCTCAGAAACAGGCCACGCGCTCCACCACTTCGTCGATGATCCACCGAGGGGTCGAAGCGCCGGCAGTAATGCCGACAGTATTAACGCCTCCGAACCAGTTCGGCTCGATTTCCGCTGCGGTCTCGACGTGATAGGTACGGGGTTGCAGTTCGCGGCAAATCTGGGCCAGGCGGGTGGTGTTAGCGCTGTTAAAGCCGCCGACGATCAGCATCAGGTCCACCTCCCGGGCTATTTTTCGCGCCTCCTGCTGGCGCACCGAGGTCGCGTCGCAGATGGTATTGAAGACCCGCACCTCCTTGCTTTTATCGAGACAGACGGAGGTCACCTGGCGAAGATTTTTAAAAGACTGAGTGGTTTGGGCAACGATGCCGATCTTGCCCTTGCCCGGCAGGCGTCGGGCTTCCTGGCTGTCGGCAACCACCGTGACCTCGCCGTCACGGGTATAGGAAATGATCCCCTTGACTTCGGGATGATCTTTTTCCCCCACGAGCACCACCGAATACCCTTCAGAGCAGAGCATGGTGGCGTAATCCTGAGCTTTTTTCACAAAGGGACAGGTCGCATCCACGGGAATAAGGTTGCGGGCCTTGATCTCCTCCAGTTCGCCGGCGGTGATGCCATGGGAGCGGATGATGACCGTCCCCTCCTCGATGTCCTCCAGCTTTTCCACCACCCGCACCCCCTTGTTTTCGAGCTTTTCCACCACTTGAGGCGAATGAATGATGGGGCCCAGGGAGCAGATTCGGCGGGTCTCCTCCGCCGCCTTGAAAGCCATCTGAGTGGCCCGTTTGACCCCGAAACAAAAACCGGCGCTGGCGGCCAGAACGATTTTCATGATCCCGACTCCTTCCGTGTAAACACCGGACCGGCCCGTTGCCGGCGCTCGGCCACCACCGCGATCATCTGCTGCAGCACCTGGTCTATGGTCATGGCGGTGGTATCGATCACCACGGCATCCTCGGCCTGCAACAGGGGCGCGTGAAGGCGATTGGTGTCGGCGGCATCCCGTTGCTTCACCTCTTCGATGGTCTGCTCCAGGCTCACATCAAGCCCCTTGTCCCGCAGTTCCTGACAACGGCGACGGCCCCTCTCTCGAGCGCTGGCTTTTAGAAAAAATTTCACTTCGGCCCGAGGGAAGACCACGGTGCCAATGTCCCGGCCTTCGAGAATCACTCCGCCCCGCTCTCCCAGAGCCCTCTGCAGGCCAAGCATGGTCTTGCGTACCGCGGCATTGGCCGAAACCCGGGAGGCCATCAGGCTCATTTCCGGAGTTCGTATGGCCTCGCTGACGTCTTCCCCGTTGAGCCAAACCTGCTCTTCTTCGTCCTTGCGCACAAATTCGATGGACAACCCGGCGCACAGGGTGTTCAGTGCCCTGTCGTCCCCGGTATCGATGCCGGCGCGATGGGCGGCCAGGCCGACGGAACGGTACATGGCCCCGGTGTCGATGTTGGTATAGTCAAGCGCCGCGGCCAGCCTTCGGCTCAGCGTGCTTTTTCCGGAGCCGGACGGTCCGTCAATGGCGATGATCAGTTCCCGTTTCAATGATTCTCCTTGATGTACGACAAGATGCCCGCTGGATACGTCTTTCAGCCCGCCAGTTGCCGCAGCAGGGACCAGAAGCCAGGAAAAGAGGTCTCGGTGCAGGCCGTGTCGGTTACGGTCACCGGGGCCGCGCAACGCAGAGCCGCCACAGCCATGCTCATGGCGATGCGGTGATCGCCGCAGGAGTCGACGGTACCGCCGCGCATTTGCTCCTGTCCCACGATGCGCATGCCGTCCTCAAGGTCCTCCACCTGGCCGCCGACAGCATTCAGAGCATCGCACATGGCCTGAATACGATCTGTCTCCTTGACCCGCAACTCCTCGGCATCGCGAATGGTGGTCACCCCTTCGGCAAAACTGGCCGCCACACTGATCACCGGAAATTCGTCGATGGCCCGAGGCACCAGGCCACCGCTGATATCGATGCCTCGCAGGGAACTGCTGCGCACCCACAGATCGGCCACCGGCTCGCCGGAACGTTCCCGGGCGTCAAGCAGTTCGATGGAGCCTCCCATGGCCCGCAGAATATCGATGATGCCGCTGCGGGTGGGATTGACTCCGACATTGCGAATCAACAGTTCGGATCCGGGAACCACCAGAGCCGCCACCAGAAAAAACGCCGCCGAAGAAATATCCGCCGGAACAAAGACCTCCCTGCCGGTCAGGCGAGGATTACCGCTCATTGTCACACCGCCACCAAAGGAACGCAGAGTGGCGCCGAAATATTTCAGCATGCGTTCACTGTGGTCGCGGGAAAGATGCGGTTCGCACACGGTGGTTTCGCCGTCGGCATAGAGCCCCGCCAGCAGCAGAGCCGACTTGACCTGTGCGCTGGCGATGGGCGAATCGTAGCGGACCGGACGCAGGGCACTGCCCTGAATCGCCAGCGGCGCCCGTTCACCTTCACAGCGACCCCAGATGCGAGCGCCCATGGCACTCAGCGGAACCGTCACCCGCTTCATGGGTCGGCGCCGCAGATAACGATCACCACTGAGAACGCTGAAAAACGACTGGCCGGCCAGCAGACCCATCATCAGGCGCATGGTGGTACCTGAATTACCACAGTCGATCACGTCCTGGGGCTCCTGCAGACCTCGCAGGCCACGCCCTTCTATGCGCAGCCGGCCGCCGCCCAGGTCTTCTATCCCGATTCCCATGCCGCGAAAAGCCAGCAGGGTCGCCAGACTGTCCTTACCTTGCAGAAAGCCGTGAACTTCGGTGGTGCCGCTCGCCAGGGAACCAAGCATAATGGAACGATGTGAAATCGATTTGTCGCCAGGCACGGAAATGTCGCCGCGCAGAGGACTGGAAGAATGGACGATCTGTTGTTTCATTAGGGAATGCCTTCGTAAAAATTCCAATGTCAGTTCAGTAGGGATCAGGGGACGTTCGAGGGGGCGGGTGGCTGGTGCCGCATTGAAAATGGCCCGACCAACCTGCCTTCACTCAAAGAAGAGCGTCCCGCCGTTTTTTTGAACGGGAAAAAAAATCGAAAATTCGATCACCGTTGCCGGCGTCGATATCCGCCCTGAGAGCAGCCAGCATCGACTCAAAGCCCCTCAGCATCTCCAGCAAAGCTTCCCGGTTGGTCAGGGCAATGTCCCGCCACATGTCCGGATCGGAAGAGGCGATGCGGGTAAAATCCCGAAACCCTCCAGCGGAATAATCCAGCAGGTTCTCGTCGTAACGATCGTTGTCGGCAACGGCGTTGACCAAAGCGTAGGCTACCATGTGGGGCAGATGACTGATAGCGGCCAGGATGCGGTCATGTTTGACCACGTCCATGATTACGACCTCGCTCCCCACCGTCTGCCACATGCGACGCACCAGATCCAACGCCTGAGCGTCGGTGTTGACCGTGGGAGTCAAAATGCAGCGACGGTCCTGATAAAGGCCGGCAAAAGCCGCCGCTGCACCGCTCTTCTCGGTTCCAGCGATGGGATGCCCTGCCACAAAATGAATCCCGGCGGGCAGCAATGGTTCAATGGCATGGACGATGTGTTCCTTGACGCTGCCGCCATCGGTCAGCACCGCCCCCGGTTTCATATGGGGAAGAATGCGGGCTGCCATGGTCGGCAGCGACCTGACCGGCGTGGCGAGAAAAACCAGATCGGCGTCGGCTACCGCCGCTTCGGCCTGCTGGCTGTAGCGGTCGATTACGCCCAAAGCAAGAGCCGTTTTCAGATTGTCCAGCCCGCGACCGACCCCGGTCACATCGCCGACTGCGCCGGCCTGCTTGAGCGCCAGGGACAGGGAACCGCCGATCAGGCCGGTTCCGATGAGGGTCATTTTAGGGATGAATAAATCCTGCATGGGAAATCGAAATGCCTTTCAGGGAAAGGATAGCCGGGGCAATCAGCGGGAACGAGAATAGCAACCAAGCAACCGAAATTCCTGGCAGCAGCTGCGTAGCTCCTCCAGAGCCTCGGCCACCTCCGGGTCCTGAACATGGCCGTCCAGGTCAAGAAAAAACACGTACTCCCAAGCCTTCTTTTTCATGGGCCGGCTCTCGATCTTGCTGAGGTTGATGCCTCGCTTGCTGAAGGGCTCAAGCATGCGATAAAGAATGCCGGGTTCGTCCTTGACGCTGAACATGACCGAAGTTTTGTCCCGGGCGCTGGGCGCCGGGATATTCCGCCCGATCACTAAAAAACGTGTGAAATTATTGGGATTGTCTTCGATCTTCTGTTTGACGATTTTAAGCCCGTAGAGGCTGGCGGCGACCTCCCCGGCAATCGCAGCCACGCTCTCGTCCTCGGCTGCCATCTGGGCGGCCAAAGCGGTACTGGAGACATCGACCAGCGCAATATCGGGCAGATTCTCTTCCAGCCACTGACGGCATTGCGCCAGCGCCTGAGGATGGGAGACGATTTTACGAACATCTTCCATGCGACCGCTCAGGGACAGCAGGTTGTGTTCGATCTCCAACAGGATCTCGGCGTTGATCTTCAATTCCGATCGAATAAACATGTCCAGAGTGTGAGAGACCACGCCCTCGGTAGAATTCTCCACCGGCACCACGCCGTAGGGTGCCCGTCCCCGACAGACCTCCTCAAAAACCGCTGGAATACTTTTCTGCGCCACAAGGTGGGCGGAAAGACCGAACTGCCGCAGAGCCGCCTGATGGGTAAAGGTGGCCGGCGGCCCGAGATAGGCTATCTTCATCGGTTGTTCCAGGGCCAGAGAGGCGGAAATGATCTCCCGGAACACCCGCCTCACACCATCCGCCGGAAACGGGCCGGCATTACGGGTGAGGCGCTCGAAGATCGCCTGTTCCCGACCCGGCACATAAAACTCCTGCCGGCTGTTGTCTTTGACGCGACCGACTTCCATGACCACTTCGGCCCGGCGGTTGAGCAATTCCAGTATCTGGTCATCGATTTGATCGATCTGCTCCCGCAGTCGGTTAAGTTTCTGTTTCGCCATGGCGACCTCTCGGAGATGGAATTGAAGCTGTACAATCTAGCGAATCCCTGTTAAAAAATCAACGATGTTGGCGCCCCTGCAACGGCTGCCCGATACGTCCGGCAAAACGGAAAAGCCCCGTCGATGATTTTGAAGCTCGAAGTAACCGGGATCCGTCATTGTCATCTCCATACCAACTCAAGCAACAAGGAGCGGTAATGAGTATTTCAACCAAGATTGCCCAGTATATCGAAAAAGCCAGCTGGATTCGCAAAATGTTTGAAGAGGGTGCCCGCTTGCGGGCCGAACGGGGTGCCGACAATATTTTTGATTTCACCATCGGCAACCCTTCTACCGAGCCCCCCGCAGCCCTGCAGGAAGAACTGCTGCGCCTGGCTCGGGAACCGGTACCCGGCATGCATCGCTACATGAGCAACGCCGGCTACCAGGAAACCCGCCAGGCCGTTGCCGACCACCTCTCCCGTAAAGCGCCACAGCGGGTCGCGGCGGACCAGGTGGTGATGACCTGTGGTGCCGGCGGTGGACTCAACGTGGTTCTGAAAACTCTTCTCAATCCGGGCGAAGAGGTCATTATTCTGGCTCCCTACTTCGTCGAATACCTGTTCTATATCGACAACCATGGCGGCACCGCCCGCACCGTGAAAACCCGTCCGGACACATTTGAACTGGATGTGGATGCCGTCGAAGCGGCTATCGGCACCAACACGCGAGCAATCATTCTCAACTCGCCCAACAACCCGACCGGGGTCATCTATTCCGCCGATTCCCTGCAGGCCCTCGGCGAGCTGCTGGAGCGCAAGGAGCGACAGCTGGGGCGCACCCTGTTCGTGCTGTCCGACGAGCCTTATGCCCGCCTGGCCTACGAAGGGCGCCAGGTCCCCTGCATTTTTTCCTATGTAAAAAATTCCGTGATCATCACTTCCCACTCCAAGGACCTGGCCCTGCCCGGAGAACGGATCGGTTATCTGGCCGCCAACCCGGCCATGGAAGAGGTGGACCAGTTTATCGAAGGGGCCGTGTTCTGCAATCGGGTGCTGGGGTTTGTCAACGCCCCGGCCCTGATGCAGCGACTGGTCACCCGGCTGCAGGACCAAAGCGTCGACATCGCCGACTACCAGCAAAAACGGGATCTGCTCTACGCGCAGCTGAGCTCCTGTGGCTTCCGCACCATCAAACCGCAGGGGGGGTTTTACTTTTTTCCCGAATCCCCCCTCAAAGATGACGTGGCTTTCGCCCGCCTGGCCCAGCAACACAATATCCTGGTAGTGCCCGGTCAGGGATTTGGTGCTTCCGGCTATTTTCGCATCGCCTACTGTGTGGAGATGGATATGATCCGTCGCAGCCTGCCTGCCTGGGAAAATCTTGCAAGGGAAGCGGGACTACTCTAGTTGGTGCGAGGATTCGGCATCTACAGAACTAAGGGTCACGGGCCATGTCAAAACCGGCCTCTGCGCCATACAGAACGGCCCGACGCAACAGAGCGTCGGGCCGTTCTGTATGGATGTTGGACATCCCATTCTCTGCAACCAATCGACGGCTATCGGGCTTTTTCAGACAACTGCCCTCAAGAGGCAGTCCTTCATTCCTGCTTCAAAGTCGTTGCGGATTTGTCTTTAGAACTAGAGTTTCCGGATCCCCGGCGCGACAGCCAGGCAACAAGCAGACCGGAAACAAAACCACCGATAGCGACCACAAACAACAGGACAACAACCGGAACTTCCGCCGTCATCCACAGGAAATGTGCCTGAACCGGCGCAGTATTCTGCACCACCAGCAACATCAGGATCATACCGACCACAATCAGTATCGCAGGTTTTATCCGTCTCATACCTGTTCGCCTCCCTATAACGATTCGCAACTCATTCGCTGGGCCAAAACCAACCCTTTAAAAACCATCCACCGGCAGCATTCGCCGGGCATATCAACCAAGATATTTCAATTTATAGCGTACATGAGTCGACAACACAAACGGGATGCTTCACTTTTCAGACCCTGTCGTCGGTCGCTTCTGTCTCCGCTACAGGCACCCTGCGCAGATCCTTGACCTTGAGCTGTACCGTACGCCGATTTCGCCATTCGTTTATCGAGGGGGTAAACAGCAAATCAAAATCACCGGCCAGTTCCTCCAGCCGATGGGCCATGCCGAAAGCAATGCAGGCCAGTCGAGTTCCGCCCTGGACCCCATGAAAACGTAGATGCTTGTCTTTCAGTACTTCGGGTTTTTCGGCCTGAAGGTTGCGCGCCAGCAGCAGCGGTTGCGGGTTGCCGGCGCCAAAGGGTGACAGTTTTTCCAGTTCCGCGACCGTATCCAGGTTCAGGTCCTCCAACAGCACTTCCTCGTCAAAAAGATGCCGGGGATTTAGATCGTCTTTACTCAACTGTTCCCGGGCCACCCTCTCGAAGGCCCCGGAAAAATCCTCAACCAGAGCCTCCTCGATCGAGAGTCCAGCGGCAAATTCGTGTCCGCCAAAACCCTTGAGCCAGTTCCGACAAGCCTGCAGAGCATGATACAGATGAAACCCTCCGATGGAACGGGCCGAACCCTTCCCTGTGCCGTTATCCAGCGCGATCAGGACCGTCGGACGATGAAAACGTTCGACCAGGCGGCTGGCGACAATTCCGATCACACCCGGATGCCAGTTGGCATTAGCCAGAACAATACTGTAACGTTCAGCATCCATTCCTTCGGCCAATTGGGCCAGGGCCTGATCGAGAGTCTGCTGTTCTATAGCCTGACGTTCGCGGTTGCACTCATCGAGGCAGCGAGCACTGGAAAGCGACGCCTGAAATGACGGTTCCAGAAGCAGCGCGACCCCCTGAGCGGCGTCCTGCAGCCGACCGGCGGCATTGAGCCGCGGAGCCAGCCGAAAGCCGACGCTGCCGCTGGTTACTTCGACCACATCGGCCACCTGTTTAAGGGCAGCGATTCCGGGACGGCGGCCTTGGTTGAGAACTGCCAGCCCGGATTTGACAAGAACGCGATTGAGGCCTCTGAGCGGTGCAATATCGGCGATGGTACCGAGGGCAACCAGATCCAGGCTGTGGCGCAGATCGGGCTCCGGCCGGTCATTAAACCAGCCCAGTTCCCGCAATTTGGAGCGCAGTGCCACCAGTAACATGAAGGCCACACCCACGCCCGCCAGGTCTTTTTCCGCAAAGCCGCACCCGGGACGATGAGGGTTGAGAACAGCGAAGGCCTCGGGAAGTTGTTCCGGCGGCTGATGATGGTCGGTGATAATCAGGTCAAGACCGAGTTCCCGAGCCAGAAGGGCTTCGGCCACAGCGGAAACTCCGCAGTCGACGGACACCGCGACACGGGCGCCGCGGGCTGCCGCCCGCTGCAGAGCCTCTCCGGACAGGCCGTAGCCATCCACCAGCCGCAAGGGAATGTAGTACTCGGCCTGCGCTCCGAAGGCCCGCAGGTTTTCCACCAGCAGGGCGCTGGCGGTAATCCCATCCACGTCGTAGTCGCCATGCACCGCAATCGGTTCCCCCTGTTGCACGGCGCGACACAGGCGCTGCACGGCGAAATCCATATCGACCATTGTAAATGGATCGGGCATATCGGCCAGTCGGCTGTCAAGAAACCGCCGCGCCGATGCTGCATCCGCTACTCCCCGCTGCAGCATCAGGGACGCCGCCAGCAGGCTAATGCGCAACTCTTCGGACAGGGTGGCGGCAACCACAGGGTCCACTTCACCGCGCAGTTTCCAGCGGTGGATCAAAGCAGGAAACATGAAAAAGCCCCTAAACAAAACGGGCCGGAATGCTGTTCTTCCGGCCCGTCTGGAAAATTGCCAAAGAGAAAAAGGCGTCAGGCCTTGGCTTTGGACCGGGCGCGGTAGCGTTCCCAGTAAATCAGCAGCGGGCTGGCGACAAACACCGAGGAGTAGGTACCGATCAGCACTCCGACCAACAACGCGAAGGCGAAGTTGTGAATGACCCCTCCGCCAAAGATAAACAGCGCCAGCACTACCGTCAAAGTGGTTCCGGAGGTGAGCAGAGTTCGCGACAGGGTCTCATTGATGGAGCGGTTGATGAGAAACTCTAGGCCCTGCTTGCCATGTTGGCCCTGGTTCTCGCGAATCCGGTCATAAACGATGATGGTGTCATTGAGGGAATACCCGATGATGGCAAGAAAGGCGGCAATAATCGGCAGATCGATTTCCCGCCCGGTCAGGGAAAAGATCCCCAGGGTGATCACCACGTCATGGGCCAGCGCCAGGATGGCGCCAACGGCAAACCGAAATTCAAACCGCCAGGTGACATAGATTAAAATACCCACCATGGCATAAAGAATCGCCATGGCCCCCTTCTGACGCAAATCCCGCCCTACCTGAGGACCAACCATTTCGACCCGGCGAATCTCTGCCTGACCGCTGCCATAAGCCGCGTCCAGTGCGCTCCCGACTCTCTGGGAAAGCCCTTCCAGAAGGGTATCGGACTCCTGGGATCGCAGCAGAAACTCGTGGGTTTCGTCGCCGAACTGCTGCACCGTGAGACCGCGCAGTTCAATATCCTGCACGGCTTCCCGAATCGCAGCGGCCGTTGTCGCTTCACTGAACTTGACCTGCACCAGAATACCGCCGGCGAAATCGATGCCGTAGTTGGGGCCGCCCCGCACGAGCAGCGACACCAGGCTCACCGTGATCAGTACCAAGGAAAAAACCAACGCAAAACGCCGTTTGCCCACAAAATCGAGATTGATCTCGGGTTTGATCAGTTGCATACCGCCCTCCCCTATATGCTAAGCCGCTTTATATCGAAGCGGGCCAGGAAAAAATCAAACACCAGTCTCGAAACAAAGATGGCGGTAAACAGGGACGCGATAATTCCCACGGACAGGGTCACGGCAAAACCCTTGACCGGGCCGGTGCCGAATTGAAACAGGACCAAAGCGGCGATCAGGGTCGTCACGTTGGCGTCGAGAATGGTGGTCAATGCCTTGGCATAGCCCGCTTCCACAGCGGCCCGGACCGTCCTGCCCAGCCTCAACTCCTCCCGAATCCGCTCGAAAATCAGCACATTGGCGTCCACCGCCATGCCGATGGTGAGCACGATACCGCCAATTCCCGGCAGCGTCAGCGTTGCCTTGAACAGGCTGAGGATGGCCAGTACGAAAACCAGATTCAGTACCAGGGCCAGATTGGCCACCATGCCCGAGAGGTTGTAATAGACCGCCATGGACAAGAGCACCAGCAGCAAACCGATGACTATGGAAACCACCCCGCGTCGAATGGAGTCACGCCCCAGAGAAGGGCCCACGGTCCGATCTTCCAGAATTTCCACCGGCGCCGGCAGGGAACCGGCCCGCAGGATAATGGCCAGGTCGGTGGCCTCCTGCTCGTTAAAAGAGCCGCTGATCTGGGCGCTGCCGCCGGAGATCCGCTCCTGAATGACCGGGGCCGAATACACCGTATCATCGAGCACAATAGCCAGCCGGCGGCCCACATTGGCGGCGGTGATCTGGTCAAACCGCCGGGCGCCGACAGCGTTGAAATCAATGGAAACATAGGGCCTGTTGAAACGAGGATCGATGCGTACCTGGGCATCGGAAAGAAGGTCTCCGGTCAAAACCGCCGCATCCCGCACCACCAGAGGGATCTCCGTTACCGCACCGGTACGGGAGTCCACGCGCCGCTCATAGAGCAGCTTGCTGCCGGGCGGCACCTGACCTTGCAGCGCCTGCTGCAGATCGGCCCGCTCATCGACCATCATGAACTCCAGCAGCGCGGTTTTACCCAGCAGGGCAATGGCCCGCTGCGGATCCCGCACCCCAGGCAACTGAATCAGAATGCGGTTGCCGCTTTGCAGCTGCAGGGTCGGTTCGCTGACGCCGAACTGATCGATCCGGTTGCGCAGGGTTTCGAGGGCCTGCCGCACCGCGTATTCGCGAATGCGCTGGACCTCCCTGTCACTGAGACGGAAGTTTTTGTCGATGTAGCCGCCCTCGGCCGGCAGGGTCAGCGGTTCCAGGTTGGGAAAGTTCGCCTTCATCAGACTATCGACCTGGGCCCCGGCCTGGGCATCATAGACCGTGACCACCAGTCTCTGACCGGTCCGGCGGTGGATCCGCTGAAAGATAACATCCTGTTCCCGCAGCAACCCTTCGAGCTGATCGCCAATGGCGTCCAGGCGGCTTTCCACCGCCTTGTCCACATCCACTCCCAGAACCAGGTGCATGCCGCCCTGCAGATCGAGCCCCAATTGGATGGGATCAAAAGCGTTCCGCCACCAGGAAGGCAGACGCTCGCCGACAAAAGTCGGCGCCAGGGAAACCAGTGCCAGCAAGAGGCAACCGAGAACAATCCCGCCCCGCACCTTGATGCTTTTGGACATGACAGTATGAGCTCCTTTACAGATCAAATATTAGTCTTTGGCCACGGAAGCAACGGAACTGCGGGTAATTCTGATTTTAACCCCCGTGGCGATTTCCAAGGTGAGGACGTCGTCCTGAATGGCCGACACCTTGCCGAACATGCCGCCGACCGTAATGACCGTGTCGCCGGTCTTCAGGCTTTCAATCAGTTCCTTGTGCATGCGGGCCTTTTTCTGCTGCGGACGAATCAGCAGAAAGTAAAAGATGGCGAACATCATCACCAGCATGATGATGCCCTGATAGGGATTGCTTCCCTGCTGCCCGCCGGCAGCTCCGGCAAAAGCATAGGCTTCGGATACCATGAAAGACCTCCTTGATTTGATGTAAGTTAAGTGAGACGAAAGATGTACCGCGTTTTCCCGACGAATTGTCCGCTATGGTCAATCCGCTTCGCGATGTCGGTAGAAGTCCTGTCGAAATTCTCTGAAACAGCCCTCGGCTATCGCCTGGCGGGCATCGGCCATCAGATGCAGATAATAGTGCATATTGTGGCGGGTATTCAACATCGCCGCCAGTATCTCGTTATTGAGGTAAAGATGTCGCAAATAGGCCCGACTGTAATGGCGACAGACATAACAGCCGCAGTCAGGATCGATGGGTAGCGGATCTTCGGCATAGCGGGCCTGTTTGATCACCACCTTGCCGAAACGGGTAAAAAGAACTCCGTTGCGGCCATTTCGGGTCGGCATGACACAGTCAAACATGTCCGCCCCCCGTGCTATTCCTTCGATCAGATTTTCCGGAGTTCCAACCCCCATGACGTAACGGGGCTGTCCCGCAGGCAGCAGCGGCAGGCAGACCTCCATCATCTCATACATGGCAGCGGCCTCCTCGCCGACGGAAAGGCCGCCAAGGGCATAGCCGTCAAAATTGATCTCCATCAGTTCCGCGGCGCTTCGCGCCCTCAGGTCGGGGTACATGCCGCCCTGCACGATACCGAACAGGGCGGCTCCATCCAATGGCCGACGCGCCTCTTTGCAGCGCCGGGCCCAACGGCCCGAAAGAGCCGTGGACTCGGCCACGTAATCCCGACTGGCAGGATAAGGTATGCACTCGTCGAAGGCCATGATGATGTCGGCGCCCAGGGTTTCCTGCACGGCAATGGACAGTTCCGGAGTCAACATGTGACTGGAGCCATCGATATGGGACTGGAAACGGACCCCCTGCTCGGTGATCTTGCGCAGTTTGCCAAGACTGAACACCTGAAATCCACCGCTGTCGGTCAGGATCGGCCGATCCCAGTTCATGAAACGGTGCAGGCCGCCAAGACGGGCCACCAGTTCGTGTCCGGGTCGCAGATAGAGGTGATAGGTGTTGCCGAGCAGGATTTCGGCCCCCTCTTCCTTAAGAGTTTCCGGCAGCATGCCCTTGACCGTACCCAGGGTTCCCACGGGCATGAATACCGGGGTCTCGATGGTGCCCCGTCGGGTGTGCAGTCGACCCCGGCGGGCCTGGCTGTGCTCGTCGCTGTGCAGCAGGGTAAAATGAAAAGCACTCAAAAAAACCACCTATAAAATCAGCATGCAATCGCCGTAACTGAAAAAACGGAATCCTTCGGCGACCGCCCGCCGGTAGGCAGCAAGAATCGCTTCGCGCCCGGCCAGGGCTGAAACCAGCATCAGCAGGGTCGAGCGTGGAAGGTGAAAATTGGTTAACAGTCCATCCACGACACGAAACCGGTAGCCGGGGTAAATAAACAGGTCGCAGAGTCCCGAGCCGGATCGCAGCCGGCCTTCGTCATCAACTGCGTACTCCAGGGTACGGGCACTGGTGGTGCCAAGGGCGATCACCCGGCGGCCTTCGGCCCGTGCCCGATTAACGGCGGCGGCAGTTTTCGGAGAGACCGTGTAAGTCTCCTCATGCATGCGATGTAGGCGTACATCCTCCACCCGTACCGGCAGAAAGGTGCCAAGTCCCACGTGCAGCGTCAGCGATTGAATTTCAACCCCTTTGTCCCGCAAAATATGGAAGATCTCAGGGGTAAAATGCAGCCCGGCTGTAGGTGCGGCGATAGAACCGTCCTCGCGGGCAAATACGGTCTGATAGCGTTCTCTGTCCAGAGGGCGGTCATCCCGGCGAATATAGGGTGGCAGGGGTATGCGGCCGATTTCGTTCAACCGGGTCAGAAAGTCCCCGTCGCAGTGGAAACGGATCCGCTTGTAGGGTGCCTCCCCGCCCGCCAGGACAGTTGCGGTGAGATCCTTTCCAAACAGCAGCCGGGTGCCCGCGGCAGGTCCCCGGGAGGCTTTGGTGAGGCAGCTCCAGACCTCGCCATCGTCGGGAAGACGTCGAACCAGCAACGCCTCGACCCTGCCGCCGGATTCCTTGCGACCCTGAAGGCGGGCCGGAATAACCCGGGTGTCATTAATGACCAGCAGGTCCCCTTGTCGAAAATGATCGGCAACGGCGGCAAAACTTCCCAGGGCGAGGCCGCCGTCGGCGCGACTCAGCACCATCAGCCGGGAGTCGGACCGCTCGGCCAGGGGCTGCTGGGCAATCAGCTCTTCCGGTAGCTCAAAATCAAAATCACTCAAACGCATGCGGAGCAGAATCCACAGGCTGAAAAGACAGCCGATACGGGCTTAATCAAGCACGAATAATGGTCAAAGTCAACGCCCTTTCAACCCCTTACAACGATTACCGAGGCATGGATAGCGGTTTGAAACGGCTCCCTGCAGTGATTCAGGGGGTTGGTTTTACGGGCGCCCCAGATAGACCAACAGCAGGCCAAGCAGCATGGCGCTCAGACCAAACAATCGCAGAGAAGCCTCCCCACTCCGGGACAGGACAGCAAGCAGATTCCTGAATCCGCGCGGGCACAAAAACCAGGGTATCCCCTCGATCACCAGCAGCAGGCCAAACACTGTCAGCCAATAGTCCATGCCGTCCTCCCGCCCCCCAAAGGGCTCTTCGCAGTGTTTTGGGGTCGGTCATGTTAAGCCTTGCCCCGGCCTCTGTCAAGCGCCCGCCTCCGTTTACCGGTGATCTTTTGCTCGGCGATCGGTCCCTCCAGCAGCAGAGCGCCATCCGCCTCACGGCCGCAACGACGCAGGGCCTCTCTGACCGCTGCTCGATTATCGGGAAGATGAAAGAGCAGCAGCGCCTTCTGCAGCCGGCGTTCCCGGTCGGAAAGCGGCACCGCAACCTGCTCTCCGGTCCAGGGGTCGCGACCAGTGTGGTACAGACAGGTCGCCAGGGTTCCCGGCGTCGGGGTAAATTCCTGCACCTGCTCCACACGCAATCCAAGACGACACAAGGCCAGGGCCGTATCCACCGTTTGTCCCAGGGTTGATCCGGGGTACCCCGCGATCAGATAGGGCACCACAGTCTGTCGACGACCACAATTGCGGCTCTCCGTGCGAAAAAGGTGGAGAAACCTTTCAAATACCTCCGGATCGGGCTTGCGCATGAGACGGGTCAGTTCTTCGCTCAGGGATTCGGGAGCCACCTTGAGCAGGCCGCTGACGTGTTCGCCAACAAGCCGGCGCCGGTATTCCGGCTGCCGTTCGAGGAGATCCAGACGCACTCCGGAGGCAACAAACAGATGACGCACTCCTGCGAGACTGCGCAAGCGTTTCAGCAGTTGCGCGACCCGGCCGTCTTCGACACGCAGATGGGGACAGGGGCCGGGAAACAGGCAACCGTCCCGCCGGCAAGCTTCACGCGCCTGCGGATTATCGCAGCGCATTCCGTACATGTTGGCGCTGGGGCCGCCCACATCGCTGATGGTACCGCGAAAATCCTCCTGCGCCACGAGCTTTTGCACTTCTTCCACCAGCGATTGCTCTGAACGGGACTGTATCAGTTTACCCTGATGCTGGGCGATGGCACAAAAGGCGCAGCCGCCGGCACACCCTCGATGGCTGGTAATGGAAAACCGAATCTGTTCAAATGCGGGAATCGATTCGGTATAAGCGGGATGGGGGCGGCGCTGAAACGGCAGGGCATACAGGCGATCCAATGCGCCTTGCTGCAGAGGACGGGACGGGGGGTTCACCAGCACCCAGCGGTCTGAATGGCGCTGCGCCAAAGGACGGGCGCAATAAGGGTTGTTTTGTTCAGCGGCCAACCGGTAAGCCTCGGCAAAAGCGCTCTTGTCGCCGGCAACCCGATCGTAATCGGGCAGCTCAAGGGCGTCCGACGGGGCAGCACGGACCAGCATCGCGCTTCCGGGAATATTCTCAAGGTTCTCAATGGGTTCGTCAACGGCCAAGCGCCGGGTCAATTCCAGCAAAGCGCTTTCGGCCATGCCGTAAAGCAACAGGTTGGCCTTGCTGTCCACCAGCAGTGAGCGCCGAACCGAATCGGACCAGTAATCGTAATGAGCCAGGCGGCGAAGACTGGCTTCGATGCCGCCGATGACCACCGGCAACCCCTTGAAAGCGTTTTTGACTGCCCCCGTATAGGCGATAACGGCCCGGTTGGGCCGTGCGCCGCTGCGACCGCCGGGGGTATAGGCGTCGTTGCGGCGGCGTTTTCTGGCCGCCGTGTAGTGATTGACCATGGAGTCCATGGCACCGGAAGCGACGGCGGCAAACAACCGCGGACGCCCCATCACCTGCATGGCCCGTGGATCCTGCCAGTCGGGCTGGGCCAGAATCCCGACCCGAAACCCTTCGGCCTCGAGCAGACGGGCCAGCAAAGGAACTCCGAAAGCCGGATGGTCGACGTAAGCATCACCGGTGACGAACAGTACGTCGAGTTGTTCCCAGCCACGTCTTTCCATGTCCTGCCGACAGACTGGCAGAAAATCCTTATTGCAGGGCGTTTTCAGCAGCTTGATTCCTCACGCTAAAAGCCTCGATCGGCCAGGCCTGTCCTGTCAAAGGTGCCGCAGCAGCCCTTTGAAAAGCGAAAATGACTCTTTTAAGGAAACAGCGGCAGATCGCCAAGTCCGCAGGTTTCTTCCAGACCGAGCATCAGGTTCATATTCTGCACGGCCTGGCTGGAAGCCCCTTTGAGCAGATTGTCAATCACCGAAACCACAATGACCCGACCGGTGCGAGCGTCGCTGAACAGGCCGATATTGCAGTAATTGCTGCCCCGCACATAGGTGACATTGGGCCATTCTCCCGCCGGATGAATCCGCACGAAGGGTTCGTCGGCATAGCGCTCCCGGTAGAATGCCACCAGCGCTTCTGTCGAAAGCGGATCACTAAGGCCGGCATAGCAGGTGGACAGAATACCGCGATTGACCGGCAGCAGATGTGGGGTAAAGGAAACCGCAACCGGTTCACCAGCGAGGGCGGCCAGCGTCTGCTCGATTTCCGGCGTATGCCGGTGATTGCCCACCCCATAGGCCTTGAATCCCTCATTCACCTCGCAAAACAGGGAACCAACCCTGGCCGAACGTCCGGCGCCACTGGTGCCGGACTTGCTGTCAATAATCAGGCTCGACAAAAAGACCTTGTTCTGTTCTATCAGGGGAGCCAGAGCCAGAACCACGCTGGTAGGATAACAGCCTGGATTGGCCACCAGCCGTGCTCCCCGAATCTGCGACCGGTACAGCTCCGGCAGGCCATAGACAGCCTCGGAGAGGAGTTCAACGCTGGTGTGGGGCTGATACCAAAGTTCATAGGTCGCCGCATCCCGAAGCCGATAATCCGCAGACAGATCAACCACCTTACACCCCGCACGCAGCAGGTCGGGAACCACTTCCATAGCGGCTTTGTGCGGCAATGCGGTAAAAACCAGTTCGGCTCTGGCGGTGATCAGATCCACATCGACCGGGTCGAAAACCAGATCGCTGCGTCCCATAAGTGACGGGAATACCGAACTGATCGGCGTCCCGGCATTCTGACGGGAGGTCACGCAGGTAATCTCCACCTGCGGATGGTTGAGCAGCAAACGCAACAACTCCACTCCCGTGTACCCACTGGCTCCGACAATCGCCACCTTGATCATGCCATCCTCCGTCGGCGAATCCTTGTTCCGCCATTGTTCGCGACACAACAAAAACGCAAAAGGGGAACCCGTGGGTTCCCCTTTTGCGAAAGTCTGCAAAAGAGCTGCAATGCGACCGGTATCCGATTAACGCTTGGAGAACTGGAAACTGGCGCGAGCCGCCTTGCGACCGTATTTTTTACGCTCTTTGATACGGCTGTCACGAGTAATGAAACCGGCCTTCTTGAGAACCGGTCGCAATTGGCCATCGGCAGCCAGCAGGGCCTTGGTGATGCCGTGTTTGATTGCTCCGGCCTGACCGGAAGGTCCGCCGCCACACACGTTGACGCTGATATCGAACTTGCCGGTGTTCTCTGTAAGCTCGAGGGGTTGGCATACGATCATCTTGGATGTCGCACGGCCGAAGTACTCATCGAGGGGCCGACGATTAACAACGATTGCGCCGGTTCCGGGCTTGATCCAGACCCGGGCTACGGAAGTCTTTTTCTTGCCGGTCGCGTAGAACTTCTGTTCTGCCATCTTTATCTCCTGATACAAAACGTAACTTTTTTAAAAGACCAGTTCCTTGGGCTGCTGAGCAGCGTGGGGATGATCGCTGCCGGCATAGACCTTGAGTTTTTTCAGCATGTCACGGCCCAGGGTGTTGCGGGGCAACATGCCACGAACCGCCTTGCGAACCAGCTCTTCGGGCTTCTTCTGCAGCAGTTCGGCCGCAGTGGTCGTCTTCAATCCGCCGGGATAACCGGAATGCCGGTAATACTTCTTGTCGGCCAGTTTGTTGCCGCTCAGGTTGAGCTTTTCGGCATTCAGCACAATGACGAAATCGCCGGTATCGACGCTCGGCGAATAAATCGCTTTATGCTTACCGCGCAACACACGGGCAATTTCGGTCGCGACGCGACCCAGTACCTTGTCTTCAAGGTCAACGATATACCATTTTCGGATCACTTCAGCCTTTTTGGCTACTTGGGTGCTCATCGAGTTCCTCTCTTCTATATGTCGAAAACTGTGATTTGGTTAACGGGGCTCACAGAAGCCAACAAACTAGCCGAACGAAACAGCGATGTCAAGTTTTTTTCCAGTTCGGCCGGGGCTCGTAAAAGACTTCCATCAGACACAATCCCTGGGCCGGCGCGCAGTGGGCCGGAACACTGTCTGCGGCGCCCGACAACAGCCCATCTACTGACCGGGGCGGCCTTTTTCCCTATCCAGATTTCCACCAGGGTTCCTACCATCGTACGCACCATGTGACGTAAAAAGCCGCTGCCCGTGACATCGATGGTCAGCAACCGGTTGTGCAGGTGAAGTTCCATCGAATAGATATCCCGAACCGGGAACTACGGGGTCAGGACTTGATAGCTTGACTTCATTATTTCCCGCCTCAGTCGCTCCATTCTATCAACAAGCCCGGGGTCTTTCTCCCGGCGTTTTTCAATGCGCCGCACCGCACAGGTCAGCGTCGATGAATCTCGTCCCACAAGCTTGGCGAGCTCTGTCAACTTCCCACTGCTGAACTCAAGCGTCGCCCACGCAGCAAGGCCACGAGCTTCGCAACTCTCCCGCTCCCGGCCCCGCGATGCGAGATGGTCATCCGAAAACTCATAAAGCTTTTTCACGGCAGCAACCACGGCATTCACGTCAGGTTTCCGTTCGGGAAGAGATTCCGCCTCGGCCAGCACGATATCGACAAATCGGTCACCACCGAAGATGCGGTTGTCTTG
>SLLR01000053.1 GCA_007134025.1 Desulfuromonadaceae bacterium | reverse complement strand
ATGAGGCCCTCAGCCCTTTTCACGATCGTTCCCCGCATAACAGACCACAGGCAGCATGTCCTCCCGCCCGGCAAAGGCCGCAGACGCAAAAGAACCGCCTGCTTAATGAAAAAAAACGGCGATAGATGGATTCCAAACGCAACGTTTCGTTCAACCAGGAAGTCGCATCAGGCTCCGCTCGGGAAGGCCCGTGGCGCAACATGGCATGCTTGGCCAGAGCACGGGTCTTGTGCACAATATCGATCCCCTGTTGCAGCGTCATTAGGGAGTTTCCATCCGGAGTTTCCGGATGGAAACTAAACCACGAAACGACCGGGGAACGGTTGTTCAAGCAGCCCCATCACCAGAAATCCGCCCCCGCTGCATCGCCGAATGTTATCATTTGTTGCGGCCACAGGACAGCTGCTAAGGCACCTGAAGGGTTTCAGATAATGGTCCAGGCTGCCATCCTTGTCGCCCATCGATAAAGGACTTTGAGCCGCAGTGAAGCAATGTGCTTTGTCAGTAGCTGTCGTTTTTAATTGCACTCTTCAAAGCGGGAATCGAACCAAGCGTAGCCTGACCAAAAAAAACGAGGGACGGTTGGATAACCGCCCCTCAAGTCTTTTACAGGTCAGGAAAATTGCGCCTGGGTCATTTACGAGCTTTTAACGACTCGTCGTTGTGCCATCGAAGCGCGGCCAGCGTCCCGAGGCTTGCGTCGGCCGGCGGAAGCATTGGCACCCGGGGCGGCAGCGCGTTTGGGACGCGGCGCGCGACTCTCGTGCGGCGCTTGTGATGAAGCCGGCTCACTGTAATTGAAACCGTCCATGTTGCGCCGTTCGATAGGACTTCCCAGAACTTTTTCAATGGCACGCACGGTGGTTTTGTCCTCCGTGGTCACCAGGGTGAAGGCATCGCCGGTACGCGTAGCGCGACCGGTACGGCCAATGCGGTGTATATATGCTTCGACCGTGTCGGGAATGTCGAAGTTGACCACGTGGGAAACCTGGGAAACATCGATGCCCCGCGCCGCAATGTCGGTAGCCACCAGGATCTGCGTTCGACCCTGCCGAAAACCGTCGAGGGCCTCCTTGCGACGGTTCTGGGACAGGTTCCCCTGCAGCGACGCCGACGCGAATCCAGCTTTTTCCAATTGCAGGCCCAGGCGCTTTGCCCGGTGCTTGGTGCGGGTGAAAACCAGCGCCGAAGTTATATCGGTACTCTGCAGCAACTGCAGCAACAGGCCGGTTTTCAGATGCGAGGCCACCGGATACAGGGCATGGCTCACAGTGGACGAGGGGGCGACCGTATCAACCTGGACGGTGACCGGATCGATCAGTAAGTCATGAGACAATTTCCTAATCGCGGCCGGCATGGTGGCCGAGAAGAGCAACGTCTGTCGCTTGACGGGCAGATGCGCCAAAATCTTTTTGATGTCGGGCAAAAAGCCCATGTCGAACATCTGGTCCGCTTCGTCCAGCACCAGAAATTCCAACCGTGAAAGGTCGATGGTCCCCTGGCGAATATGATCCAGCAGTCTCCCCGGACAAGCCACCACGATTTCGGTACCACGGCGAAGCTTTTGAATCTGCGGCTGAAGGCCGACTCCACCGTAAATGGTCGCGCTGCGCAGTCCGGTTTGTTTTCCCAGCCCGCAAACAGCGTCATGGATCTGTTCGGCCAGTTCGCGGGTGGGCGCGAGGATCAGGGCCCGCACGTGACCCCGGGCACCGCCCATCAACCGGTTGAGGATGGGCAGCGCAAAAGCGGCCGTTTTACCGGTACCGGTCTGGGCCAGACCCAGCACATCTCGCCCGGCCATCACCGGCGGAATCGCCCGTTCTTGAATAGGGGTCGGTGCGGAGAAACCCGCCGCAGTTATTTCGGCCAGTATCCCTGAATGCAAATTAAACTCTGTGAACGTCATTAAAGCCTTCTCTCTGCGTTCCAAATAAAAAAACCCCAGATGATTCCGGGGTTGACGATGACTTGTGGTGACTTCGTTTTTTTCCTGGAACAGCGTAATAAACCCGAAATTTACCAAATGTTAGAGTGCGTTGTCAAGAGAAATGACCACGTCTGAAATGACCTCGTCTCAAATGACCACATCTGTTGGAAACGTATGGATCGTCCGGCAGCTTGCTGAAGCAGATTTATCCCCCTACCCGCTAAACTGTCCAACCCTGTTTTTTGAGCTCCTCCAGCAGTAGATCGCATTGGTCTCCCTGAATCTCGATGAGCCCGTTCTTGACCGTAGCGCCGGAACCGCACCACTGCTTGAGACGGGTGGCCAAAGCCTTGATACCCGCCTCGTCGAAGGGAACGCCGGTCATCAGGGTCACGCCCTTCCCTTTGCGCCCCCTGGTTCGACGAGACACCCGCACCACTCGTCCGATGACGACGGTAGCGGTGTTTTGGCGCAGGCGCACCCCTTGATCGGCTGGCTGCAGTCAGGACACATCCGCCCCTGCCCGCGGGAGTAAAACCGGCCACCGGTGTTCTTTTTTAATGCCATGGTTCCCACAGCCGCAAAATCGGTCACAAATCACATCTTCCCTCTGTTTCCGCATTATCTCAAATAAGAGCAGGATGACAAACGCAAAGACATTCACCGCGACCAGCGGCAGACTAACCGTCTCACGCTGGCCGAAGAGCCGCTTCAGAGCAGCCCAGCTGATCAGTCCCCACACAATGCCCTGGGTGATGGAACAAGTCAGAGAAGCGCCGCACAATCCAGGTAAATTCACCCGGTTTTTGGAAGTCTGAAGAAAACTTCGGTAGAAATTTTCTCGCAAAAATTGCTTTGGAGGCGGGCGGGAAATCGGGTAATCGATTACACGCTCGCATTCAGGAGATAACTTCAAAAGCCGCAGTTAATCAACAAGCTCACTGTATGGCCTTAAAATTTTCATTGATTCCCAGCATCAAACCGTTAGCAGACTGCTGAATACTCTCAACCCAAGACCTTGTGTCAGGCTTATCTGCGACCATCTGCGGCTGGAAGGGGTCGGGGCTGAGATCGAACCATTTCAATGCAACCCCTTCGGAACCCGGCCCTCACAGGGGATATTCACCTGGCACAAACCGCAAGGTGTCGCCCCGGTTCCAAAAGTTCCGGTGGCATAGGGTGCGGTCACATCACGGATGTACTTGAAACAGACCTGTTTATCATGACCCGCCCGGGTGCTGATCGCCCCCACCGGACAACGCCTGGCGCAGGCACCGCAAGTGCCTTTGGCATGCCAGAGGCACCAGGCCTGGTGATCTTCTCCGTACACCCGTTTCGTAACCGGCAAATCCATGCGGGACACGACGGATCCCAGGCGAACGGCCTGCCCCCACCGGGTGATCAGTGCGTCGGAAAGACCGAAGGTGCCATGCCCGGCCACGAAGGCAGCATGTCTTTCCGACCAGTTGCAGGCCAGGCCGAACCGTGGCGAGCGACGGTAGTCATAATCGGCTAAACGCTCCGGCGCCACCGAGGGATGCCCCGCCCGAGTAAGAGCCGCCGCCAGATGCAGGCGCATCTCACAGTTGAACGCTTCGCCATGATAGCGCGATCGCGCCCAGCGTTCGGCCGGCATGGTCGTCGCGAGGCGCTGGTCGGCAAGGGTTTTCGGGGTCTGCGGCAACAGGTAACTGATGACCCGCAACTCCCCGCCGTCAGGTGTCGGGGTATCCGGAAATGCCAGGGCATAGGCTTCAGCGGGAGTCCAGAGAAAGGAGCCGATCAGCTCCTTGTTGCGCAGAAACAGGGGGTCGTCGCCCCGCGCTACGGCAACCCGCGGCGCTCCCCAAGCTTTCTCGCCGGTGGGGAGCTGCAGGCTGTTACCCGGGGCGCAGGCCCAGAAATCTTGCAGGATCTTTTCAACTTGAGCCACGGAATCGATTGCCAAGACGCCCTCCACGCTCCGGGATCATTTAAGGGGGCAGCATATCCCCTTGCCGGCCAATATGGGACCGTAACAGGCATTGTCAGATTGGCAGCCGCTCGGCTCCCGCCGGCCCGCCGCCCAGCGTTGGATCAGATCCGGTTCCCGAATCAAAGGCCGGCAAAGGGCGATATAGTCGGCTTTGTCCCGCGCCAGCAGATCTTCGGCCTCTTCCAGGGCACGGATCCCTCCCACCAGCATGACCGGGATCCGCAGTCGCGCTTTGGCCTGCCGGGCCGCCTCGCGATAATAGATCCCGCCGGTCAACGCCACCGCGCCGGAGCGCACGGAATGGTAGCGGCTCGGACCCCAGATGGTGCCGCCACTGATTTCAATGGCGTCTATGCCGGCCTCTTGCAGCAACTCCGCCACCCGGAGCATGGCGCTGACCCCCAAGCCGCCTTCGATGAAATCATCCGCATTGAGCTTGACCAGGACGGGAAAACCGTCTCCGACCGCCTGCCGCACCGTCGCCAGCACCTCGAGGACCAGGCGCGCGCGGTTTTCGACGCTGCCGCCATAGTCGTCCTCGCGGCGATTGTAATAAGGCGAGAGAAACTGGCTGAGCAGATAGCCGTGGGCCGCATGAATCTGCACCGCGTCAAACCCGGCCTGCTGCGCCAGGGCGGCGCCTCGCCCAAAGGCCTCTGTAATCTCCCGAATCTCGTCCCGGCTCAGGGCACGGCATTTTTTCCCATCCTGGTTGGCGATCACCCAAGGACCGACTGCCTGTTCCGAAACCAACGCGTAGGCGCCGGCGTGAGCCAACTGCAGGGCAATGCGCCCGCCGGCGGCATGGACCTCTTGCGGCATCCGTGTCAGTGACGGCAACAGATCCTCCCTGTGCGCCCCCATCTGCCGGGGACTCGCCTGACCATCGGGGCGGACATAGGCATGGCCGGTGATGATAAGCCCCACCTCGCCACGGGCCAGATCTGCCATCAATTGATTCAGCTCGTCGGTCGGCGCACCCTGTGCATCCGCCATCCCCTCCCAGGTCGCGGAGCGCACAAACCGGTTGCGTAACTCAAGACTCTTGATGGTCGTCATCTCGAACAGATTGGACATGTCTCTCGCTCCTTTCACCCTGGCTCCGTAAAAAAGGTAACTCTAGGGTGTACTTGGGGTCGGACCAAGTCAACCCCTTGATAATCAAGGAAAAACATCCCAAAAAAGACTATTAAATGGTGTTATAACCCGATTTTCGGGGTCAAAATCAGCCTCATAGGTTTCTGACGGCTCTCTGAGCACATAGGCAGCGCCCGTCGCTACACTACCCCGCCCTATTCCCCGCACT
>SLLR01000051.1 GCA_007134025.1 Desulfuromonadaceae bacterium | reverse complement strand
TTACAGGTAATTCAAAATACTCAGATCCGATACCTTGGCCGTGACGTTGAGGGCCGCTTCAAAAGCCTGCTCCTGCTGCATGAGAGCGGTGATGATTTCGACGATGTCCACGTCTTCGTAGCGGGACAAAACCTCGTGCATGTCGATCCTGGTGCGCTCCATGTGATCCTGGGCGTTGACCACCCGGGCGCCGACATTGCCCATCAGGCTGCGCTGACGGCCAATCTGTTCGGTGGCCTGCTGCAGATCGCCGAGGCGATCCAGAGCGCCCTGGCTGTCGCCGGCGGCCAGAGCGGTCTCGATGTCGTCGAGCACCTGAAATACGTTCAGGCCGCCGCTGAGTCCTTCACCGAGAAACAGGGCGTTGCCGGTGAGGTTGACCTGAACCCGTTCGCCGGGACCGATTTCGAGCTGGCTGCGGCCTTCGTCTCCCTGATAGATCCAGGGCGGGTCGTTACTGGTGTCGAAGGGCGGCGTGTCTTCGGCAAAACCGGAGAAGAGATACTTGCCGTCCACGTTGGCGTTGGCCAGGGCAAAGAGTTCGTCCTTGATGTGGCCGATGGTGGCGGCGTAGTTGCGCAGGTCGTCGGGCCCTGCCGAGCCGTTGCCGGAGGCGATGGTGGTCTCCTGGGCGCGAATCATCAGGTTGCCGACCTGGGCCAGGTTGGCGTCGAGGATGTTGAGGCGGTCGGAGGCGCTGCCCATGGTGCGCAGATAACGATCGCACTTCTGAATCTGGCCGCGGGCGTTGAGCACCGGCCGAATCGCCGAAGGATCGTCTGAGGGTTTGTTGATGCGTTTGCCGCTGGCTGCTGCCATGCGCAGTTCGATGAGGGAGTTCTGGGTCTTGAAGATCTGGTTCTGCAGGCTGCGGTAGACGGTGGTCTGGGTGGTCTTCATGGGCTACCTCTTGATGGAGAGGATGGTGTCCATCATTTCATCGACGGTGGCGAGGAACTTGGCGGAGGCTTCGAACCCTTTCTGGTACTGAATCAGATTGATCATTTCCTCCTCCAGGGAGACGCCGACGGTGCTGTCGCGCATGTTCTGCAGCTGGGTCATGGTGTCCCGATTGGCCTCGCTGGCCAGCCGATTCTGGCCGGCTTCGAGGCCGACCTGGGCGCTGATGCGGGAGTAGGCGCCGGTGAGGGTGTCGGTGCCGTCGACGATCTTGGCGGTGCTCAGACCGGCGATGGCCAGGGCGATGGTATTGTCGCCCGGCGCAGCGGTGGCGCCGGCGGCCAGTTGATCCGGAGAGGTGAGGGCCACCTGCAGGGCGTTGGCGGCTCCGTCCCAGGGATTGGCCGGCGGCGCCGGCGACGGCATGGGGGCGAAAAACAGGGTGCCCGTGTTGCCGTTGAGGTCGGTGCCGGTGCTGTGCAGGGCGTTCAGTTCGGTGGCCAGGCTGTAGGCCATTTTGTCGAGCTGCCCTTCGAGGTCGGGAATCAGGTTGTCGCGTATCTCGAGCAGCCCCTTGAAGGCGCCGCCGACGGTGGTGGTGTCCACGGGTGTGGAGACGCCGCCGCTGGTCGTGACCCGCAGCAGGAACTGGTCCTGCACGGTTTCCGTTTCCAGGGTCAGGGTGTTGCCTTTCTGCACCAGAGGCTGACCGCCGGGTAGCTGGACCATGACGTTGCCGTCTTTGTCTTCAAGAGACTGTATGCCGATGGCGGCGGACAGATCGGCGAGCAGCCGGTCCCGCTCGTCGCGAAAACTGTTGGCGGTCTGGCCGGTGCTCTCGATGGTCGAGATACGGACGTTGAGATCGGCGACTCGCCGCAGGCTGTCGTTGACCCCGTCGACCCGGGACAGGAGAGAATCATCGATGTTGCGCTTGACGCCGTCGAGATCCGTCAGAGCGGTGTGAAAGGACTTGGCCAGCAGCTCGCCCCGCTGGATGACGATGTCCCGCTCGGTCTGGCCGCCGGGGTTGGCGGTAAGTTCCTGCCAGGCGTCGAAAAAGTTGTTGATTTCGCCGCTGATGCCGCCCTCGTCGATGCCGAAGACCCGTTCCAACTCGGCCAGGGGAAAGGTTTTGGCGTCGGCCTCGCCGTAGCCGGCGCTTTTCTGCAGGATCTGGTTGGTGAGAAAGGCGTCCTGTTCCCGCACGATGTCGCCGACCTTGACGCCCTGGCCGATGGTGACGCCGTTGAAGTTGAGGGCCGGATAGGGAGTCAGGATCGCCCGCTGGCGGGAATAGCCGGGGGTGTTGACGTTGGCGATATTGTTGCCGGTGACCTCGATGACCTTCTGATGGGTCGAGAGGCTGGTGCTGGCGGCATTCAGTGCGGTAAACAGCCCACCCATGTCAGATCCTCCCGGAAAGCAGTCGGCCGCCCCGCTGATGGCTTACCTGGGCGGCTCCGGCGCCGTAGGAAGCGGGCGCCGTTTTCTGGCCGAAAAAGGTCATCTGTTCCCGCACCCAGCCGAGGGTGAGCCAGAACAGGTAGGCGTTGCGGCGGTTTTCGTCCCGCACCTGCTGGGCCAGGCGCTGCACCTCGGGATCGGTCTGGTCAGCCAGATCCCCGTCGAGGGTCTGCAGCATCCGCTGCTTTTCCACCGCGCTTCGCTCCAGGCCCGCCATGTCCAGGGACTTGGCCTGATCCCGTTCCCGGCGAATCAGCTGCAGCAGATTTTCGAGGCGCTGCCTGAGGTTCTCGGGGCTCATGGCTATTTACCCTCGGCGATAAACTTCAGCAGGCTGGCGGCGACCTTGCGGGTGTCGGGGCGGTAGCTGCCGGAGGCGATCTGCTCTTTCAGGGCTGCCAGCTTCTCGGAACGCTGCACCTCGCCGCCGCCGGCCGCTTCTTTAGCCTGCCGCACCTGTTGCATGGTGTCCGAAAACCGCACTCGATCGGTGCCGGTGGACGGTGCGGCCTGCTCGGCCTTTTTTTCCTGGCCGCGGGTCCTGGTTTTATCCAGAGGTCCGATGCCGCGGTTGCCGAAAATTCTGTCGATCGTCATGATGGCCACCTTGAAGGGGCTGGGGTTCCGGGTCGGGAACCGGGTGAAAACGGTTTTTAAAAAAGCTGAGTTTGCAGGCAAATCCTGCTGCCGCAGGGTTTTTTACGCCCTGTGATCTTCGTATCGGCAACCGGTCGCGAAACTTTAGAAGAATTTTGAGAACCGGAAAAAGCCTGGCAAGGACGTGACAGGCAAGGGTTGGATTATCTGGAACCGGACTCGAGCTGCTGCAACTGGCGGAACAGGGCGTCGGCCAGACCGAGGCCTTGTCGGCGTGCCATGTCCATGGCGATGTTCTGGTCGAGCAGATCCTGGAAGATCTGCTGGTCGTTGCCTCGGGGAATCAGGCCGCCGTCAGGGATCGTGGCGCGCATGGCCTTGAACATCTCCTGAATGAAGATGGCCTCAAATTCCTGGCAGGAGCGGCGCAGCTGTTCCGGGTGGCTGCCGGCTGTCTCGGGCGGCTTCGGGCGGGTGGCCTGATCCATTGCGAAGCGGGGGTCGAAAACAAGATCCATGGGGTCTCTCGTCACAGAACAGGGTTGTGGGGAAACGGTTGTCCTTGTCGGTTACAAGATCACCAGTTCGGCGTGCATGGCGCCGGAGGCCTTGATGGCCTGGAAAATGGCGATGAGATCCCGGGGGGTGGCGCCGATGGCGTTGAGAGCCCGGGCCACATCGCCGATACAGACACCCATCTCCAGAACCACCAGATTGCCCTGGTCTTCGGAGACCAGGATGTCGGTCTGGGGAACCACCACGGTTTCGCCCATGGAGAAGGGGAAGGGTTGGGAGACCTCGGCCGATTCGCTGATTACCAGGTTGAGGTTGCCATGGGACACGGCGACGGTGGCGATGCGCACTCCCTCGCCCATGACGATGGTGCCGGTGCGTTCGTTGACCACGATCTTGGCCGTGGCGTCGGGCTGTACCGGCAGCACTTCAAGGGCGGCGACAAACTCGATGAGCCGCTCGCGGTAAGCCGGCGGCACGTCCACCGCCAGGCTGGCGCTGTCCAGGGGAGAGGCCAGAGAACCTTGAAAATGGTTGTTGATGGCCGCGGCGATGCGGGTGGCGGTGGTGAAGTCGGGATTGGTCAGCTGGTAGCGCAGCGGTCGGCTGCCGTCCAGGGCAAAGGGGACTTCCCGCTCGACGTAGGCGCCGCCGGGCAGACGGCCCACGGTGGGGTGGTTTTTCTGCACCTGGGCGGCCTTGCCGCCAAAGGCCAGGGAGCCCACCACCAGCGGCCCTTGAGCGACGGCATAGACATTGCCGTCCGGTCCTTTGAGGGGGGTCATGAGCAGACTGCCGCCGGCCAGGCTGTCGGCGTCGCCGATGGAAGAAACCAGCACGTCGATGGTGCTGCCGGCTTTGGCGAAGGGCGGCAGCTCGGCGGTCACGATGACCGCGGCAACGTTGTCCACCTTGATGGCGGCGGGATTAACGGCGACACCGAGACGCTCCATCATGTTGGCCAGGGACTGGGTGGTGAAGCGGGTGCTGTTGCTGTCGCCGGTGCCGTCGAGGCCGATGACCAGGCCGTAGCCGACCAACTGGTTGCCGCGCACCCCGGCGAGCTGGGCGATGTCCTTGATGCGGGCGGCCAGGGCGACATCGGCCATGAGCATGAATTGCAGAAAAAGGAATGTCAGCGCACCGAGTTTAATTTTAGTCATAACAATGTCCTGAAAAAACAGGGAAAAAAATCTTTAAATTCCTATCTCACACAAAGCCACGAAGCCACAAAGAAAGGCTTTTAAACCCGTTAACCTGATTGAATGTTTTTGCTTTTAACTTCGTGCCTTCGTGTCTTCGTGTGAGGCAAGCCTTTCGGTTTAAAAGAATTTACCGTACAAAGCACACACAGAGCACTAAGAACTTTTAAAGATAACTGGTTAAAAGCTCCGGGTTTCGAAAATTCATTTTTTCCGTGACCATTGTTCGAAAAAAAATCTTTAAATTCCTATCTCACACAAAGCCACGAAGCCACAAAGAAAGGCTTTTAAACCCGTTAACCTGATTGAATCTTTTTGCTTTTAACTTCGTGCCTTCGTGTCTTCGTGTGAGGCAAGCCTTTGGGTTGTGGTCTTTGTGATAAAAACCTTTAAAACCGGTTCTCTCACGAAGCCACAAAGAAAGGCTTTTGAACCCGTTAACCCGATTGAATGTTTTTTGCCTTTACCTTCGTGGCTTTGTGGCTTTGTGTGAGGCAAGCCTTTGGTTTTAAAAGCATTTAAAATCACAAAGATCGCAATCAAAGCTAAAACGGCCAGACGTTGTCGATGATGCGGGTCATCCAGCCCGGCCGTTGCTTGTCGCTGAT
>SLLR01000118.1 GCA_007134025.1 Desulfuromonadaceae bacterium | reverse complement strand
GATCTGCCTCTCCAGGGCGGAATATTCCTCGAACCTGCAACCTGGTCTCAGCGTGTCGGCCAGGCCAATCGCAAGCCGAGAAGCACCAGCACACTGCCGGCCATCCGGTCAAGGTGCCCGGAAACAGCGGGCTTGCGGTTCAGCCAGGCTCCGACGGCTCCGGAACAAAAGGCCACCAGGCTGAAGCAGATCAGGGTCAGGAACACGAACAAAGTTCCCAGAGAAAGCATCTGCAGGGACGCGGAACCCTGCCGGGCATCAATGAACTGGGGGAAAAAAGCCAAAAAGAACACCGCCACTTTGGGATTGAGAACATTGGCGACAATACTCTGAAAAAAAATCCGGCGGCCCCGTAACAGAGGCAGGTTTTCGCCGCCGAGCGCAACCGTGGGACTGCGTAGCAACCGCACTCCAAGATAGACTAGGTAGAGGGCGCCGGCGTATTTCACGACCTGAAAGGCATGGGCCGATGAGGCCAGCAGAGCGGAAAAGCCGATCAGGGCGAAAAAAATATGGACGAAATTGCCGAGGCTGAAACCGGCGGCAGCGGCCAGCGCCGCCCCTCGCCCCTGAGCCACGCCGCGAGTCATCACATAAAGAATATCCGGTCCGGGAGTCAGGATCAGCACCACCGAGGTGGCTGCAAAAAGCGCGATCTGGGACCAGAGCAGCATGGGCGGTTCTCCTTATGTGGCAACAACCCCACTCTGCCAGGGGCGATCAGCGGGGTACCAAGCCTGCCATCCCTGCGCCTCACCCGCCGTACACCAGTCGCGGCAGCCACAGCACCAGCGAGGGCACATAGGTCAGCAGCAGCAGGATAGCGATCTGAATAGCCAGAAAAGGAAGCACGGAGCGGGCCACGTAAAACAGGTCCCGATGCACCACGGCACCGGAAATATACAGACTGACCCCCAGCGGCGGCGTACAGTAACCGATGCCGAGATTCAGGGTCATGAGCAGCCCGAAGTGCAAGGTGTCGATACCGAAACGGGCCAGCAGAGGAAGAAAAATCGGCGTCAGAATCAGAGTGGCGGATATAATATCCATGAACATGCCGATAAACAGCAACAGGATGTTGACTGCCAGCAGAAACACCCAGGGGCTGCTGATCTGTTCCACCACCAGCGCCGCGATCTGATTCGGCACCTGCTCGAAGGTGAGATACTCACCAAACACCGAAGCTCCGGCCACGATCAGCAGCAGGCTCGCCGAGGTCACTGCCGAAGAGACGATCACCTTTTTCACATCCCGCAGGCGCATGTCCCGATGGATCACGATCTCCACGAAAAAAGCATAGAAGCAAGCCACTACCGCCGCCTCGTTGGCGGTAAACAGGCCGGAATAGATGCCGCCGAAAATCAGCACCGGCAGCAGCAGAGCCCAGATGCTTTCCCGCAGCACCGACAACAGTTGTCGAAAAGACAACCGGGTCTCGGTACGGGTGTTGCGCCGCCGGCAGTAAAACCAGGCGTACAGGGACATGGCCCCCATGATCAGCAGGCCGGGCACGAAGCCGGTGAGAAACAGCGCTTCCAGGGAGTCGGTGGAAATCATCGAATAGAGGATCATGGAGATGGAGGGGGGAATCACCACCCCCAGAACCGGCGCCGTGGTCATCAGGCCGACACTGAAGGAAGGCTCGTACTCGTGTTCGATGAGGGCCGGAATCATAAACCCGCCGATGGCCACCACCGTGGCCACCGTCGAACCGGAAATGGCGCCGAAAAAGCCGCAGGCCAGAACTCCGGCCATGGCCAGGCCACCGGGCAGAAAGCCGACCAGGGCATTGGCGGTCTTGATGAGTTTGGCGACGATGCTGCCGGTGGTCATGATATTGCCGCACAGGACAAAAAACAGCACCACCACCAGAGCGAACTTGTCCATGCTGCGGTAGAGTACCTCGATCACAATCTGCGGATCGATACCGGCCAGTACCAGGCCGGTCAGGCCGGTGAAAAACAGGGCCATGAACACCGGCGCACTGGTCGCCAGCGCGCCGAGCAGCAGGGCAAAAATCATCAGATAGCTGGTATCCATGGAAAGTCCCGTTCCGTAACAGAAGAAAGTTCGGATCTCAGCGGGCCGGACCGCCCCAGTCCTCGATGAGCAGCAGCGTCACCCGCAACAGCAGCATGAGCCCCAGCAGCGGCAGCACGGCGTAGAAATACCATTCCGGGATCTGCAGGGTGGAAGTGCGCGCAAAGGGGTCGTTCCAGGCGCTGACCATCATGGTCCAGCCGTAACGCATCATGAAAAAGGCGAACACCAGCACCGCCAGATGGCTCACGATGGTCAGCGGTTTTTTCAGCGCCTGCACCATCTGCGGCAGGGCGTCGATGCGGATCAGCGCCCGCTTGCGCACTGCCGCGCTGCAGCCCATGTAGGTGGTAAAGAAGATCACCTTGCGCACCACCTCGTCGGACCAGTAAAGACTGATGGAGGTCGTCTTGCGCAACACCACATTGGCCATGGCCGACAGCAGAGCGGCGCTCACCGCGATAAAAAGGGACCAGTCCTCGATCAACCCGAGGAACTGGTCCACCCGTTTCAGCATGTTGTTCATGCGCTCAGGTTTTCCATGGAAAGAATCAGTTGCCAAGACGTTCTCGCACTTTTTGCAGGTAATCAGGCCCTATTCTCTGGCCCCACGCTTCGTAAACCGGTTCACTCAACTCCAGCAACCGCTGCCGATCCTCCCGGGAGAGAAAAATAAACTCCACACCCCGGGCCTCGGCGGCCGCAATCTGCTCCTGTTCCTGCCGGCGGGTTCGGGCGCGACTGGCGGCGCTTTCTTCGGCAATGACCTCCAGCAGAACCTGCTGCAGATCGGCCGGCAGGCGCTCGAACCAGGCCCGGTTCATCAGATGAATGAAGAGCCCCTGGGCATAGTCAACCCGGGTCATGAAACGCGCCACATCGAACTTGCGGGTCAGGTTGCAGACAATCGGCGTATGATCCAGTCCGTCGATGACTCCGGTCTGCAGAGCCTGGGGCACGTCCCCCCAGGGCATCACCGTAAAACGCAATCCCCAGCTGCGGTAGATATCCGTATTCACCGGCGCCTCTGCCACCCGAAAGTTGACCCGGCGGGCCTCCTCCAGAGTGCGCACCGGCTCCCGGGTCGCCCAGCCGTAGGAGCCGTGACCGGTCACGTCCAGCACCATCATGCCCTGGCCGCTGGCGCTGTCGCGAAACACGTCGAACAACTCGGGATCGTTGCGAAAGGTCTCCAGCTTGTCGAAACTGTCCACCACAAAAGGCAAATTGACGATGCCCAGGGTGTCGGCGACATTGGCCGCCGCCACCGAAGAACAAAGCATCCCCTGAACCGCCCCGAGGCGGACCTTGCTCAATACCGCCCGTTCTTCACCCAACTGGGAAAGGGGTCGAAAATCGACATACAGCCGGCCTTCGGATCGCTCCCAGACCCGGTCGCGGATCTTGTAGCCCACCGATACCCCCTCAATCGCCGGATGGGACACGGCCGACAGCAGGTAAGTGTATTCGGCCCCGCTCGGGTCGAAGTCGGGCTGCCAGGCATCCAGCGGATTGGGCTCCGGCCGGGCCGTCGCCATCGGTCGGCCGGTTTCGTCGCCGTTGACCCTCGATTCTTTTTCCCCCGGACAACCGACCAGCATCGACGCCAGCAGCAGAGCGCCCAAGGCGAAACTCCATCGTTTCATAGGTGTTCCTCCATGGAAAGGTTTGATAGTGCTAAGGGCAGAACCAACACTGTCTTTAAAAACTTTCTACCCGGCCGCTCAATGCTGTTACAAAAACATTGAAATGCCGGAATACTCAACAACTTGCAGCGGCAACGGAGAATACCCGGAGAGGCGGGCCCGTGCAAGCCCCGAACAGCCGGCGACACCCCCCAGGCGAACTTTTTTTAGCCTTCCGCCGGAGTGGATGGAGCCTTCTCACAAACCGGCCAAAACCTCCTGTACCCGCTGCAGGTAATCGGCTCCGATCTTGTCCCGCCAGTCGGCATAAACCGGTTCGGAAAGCTCAATCAGCCGCTGCCGGTCGGCCGGGTCGAGTTCATGAATCCGCAACCCCTGCTCAACCGCCCGGGCCAGTTCCCGCTGCTCCTGGGCCACTCCCCGGGCTCGGGCCCGTGCGCTCTCCTCCTCAATGGTGCGCACCAGAATCTCCTGCAGATCCGGCGGAAGGCCGGACAGCCACTCCTTGTTGATCAGGTGAATATACAGCCCCTGGGCGTAGTTGACGGGGGTGAAATTCCTGGCCACGTTGAACTTGTTGGTAATGGCGCAGACAATGAAGGTGTGATCGAGCCCCGTCACCACCCCGGTCTGCAAAGCCTGCGGCACATCGGGCCAGGGCATCACCGTGAACCGCAGCCCCCAGGCCCTGTAACTGTCGATGTTGACCGGCGCCTGGGCCACTCGAAAATGGACCCGGCGGGCTTCTTCCAGAGTGCGTACCGGCTCCCGGGTGGCCCACCCGTAAGCACCGTAGTTGGTGAAATCCAGTGCCAGAATCCCCTGCCCGGCCGCGGCGTCACGAAACTCGTCAAACAGTTCCGGCGTATTGCGAAAAGCCTGCAGCCTGTCGAAACTATCAATAACAAATGGCAGGTTCACCACGCCCAACTTGTCCGCCACATTGACCGCCGCCACCGAGGAACAGAGCATGCCCTGCACGGCGCCGAGCCTGAGCTTGGTAATCACGTCCCGCTCGCCGCCCAGTTGAGCCATGGGGCGAAAATCGACGTAGAGCCGCCCATCGGAACGCTCCCAGACCTTGTCACGGATGTGATAGCCCACCGCAATCCCTTCGATGGACGGATGATCCACATTGGACAGCAGATACGTGTACTCGGCGCCACGAGGATCGAATCGGGGCTGCCAGTCCGCCAGCGGATCCTTTGCCGCCACCCGCGCTGCGGCGGCGGGCGTCTGTTCTTCCTCGACCTCCGAACCCCGCCTGCAACCCGTCAGATTCCCCAGCGCCAGTAACAATGCCAAAAACGGCAACAGCAACGGTCCGATAGCTTTCATGTGTCTCCACTCCCTGAAAAAGGTATGCTGCCCTGAAAACAATGCCTGACAGCATAAGCCAACTGCCTTGATCCAGTAAAGCCCTATTGAGCAAGGGAAGCTTCATTCCCTCGCCGGCCCGCCTTTCCTTTCCCGGCCCGCTCGTGCTAGCATTTGGCCCATGCCGACCGAGAACATTTTTTTCGATACCCACGTCCATCTGGACCGTCTGCCCGCCGACCTCGATCCGGCTCTGGAAGTCGAGGGCGCCCGCCGCCAGGGCATCGAGCAGTTTCTG
>SLLR01000123.1 GCA_007134025.1 Desulfuromonadaceae bacterium | reverse complement strand
TTCTCGACCGAGGCCTGATTGTCTGTTTCCGTCACCCTGTACCCCGTATCTTCCGAGCAGGACCTGCGCAGCCGGTTGCAGGGGGAAGGCTTTGTTCCCGTCGGAAAGATTTCTTTGCCGGCGGGTGTTTTTTCTTGTCTTGCGCTGGTTGCGGGATTGTCTTCCGCCGATATTTTTTCAGTTGCCGCCGCCACTGCCCGGCGTGGCGATCTGACGATTCTGCAGGGCCGTTTCAGTGCCGGGGGCGATGATGCTCTGGCGCTAATCACCGGACCCGCCTTGTTGCGATCTCTGGCGCGCTGCGGGCGGCTGCCCGGCAAGCTGTCGACGGAATTGAACAGGGCTCTCGATGTATCGGCGCTACGTTCCCGGCAAATATCCGGCTGTCGCCGGGTTCTGCGCCTGGAACGGCCCGGGGTCATGGGCATCCTCAACGTGACTCCCGATTCCTTTTATACCGAAAGCCGCCAGTGGCGGCTGGATCAGGCCCTGCGTCAGGGTGAGCGGTTGGCGGCCGAAGGTGCGGACGTCATCGATGTCGGTGGCGAAAGCACCCGTCCGGGAGCGGCTTCCGTGAGTCTTGATCAGGAGTTGGAACGGGTTGTTCCGGTCATTGAAAGGCTGGCACGGGAGTTGGACTGCCCCCTTTCCGTCGATACCAGCAAGAGCCGGGTCGCGGCTGCCGCTGTGGCCGCCGGCGCCGATTTTGTCAACGACATCAGCGGCCTGCAGTTTGATCCCGCGATGGCCCGGGTCGTGGCCGAAAGTGAAGCCGGGCTGTTTTTGATGCACACCCGGGGAAGTCCTCGGGAGATGCAGCTCGACACGGATTATGTCGATCTGCTGGGAGAGGTCGCGGCCCGCCTGGGAGAGGCCATCGACCGGTCCCTGGCCGCCGGTGTTCGGCAAGACCGGCTGGCCGTGGATCCCGGTATCGGCTTCGGCAAGAGCGTTGAGGGAAATTTAACCTTGCTCCGCCATCTGAAATCACTGCACGGTTTGGGGTGTCCCCTGTTGCTGGGGACCTCGCGCAAAAGTTTTATCGGTCGGGTGCTCGGTCTAGCGGATCCGGCGTTGCGGCTGTCCGGATCTCTGGCCACCGTTGCTCTCGGGGTTGCGGCCGGCGTTCAGCTGTTTCGGGTCCACGATGTACGAGCGACGCGGGAAGCGGCCCTGATGGCCTGGGCCATCTGTCATGAACAGCTGCCGTAAAGCATCGGTCGAGAAAAGGGAGCCGCCGGTGCGGGCGGGGGGCGTATGGACGGAGTTGTCGACTACATGAGAGGCTTTAGATGGCTTGTCGATACCCTCGATGTGGGCCTGGTGGCCTTTATCATTTACCGCATCATGCTGCTGATCAAGGGCACCCGAGCGGTTCAGATGCTGGTCGGTCTGGCGGTGATTCTGGCCGTTTATGTTGCCTCCAGGGTCAGCGGACTGCATACCCTGCAGTGGATTCTTGATAACTTTCTATCCTCAATCATTCTGGTGATCGTGGTTCTTTTTCAGGAGGATATCCGCCGTGCCCTGATTCATGTCGGCGCCAATCCGTTCTTTGCCGATCTGTCCTACCGGGAGGAAACTGAGGTCATGTCCGAGTTGGTCAAGGCCTGTGTCAACATGGCCAACAAGCGTATCGGCGCCCTGATCGTCATCGAGCGTGAAACGGGCCTCAAAGATTTCCTGGAAGTGGGGGTGGAAATCGACGCCAAGGTCTCCAGCGATCTGATCACCTCGATTTTTCTGCCTTATTCGCCCATTCATGACGGCGCTCTGGTGCTGCAGCAGGGCCGCCTGAAGCGGGCCGGCTGCTTTTTGCCCCTGACCCAGAATCCCGAGATCAGCAAAACCCTTGGAACGCGCCACCGGGCCGCTATCGGTCTTACCGAACTGGTGGATGCGGTAGCCATCGTGGTTTCCGAGGAAACCGGCAAGATCTCGGTGGTGGTGGGCGGTCGCATTACCCGAGATCTCGATTCAACCGCTTTGAGTCGGGTTCTCAAAAGGCTGTTGGAACCTCGCGAAAAAAGAAAAAAGGTCTCTTAGGCATGGTGAAAAAGCTGCTCGAAAACTGGACCTTGAAAGTTCTGGCTCTCATTTTTGCCGCCATCCTGTGGTTTTTTGTCACCGGTGAACAGAGGCTGGAGCGTTCCTACGCAGTGCCCCTTGATTTGAAAAATCTTCCCAACGGCATGATGGTGGCCAGTGAATTGCCGGAAAATATCGACGTGCGCATCAGCGGCCCCCGGACTCTGCTGATGAATCTTCATCTGCAGCAGATCCGCATCGCTATCGACCTGCAGGGCCTTGAGCCTGGCCTTACCACCCTCAAACGTCTGGAAGAACGTCTCGATCTGCCCGGTCCGCTCAAGATCACCCGCCTGTCGCCTTCCTATGTGGACGTCAAACTGGAGCGTATTGCCAGCAAGCAGGTGGAGGTCGCTCCCCGAATCAGCGGTGAACCGGCAGCCGGATACCGCTTGGCGGAGGTTCGCAGTGAGCCTCGCAGAGTGATGGTCGAGGGGGCCGAAAGCGAGGTGGCGAAGTTGGAGCGGATCGCAACCGCGACCCTGGATGTCACGGGACTTCGGGAGAATCTGCGGCGTGACGTGCAGCTGCTCCCTGCGGGTGCTTTCACCAGTATCAAGAACCTGGAGACGGTAACGCTGGAAGTTGTTATCGTTCCTTTATCGCAGGAAGAATGAACAACCTGATCAGGAGCGAATATTCATGACCCAGAAAAAGCTTTTTGGCACCGATGGTGTCAGGGGGGTGGCCAACACCTACCCCATGACCACCGAGATCGCCATGCAACTCGGTCGGGCCATTGCTTACATTTTTAAGAAGAATGATCGTCGACATCGAATCGTGATTGGCAAAGACACCCGGCTTTCCGGCTACATGATCGAAAACGCTCTGGCCTCGGGAATCTGTTCCATGGGCGTTGATGTCTTGCTGGTGGGCCCCTTGCCGACCCCCGGTATCGCCTTCATCACCACGTCCATGCGCGCCGATGCCGGAGTGGTGATTTCGGCTTCGCACAACGCTTACCAGGATAACGGCATCAAGTTCTTCAACGGAGACGGTTTCAAGTTGCCCGATGAAACGGAACTGGCCATTGAAGAGCTGATTTTTTCCAGGGAAATCGATTCCCTGCGACCCATTGCCGAGCAGGTCGGAAAGGCTTACCGGATTGATGACGCGGTGGGACGCTATGTGGTTTTTCTTAAGAACTCCTTTCCCCGGGAACTGGATTTGATCGGCCTGAAGATCGTCCTTGACTGCGCCAATGGGGCGGCCTACAAGGCGGCGCCCGCGGTGTTGACCGAACTCGGGGCGGAGGTGGTTCTGCTGGGGGCCTCGCCCGACGGCACCAATATCAACGCCGGTTGCGGCTCCCTTCATCCGGAAGTCATTTCGGCGGCGGTCAGAGAGCATAAGGCCGACCTGGGTATGGCGCTTGATGGTGACGCAGACCGGGTGATCTTCGTCGACGAGAACGGCCGTGAAGTCGACGGCGATCACATCATGGCTGTATGCGCTACCGATCTTCTCAAGCAGGGCAAACTGGCCCGCAACACTCTGGTGGCCACGGTCATGAGCAACATGGGGCTCGATCTGGCCATTCGCCAGGCCGGGGGCCGGGTGGTCAAGACGGCTGTCGGCGACCGTTACGTGGTGGAGGAGATGCGCCGCAGCGGCTATAATGTGGGAGGAGAACAATCGGGTCACATGGTTTTTCTGGATTACAACACCACTGGCGACGGCATGATTTCCGCACTCCAATTACTGGCTATCATGCAACGATCCGGCAAACCCCTTTCCGAGCTGGCCTCGGTGATGAAGGCGCTGCCGCAGGTTCTGGTCAATGTTCGGGTGGACAGAAAACGGCCTGTCGCCGAAGTGCCCGAGGTGGCCCGATGCATTGAAGAGGCCGAGGGTGATATGGCGGAATCCGGCCGTGTTCTGATCCGCTATTCGGGAACCGAACCGCTGATGCGTATCATGCTGGAAGGTCAGGACGAGAGCCGGATTGCGGCTCTTGCCCGAAGGATTGCCGACACGGTGGACCGGCACATGAACGGCGCAGAGAGGGAGGGCTGACATGGTCAAGCTTGGGGTCAATGTGGACCATGTCGCCACCGTGCGCCAGGCCCGGGGAATTCATGAACCCGACCCGGTAACAGCCGCCGCGCTTGCCGAACTGGCCGGTGCCGACAGCATTACCGTGCACCTGCGGGAAGACCGCCGGCATATTCAGGACCGGGATGTCGAGTTGCTGAGCCAAACGGTCAAGACCCGACTCAACCTGGAAATGGCCGCGACCGAGGAAATGATCGGCATCGCTCTGAAAATCCTGCCTTACAGCGTTACCCTGGTGCCGGAGAAGCGTCAGGAGTTGACCACCGAAGGCGGACTCGACGTCATTCATCTGCGGACCGATCTCAGAGATCAGGTGGCGACCCTGCGCCAGGGGGGGATGCTGATCAGCCTGTTTGTGGATCCGGATCTGGAGCAGCTCAAGGCCGCTCATCGGGTTGGGGTCCAGGCGGTGGAACTGCATACCGGGGCCTATTGTGAGGCGGCGGATGAAACGGCTCGCAAGGCGGAGCTGGCCAAACTGGAATCGGCTGTCCGAGCCGGGAAAAAACTTGGCCTGCAGGTCAATGCCGGACACGGTCTCAACTATCGGAACGTGCGCGAAGTGGTGGCTCTGGGGGGTATCGAGGAGCTGAATATCGGCCACAGCATTGTGGCGCGGGCGGTGCTGGTCGGCATGGAACGGGCGGTGCGGGAGATGGTGGCGCTGCTTCAGGGGCGCTGATGCGGGTGCGGATTTCCGGTCTGGGCAACGACCTTTGCCGCATCAGTCGTTTTCGGCGCTTTGTCGAGGCCGACAGGCAGGCTTTGCTGAAGCGAATTTTTACCGCTGAAGAACTGGCCTATGCCCAGTCCAAGACCGACCCGGCACCTCACCTGGCGGTTCGTTTTGCCGCCAAAGAGGCACTGCTCAAGGCTCTGGGGCTTGGGCTGCGTTGCGGAATCCGCTGGCGCGAGGTAGCAGTGGTTCGTAACGATCTGGGTCGGCCGGCTCTTGTTCTGCAGGGGCGGGCGCTGGAATTATTTCAGGCCGGCGGCCACCGGCAGATCCATCTGTCCTGCAGCCACGACGGTGATTATGCCCTGGCCACGGTGGTTCTCGAAGGACCCGGAGCATAACCGGATCCGGCAGGCAGAAAAGGCAGTTATCCAGGGGCGGCTTTACAGCTGTTTCGTTTGCAAAGATGGGAGAGTATATGCTCAAAGCAAGGGATATTATGACCCGCAAAATTCATACTGTTTGCGCTGACACCAGCGTCGAGGAACTGGCCCGCAAGTTCATTGAAACCGGCGTCAATGCCATGCCGGTTCTCGATGATGTCGGGGAGTTGTTCGGCGTGGTAACGGAAACCGATCTGATTGCCCAGGATCGGCCGCTACATCTGCCGACAGTGATTTCCCTGTTCGACTGGGTATTTTACCTGGAAAGCGAAACCCGCTTTAAGGAGCAGGTCCAGAAACTGACCGCGCGCAAGGTGAGTGAGATCTGCACTCGGGAAGTGACAACCTGCAGCGAAGATACGCCAGTGGCCGAAATCGCCTCCCTGATGGTGGAAAACCGGGTCCACATGCTGCCTGTTGTTGACGGCAAACGACTGTTGGGCGTAGTGGCCCGGCTGGACATCATCCGTAGCATGGGAACCTGATTCTTGGAACGCTGGAATCTGTCGACGGACTCGGAAACGGAAACGGCGAAACTGGGTTTCTGTCTGGGGGCGCTCATCGACCGACCGCTGATTGTATTGCTGAGCGGCGACCTGGGAGCCGGCAAGACCTGTTTCAGCCGAGGTCTGGCCCGCGGGCTTGGAGTGCCCGAAGAGGTGCCCATTGCGAGTCCCTCCTACACCCTCATGAACAGCTACAGAGGCAGGTTGGAGCTATTTCATTTTGACCTGTATCGCTTGAGCGAGCCGGATGAGCTGCTGGAACTTGGCATGGAAGACTATCTTCCGGGGGGTGGTGTGGCGATCATTGAGTGGGCCGATCTTTTTACCGGCCTGGCTCAACAGTATCTGGCGGTACGCCTGAGCCACGAGGGGCCGGAGCGGCGTCATTTTGAATGTGCGGCCGCCGGATCTCCCGCCCTGAATCTGCTGCAACGCTGGCGCCGGCAATGGCACAAGAATTCTGCCGGGATTGGTTACGGTTGACTGTGACCGGCAGCGGTGCACTGCCGGTTTGAGAAATGTATTTAAAAGTCCTCTGGTCGGTCCTTCGTCGGCAGCGTTCAGAGGATGTTTTGCCTTATCGACAGGAGGAGAAGCAAGTCATGGCTCTGGTAGTACAGAAATATGGCGGTACCTCGGTTGGCACGATTGACAGAATACGCAATGTTGCCAGCCGGGTTGCCAAAACTTATGATGAAGGCCACCAGCTTGTTGTGGTTCTGTCGGCCATGTCCGGCGAGACCAACAAACTTGTGGGATGGGCCCGCGAGCTGTGTGACCATCCCGACGATCGGGAATATGATGCGCTGGTTTCCTCCGGGGAGCAGGTGACGATCTCGCTGTTGGCCATGTGTCTCAAATCCATGGGTTACCAGGCCCGCAGTTATCTCGGTCACCAGGTGCCGATTATTACCAGCGACGATTATTCCCGAGCCCGCATCGAGCATATCGGCAGCGAAAAATTGCGCGCCGATCTGGAAGCCGGAACCATTGTGGTGGTGGCAGGATTTCAGGGGATGGATCGCTGCGGAAATCTGACCACGCTGGGCCGGGGAGGGTCCGATACTTCGGCGGTTGCACTGGCGGCGGCTCTGAATGCCCAGGTCTGTGAAATTTACACGGACGTTGACGGCGTCTATACCACCGATCCGCGGATTGTCCCCAACGCCTCGAAAATCTCCCGAATCTCCTACGACGAAATGCTGGAAATGGCCTCCCTCGGGGCCAAGGTTCTGCAGACCCGTTCTGTGGAGTTCGCCAAGAAATACGGCGTGGTGGTGCATGTGCGATCCAGTTTCAATGATAATCAGGGTACTCTGGTGATGAAGGAGGATAGTGATATGGAAACCGTTCTGGTGTCAGGAATTACCTACAATAAAGATGAAGCCAAGATTTCAGTGATGCGTGTTCCCGACAAGCCCGGCGTTGCATCGCAGCTGTTTCTGCCTCTTTCGGAAAAAAACATCACCGTCGATATGATCATTCAGAATGTATCGAGCGAAGGATATACCGACCTCACCTTTACCGTGCCCCACGGGGATTTCAAGAAAGCCCTCAAGGTCGTCGAGGCTACCGGTGAACAGATTGGCGCCGCCGGGGTTTTGGTCGACGAAAATATTGCCAAGATCTCCATCGTCGGAGTGGGCATGCGTTCCCATTCGGGTGTGGCCAGCAAAATGTTTCAGGTGCTGAGTCAGGAAGGCATCAACATTCAGATGATTTCCACCAGTGAAATAAAGGTGTCCTGCGTCATCGATGTCAAATATACGGAACTCGCGGTGCGCGTTCTGCACGAGGCTTTTGAACTGGGCAGCGAGGCTGTCACGGCGGAATAAATACGGCCGGTGCATCCGGCACTCTGTGAAGGATTAATACCATGAGTCTGATCCATCTGTACGATACGACCCTGCGGGACGGCACCCAGGCCGAAGAGATATCCTTTCTTGTCGAGGATAAGATCCGTATTGCCCAGAAACTCGACGAACTGGGTATTCACTATATTGAAGGCGGATGGCCGGGTTCCAACCCCAAGGATATTGCTTTTTTTAGGGAAATCAAAAAAGTCTCTCTGAAGCAGGCCAAGGTGGCGGCCTTCGGTTCCACGCGCCGGGCCAAGAATCCTCCGGAAAAGGACAGCAATCTGCGCACCCTGATAGAAGCCGAGTCAGATGCGGTGACCATTTTCGGTAAAACCTGGGATTTCCATGTTCGAGAGGCCCTGCGCATCAGCCTGGAAGCCAACCTGGAACTGATCCACGACTCCCTGGCCTATCTCAATCAGCATGTGGCTGAAGTCTTTTACGATGCCGAGCACTTTTTCGATGGCTACAAGTCCAATCCGGAGTACGCCATCGAGACACTCAAGGCGGCCCAGGAGGCCCGGGTCGATTGCATTGTGCTGTGCGACACCAATGGCGGTACTCTGCCCCATGAACTTCCCGCGATTATTGCTGAGATTAAAAAACACATTCACACGCCCCTGGGAATTCACACTCACAACGACAGCGAATGTGCCGTCGCAAATTCCCTGGTGGCCGTGGAACAGGGGATTGTCCATGTGCAGGGCACCCTCAATGGCTTCGGCGAGCGCTGCGGCAATGCCAACCTGTGTTCCATCATCGCCTCGCTGCAGTTGAAGATGGGCCACAAGTGCCTGACCGACGATCAGCTGAGCCAGCTACGGGAAGTCTCCCGCTACGTCTACGAACTGGCCAACCTGGTGCCGAACCCACACCAGCCCTTTGTCGGCAACTCGGCTTTCGCACACAAGGGCGGTGTGCACGTCTCGGCGATTCAGCGGCATCCGGAAACCTACGAGCATATTCGTCCCGAAAAAGTCGGCAATGTAACCCGGGTGCTGGTTTCCGATCTTTCCGGGCGCTCCAACGTGCTGGCCAAGGCCGAGCAATTCAATATCGATCTCGACAGCAAGGATCCGGTTACCATTGAGATTCTGGAAAAAATCAAGGATCTGGAAAACAAGGGTTACCAGTTCGAGGGGGCCGAGGCGTCCTTTGAACTGCTCATGCGGCGGGCTCTCGGCACGGTCAAGACCTTTTTCTCCGTCATCGGTTTCCGGGTCATTGATTCCAAGCGGGAAGGGGAAGATAAACCTTTTGCCGAAGCCACGGTTAAGGTCAAGGTGGGAGGACGTATCGAGCATACCGCCGCCGAAGGCAATGGGCCGGTCAATGCCCTGGACAACGCTCTGCGCAAGGCTCTGGAGAGTTTTTACCCCCAGCTCAAGGAAATCCGCCTGCTGGATTACAAGGTGCGGGTGTTGCCTACAGGTCGTGGTACTGCTTCGATTACTCGTGTGTTGCTGGAGTCGGGCGACAAGCAGAGGGTGTGGGGCACTGTCGGAGTCAGCGACAACATTATTGATGCCTCCTATCAGGCGCTGGTGGATGCGTTGCAATACAAGCTCCTGAAGGATTCGGAAATGCCGTGAAAACCGGGGCAGGGCAGGTTTTTCTCGTCGCTTTGCTGTTGTTGACCACCGTTGTGCAATACGGGCGAGGGAGCCTTGCTGTTCGTGGGACTCCCCCCTTGTATGTAGACAATGTCGACGGGATCTGGGTGGAACTGGGCGAGGGCTTTCCGCAGCCGGGGGTGTATCATTTTATTGACGGAACGACTCCCCGGTGCGTCATTAAAATGACGATTGAAGGGTTGCCCAACTCTGTAGCGCCCAGCTCTTCCGGAGAAGGCCCCTTAGGTTCGGGCGAGTACCTTTCTGTTACAATTAAAGATTCTGAAATAATTGAGATTTCCAGGAAGTGGATGAACGCCGGGCGTAGGATGGTGCTGGGAGTTCCGCTGGGGCTTGAGACCATGTCTCTTGAAGATTGGCAGGAACTTCCGGGTATCGGGCCGGCATTGGCGTCCCGAATCGAAGCGGACCGCCAAAAAAATGGCGAATTTTCCGGCCTGCAGGATTTGAAACGTGTTCGAGGCATCGGTCCGGTTCGATTATCGCGGTTGGAAGATTTTTTTTAATTTCAATACAGGATTGTAACCGCTTAAAAAATAGAATGAAAAATTATTCCGTCGAGTGAGCCGAAATTTTCCCTCTTCTTAACGGTCTGGGCTGGCATGACTTGTGTAAAAACAGAGAGGTGTTGACGTACACAGAGGATTGCCCTGTCCACTTTCTATTTTCCTAGGGGGAAACCGAATGAGATGCCCAAAATGCAAAGGCAGAATGTACGCTGAGAAGTTTTATGATTTTGTTCGAGTGTTTGACGCCTGGAAGTGTCATTCTTGCGGAGAGATGATCGATCCCACCATTTTGGCGAACCGTGCCCGTCGACAGAATGTTTTTGTGGGCTGAATCGGCCCGCTGGTCAGGAGCTGCAACACGGAAGGATCAGGGTGACGTACTCTGGTCCTTTTCTTATGGAATTTTCCTTTCTTGCCTCCCTTCCCATGTACAGGCCGCTCGATGCAGTTTTTGGAAAAAAGTCATTGAGCCCATATTAACGGCTGACAGATGAGATCCAACCCGCTACTCTGCGCAGAAGCAACTCATCGGTTGTTCTGTTCCGATGGCTTAGCAGGATGTTTTTTACCGGCTTGTCGGTGTCCACTTTGTAGTGCAGGATAGAGATCATGACCATTTTACTCTGGACGTTAGCCGGATTGTTGCTGCTGAGCGGTCTGGCGGGGCTCATATTCCCTGCGCTTCCGGGACCGCCGTTGATTTTTTTGGGGCTCTGGTGCGCTGCCTGGGCGGAAGACTTTGCCTACATAGGATGGAAGACCCTGGCCATTCTGGGAACCCTGACCCTGCTGGCGGTAGCGGCGGACTTTGCCGCCGGAGCCTTTGGTGCCAAACACTTTGGTGCCTCCGCCCGAGCCATGCTGGGGGCCGCTGTGGGAGCCCTGATCGGCCTGTTTTTCGGGCTTCCGGGATTGATTCTGGGTCCTTTTCTCGGGGCCGTGGTCGGCGAACTGACCATGCGCAGGGATTTTCAGATTGCCGGAAAGGCCGGGGTGGGGGCGGTCATCGGCCTGGCTCTGGGAATCGCTGTTAAAATGGCATTGGCCTTTGCCACTATTGGACTGTTTCTGGTGGTGCGCTTCTGGCCCTAGCAGCCGGTCGGCCAAGGGGGAAGAACGAGGAGGTTCAGAAGAGCGCAATGATGCTGCCCTGAAAGAAGAAGTGAAACAGCAGTACGCCGCCGGCAAACGAGGCGAGTGCGAGGTAGGGTTTCATGAATTTTGCGTTGAGGAGGCACAGGGCCAGCACCAGAACGCCGAAAGCGACGCAATAGGGGCAGTAGAATTCATTGACCACCTGAAAATGTACCAGGATCACTTCGCTGCCCAGGGCGCTGGCCAGCAACACCGTGCGCAGGGAAACTCTCGCTTTCCCAAAGCGGTCGCCGAGGGGCACATTCAGGGCCAGCAGGGCGATCATGAACAGGATACCGGTCACCTCCAGGTCGATGCCGAGAAGAGTTCCCTGCAGATAGAGGCAGTCCGTGTCGCAGGTCATGTAATAGATCACCAGAGCCAGACCGGCCAGAGGCAGGAGGATGTTTCCTGCTCTGACTATTTTGTCCATTTTCCCGGTCATGGCTGTTACTCCGAAGCTTCAGCGGCCTCGCCGACGCTGCAGGTCTTTTCGCCGACCAGTCGGGTCAGCGCCTCGAGAATATTTTTCCCTCCCGTATAAACCTCCCGTTTTTGACCGTCAATGACCACCAGGGTCGGCGTGGACCGAACCTGGTCTTCCTGCAACAATTCATTGAAGCGCGGGTGGAGAACCCGGGTGTCAAAGGGGACGTAGGCAATGGCCTTGTCCGCGAACAGGGTTTTTAGATCCGCTTCGCTCAAAAGCTCCCGAGTGGCGGCGGCTTCAAAAAGCACTTTTTTGATGCCCAGCGCCCTTTCCAGAGTGTTTTCCGCATTGAGGGCATACAGAAAGTATTCAATGTAAAGGAGGTCCAACCGGCTGGCGGGAAAGTCCACCAGGATCAGCCGCAGATTGCCCTGGTCCTGCAGGACAGTGAAATAAGGTTGCAGTTGCGGTTCGAGGGCACCACAGGGAGGGCAGAAATAGCTCGAATAAAGGCGCAGTTCCAGCGTTCCGTGTCCGTACTCGGGGAAGGGAGGGGTATGATTGGCTGCCGCCTGAAAAGGTACGGTCAGCGCAAGGGCGACAAATAACAGGCTCGAAATCCACTTTATTATGGTCATCGCGAAAAACCTTTCTGGAAGGCGTTGGATGCGTAAAAGGCTATGCAATTTAATCGTGGCGGTCAAGGGGTTTACGACGCGGTCACAGGCACCTTAGTGCGAAAAAGGCTGATCCCGAAATCTGCGGGTCAATTCACCATAGAAATCAATCCGCCGGTCCCGCAGAAAAGGCCAGATACGGCGTACCTGCTCGCTGCGCTGCAGATCGAGATCGACCACCAGCACTTCTTCCTCTGCGGCTCCGGCCTGAGCCAGAATTTCGCCCTGGCAGCCGGCAACGAAGCTGTGGCCCCAAAAGAGCGCTCCCGGGCCCCGACCGTCTGGAGCGGGTTCGTGGCCGACGCGGTTGACACTGACCACCGGAATGCCGTTGGCGATGGCGTGACTGCGCTGAATGGTCTGCCAAGCGGCCAGTTGCCGCTGCTGCTCGGCGTCGGAATCGGAGGGATCCCAGCCGATGGCGGTGGGATAGATCAACAGGTCCGCGCCGGCCAGGGTCATGAGGCGGGCCGCTTCGGGATACCATTGGTCCCAGCAGACCAGCACGCCGAGTTTTCCCACGGAGGTGGCGATAGGCTGGAAGCCGAGGTCGCCGGGGGTGAAATAGAATTTTTCGTAATAGCCGGGATCGTCGGGTATGTGCATCTTGCGGTAGCGCCCGGCCAGGCTGCCATCCTTTTCCAGAACCACGGCGGTATTGTGGTAGAGACCCGGAGCCCGTCGTTCGAAAAGAGAAGCTACAATCACGATGCCCAGTTCGGCGGCCAGTGCTCCCAGTTCATCGGTGGTGGGGCCGGGAATCGCTTCGGCCCGGTCAAACTGGTCACAGTCCTCGGTTTGACAGAAATATGGGCCGGTGTGCAGCTCCTGCAGGATCACCAGCCGCGCGCCCTGCAGGGCGGCGGAGCGGATTCCGCAAGCGCTGGCAGCGAGGTTGGACGACCGATCTTCGCAGCAGCTCTGCTGAACCAGGCCGACGGACAAGCTAGACGAAGGAATCATGGCAGAACTCCCTGGGGCAGTTGCATGGTCAGGCAGTGCAGCGAACCTCCCTGACGAATGATGTCCGAACAGTTGATACCGATAATCCGGCGGTGAGGAAATGCCTCGCCGATGACTGCGAGGGCCGCATTGTCCTGGGGGACCCCGTAGGTGGGCACCAGGACGGCCTCGTTGATGATCAGGAAGTTGGCGTAAGTCGCCGGAAGGCGCCGGCCCTGTTCGTCCAAACAGGCCTGCGGCCAGGGCAACGGCAGCAGGCGGTAGGGCTTGTTGGCGGCCGTGCGAAAAGCGTTCAGTTCTTCCGCCATGCGGGACAGAGGCAGGAAGTGCTCGTCGGTCGCATCATCGCAGGCAACGTGAACAATCGTGTCCTTGGGAGCGAGACGGGCCAAGGTGTCAATGTGAGCGTCCGTGTCGTCACCGACCAGATGGCCGTGTTCCAGCCAGAGGATCCGCCTTGCACCAAGGATCCGGCACAAGGTGTCTTCGATCTTAGCCCGACTCCAGCCCGGATTGCGATTGGGATTCAGCAGGCAGCGGCTGGTGGTGAGCAGGGTGCCGCAGCCATCGCTTTCGATGCTGCCACCTTCCAAAACCAGGAGGTGTGAGTCGAGGGCTCCCTGCAGCAGTCCCTGCCGGTGCAGCGCCTCGGTTACGGCGTTGTCCCGCTCGGCAGGAAACTTGCCGCCCCAGCCGTTAAAGTTGAAATTCTGCAGCCTCGGACCGGAGTCGGTCAAAACCGTCAGCGGGCCGAAATCCCGGCACCAGGTGTCGTTGAGCGGTTGCTGGACCAGCGTTACCCGATTCAGGTCGATGAACCGGGCCCGCAGTTTTTTTTCCAACTGGGGAGCATCTTCAGTGACCAGCAACACCCGTTGCTGGTCACTGATCTCCTGGACCAGCCGAATAAATACCGGTTCGACGCGCTGGAGAACCGGCCCCCAGTCTGTTGCTGCATGGGGCCATGCCAGCAGAACCCCGTCCTGAGGCTCCCACTCGGCAGGAAATTTGACAGTCATGGGGGAGTTCCTTCGCAGGCGCTGATAGGGACGGAGTCGGTTTCGAAAGCTCGCTCATCCTAAATAATCCCGCATTGATTTGCAACTCTTCGCTGCCGCCGTAAGGTCCGATAGAGGGTGGAGTCGAAGCCGGTCTCTTGTCAAAGGCCGGGAGATTGGTAGTATTCATAGCAGGCTTTTTAAAAGCCTGCTTTTGTGTCGTTCAGGAATACTGCTCTGGGTTGTCTGCTAGAAAAAACCGGGGAGGGTTCTGTCGGCACTCGTACAGAAAAAGCCTCCGTAACAATTCGGACGCCAAAGGCTCTGCATTCAAAAAAAGGAGGGTATACCGTGAAACATTACAGGCTTCAGCCTGAAGAACTGACATGGCATTGCGACCCGGCGCAATTTGAGTTTGAAAGCACCGAAAAGCTCTCTTGTCTGGAAGAGACCATCGGCCAGAATCGCGCCCTGACCGCCATCGAATTCGGGCTGGGTATCGATGCCGAGGGTTTCAATGTTTTTGTTCTCGGAGAGCCGGGCACCGGGCGCTCATCTACGATTAAGAAGCTTCTGACACGACGTTCTCTCAAGGAAAAAATACCGGATGACTGGTGTTATCTGCATGATTTTGATGACGGCTCCAGACCGACCACGGTCCGTCTTGCCGCAGGCAAGGGCAAGGAATTTCATAAGGACGTAGAGGCCCTGGTGGGGCAGATGGCTACCTCCATTGCGGGACTCTTTCAGAGCAAGGAATACGAACAGGCCCGCAGTCATCTCACCAGCGAATCCCAGGAAAAAAACAAGAAACTCTTACAGGAACTTGAGGAACAGGTCAATCAGAAGGGATTTCAGCTTCAGCGGACTGTGGGAGGTCTGGTTCTGGTACCCCTTCGAGAAGGAGAACCGATTTCGCAGAAGGACTTCTCCGAACTGCCGCAGGAGGAGCAGGATGCCATCGAAAAGACCGGTGCCGGATTGCAGGAAAAATTGAACGAGGTGCTGCGCAAGGTGATGGAACTGGAAAAGGAGTTGCGGGAAGCTGTTCTGGCCATGGAAAAGGAATTTCTCAGTCGCGCCCTGTGGCATCTTTTTGAGGAACTGGCCGAGAAATACCGGGACTATCCCAAGATCATGAAACATTTTGAAAACTGCATGAAGGATATTCTGGACCGGGTGGATGAGTTGCGTCCTTCCCAGGGAACTCAGGTCATTTCCGGGGTCAAAGGAGGCCGCCAGGAACCTTCTTTTGATCGCTACCGGGTCAACCTTTTTATCGACAACAGCTCGGCAAAGGGTGCCCCGGTGTTCTATGAGGCGAATCCGACCTATTTCAACCTGTTCGGCCGCATCGAACATATCATTCAGTCCGGCACCGCCACCACCAATTTCCTGATGATCAAGCCGGGAGCCCTGCATCGCGCCAACGGCGGTTATCTGATTCTTGACTGCCGGGAGGTGCTCATCAATCTTTTCTCCTATGAGGCTCTGAAGCGCAGCCTGCGCAACGGAGAGATTCGCATTGAGGACATGGCAGAGCAGTTTCGACTCATTGCTACGGTTTCGCTCAAACCCGAGCCGATACCGCTGCGCTGTAAAGTCATCCTGATCGGTATTCCCTGGCTGTATTATCTGCTTTATCAGCTGGACCCAGATTTCCGAAAATATTTCAAGGTCAAGGCCGACTTTGATCGCATGATGGATAATACCTGGGAAAATGTTCAGCAGTACGCCTTGTTTGTGGCCACCAAATGCAAGGAGGAAAATCTGCGACCCTTTTCCCCCGATGGCGTGGCTCGGGTGGTGGAACACGCCGCACGTCTGATTGATGACAAGCATCGGCTTTCATCGCGGTTTATCGATGTGGCCGACCTGATTCGGGAAGCGGCCTTTTTTGCCGTTCGGCATAACTCGGCCAGGGTGGCCCGGGAGCATGTGGAACTAGCCATCGAATCGAAAGTTTACCGTTCCAACCGCATTGAAGAGAAGGTTCAGGAGCTTATCGATGACGGTACCGTACTGATCGATACCGATGGTGAGGTGAGCGGTCAGATCAACGGGCTATCCGTCTACCTGCTTGGCGACTACACTTTTGGCCGGCCGGTACGTATCACCGTGCGCACTTTCATGGGCAAGGGCGGGGTGGTCAATATCGAAAGAGAGGCCAAGCTCTCCGGCCCTATTTACGATAAGGGGATGATGATTCTGGCCGGTTTCATGGGCGACCGCTTTGCCCAGGACAAGCCTCTGACCCTGTCGGCTTCCATTTGTTTTGAACAGTCCTACGGCGGTGTCGAAGGCGACAGCGCGTCTTCCGCGGAATTGTACGGCCTGCTCTCATCCCTGTCCGGCCTGCCTATCCACCAGGGCATCGCAGTCACCGGATCCGTCAATCAGCGGGGGCAGGTGCAGTCCATTGGCGGGGTGAACGAGAAAATTGAAGGCTTCTACACGGTGTGCAAGGCCCGCGGTCTGACCGGCAGCCAAGGGGTGATTATTCCCGCCTCCAACGTTCATAATCTGATGCTGAAACAAGAAGTGATCGATGCGGTAGTCGAGCAGCGATTCCACGTGTGGGCGGTTTCCGATGTGGACCAGGGCATCGAACTGCTGACCGGGGTTCCCGCAGGCGAGCGGCAGGAAGACGGCAGCTGGCCCGAGGGAACCGTCAACTTTCGGGTTGACCGGCGGCTGCGGGAAATGGTCGAAAGTCTGCGCAATCTCAACCGCGATACCGACAAGGGTTCGTTCGGCGGTGACGTTTGACGGGCGGTTGGAAAAAGGCCTGTCAAAGCCTGGCAGGGTTTTTTTATCTTCTGTGAGGGAATCGATACTGCGCCAGCTGCTTTACCCTCGATCCTTGTGACGCGAACTTTTCACAAAAAGGAGAACTTAAAAAATGAGCGATTCAGCCCGACACTCCGCAACCGGGCGGGCAATATTTGCCGGTGGCTGCTTCTGGTGCATGGTACCGCCGTTTGAAAAACTGGACGGGGTGCTGTCGGTGACGGCCGGTTTTGATGGCGGCACCAGTCCCGCCCCAACCTATTCGCAGGTCTGCAGCGGCGCCACCGAGTACGCGGAGGCCGTTGAGGTTGTCTTTGCCCCGCATATCATCAGCTATCAGGAGCTGTTGCAGATCTTTTGGAAAAATATCGATCCCACCGACGGCAAGGGACAATTTGCCGATCGTGGTCGTCAGTACCGCACAGCGATTTTTTATCTGAACGATGAACAGCGTCAGCAGGCCGAGGCCTCCAGAGCGGTTCTTGACGCTTCGGGAACGTTTGATCGGCCCGTGGTGACCGAGGTCGTGCCCTCGACGACCTTTTATCCCGCCGAAGATTATCATCAGGATTACCATAGAAAGGCACCGCTGCATTACCAATCCTACCGACAGCTCTCCGGGCGAGGTCCGTTTCTCGAGCGTCAATGGAATCGAAATATCGATAAATAGTATCCATCCGGAAACCCCGGATGGATACAGCGCAGTTTTCCTATTGGAAACGAGCAATTTTGCATCAAAAAAGAAAAAAGTAAAAATTATTTTTGCCGGGTAATGGGCCGCTTTATCAAAAGGCGGCCCATTTTTTTTGATTATTTGTTGTGCTCACGTCGCCCTGGGCAGCGGTTCAGATGCCTTTTTTTTAGGCTTTTTCTTGGCCTATGAAGTGTAAATATATGAAAACATGGGAGTTAATTTTTTGGCATGTGGGATGCAAACTTTTGTTGGCAAGAGGGAAAACATCAGCGCGTCTCCGGTCGTTTTCGGCGGAGCCACAACCCAGGAAAGGCGGAGCAATGAAAAAAGTCGAATGCATTATCAAGCCCTTCAAACTGGAAGAGGTCAAGGAAGTCCTGGCGGACCTTGGCATCAGCGGCATGACAGTGAGTGAAGTGCGAGGTTTCGGAAGGCAAAAGGGGCATGCAGAACTTTACCGTGGTGCCGAGTATCAGATCGATTTTATTCCCAAAATCAAGATTGAACTGGTTCTGCCCGATGAGCGTGTTGCCGAGGTTGTTGAGGCCATTCGTGAGGAAGCAGCGACCGGCACCATCGGTGACGGCAAGATCTTTGTTTATGAGGTTGAGCAGGCGGTGCGGATTAGAACAGGCGAGACCGGTTCTGAAGCGCTTTAACCATAATCGGAACATACCAAAGGAGGAAAGAGTGAAACGACGGAGTTTAATGATTGCAGCCGCCGGCCTGGTGCTGGCTCTACCCGGCCTCGGCCTGGCTGAAGAAGCAGCCATAAGCGCTGCCGAGGTTCAGGAAAATCTGAATTTTGTCTGGACCCTGATCGCAGCGTTCATGGTTTTCATCATGCAGGCAGGTTTCTCCATGGTTGAGTCCGGATTTACCCGGGCAAAAAACGCCTGCAACAT
>SLLR01000099.1 GCA_007134025.1 Desulfuromonadaceae bacterium | reverse complement strand
GGCAATCTCCGGATCGAGGGCGGCGCCACCACTGATAAAGATGGGCGAGGCGCCGAATTTTTTACGAACCTGCGCGGCAATCAGCTTGCGGGTCAGAGGCAGAGAAAACAGCTTGCGGGCCAGAGGTTTTTCGTCGATGCCTTTCAGAATCCGCTGCAGCAGCAAACGGTAAATGGCCGGCACACCCATGAAATAGGTAGGCTTTTCTTCGCGAAGGTTCTGGGCGATCTTCTTGAGGGACTCGGCGATGGAGACCGTTCCACCCAGGGACAGGGGCGCCAGGGTGCCGCCAACCTGTTCAAAGATGTGGTTGATGGGCAGGAAGGAGAGGGTGTGCATGGTGTGATCGGCGCCCATCTGGGGAACGGCGTTTTCGATGTTGGAAACGATGTTGCGATGACTCAGCATGGCCCCTTTGGAGCGACCGGTGGTGCCGGAGGTGTACAGGATGACCGCCGTATCGTCAGCCCTATGGGGCGAAGTCTCGGGGGAAAGATCGGAGAGAAAATCATTTAGGCCCTTCAGCCGATAGTGCCGCAATATCATCTCCTGCGAAAGGTTCTCCACCGGGCCGCTGAAAGGGGTGGTTGAGGTTGCCAGTGGCAGTTGGCGGCAAAGAGCCTCCAGCCGCTGCAGTTCCTCGGCAGGAATGGTATGGACTTCCCCCAATCGGTGCCATTCCGCCAGCAGGGCCGCCAGGGCGTCCTCGGATTTTGCGGGCCGGTCAGTCAGTATAACCACCGTTTCCAGATCGGCCAGGGGTTCGTTAATATTGGCGACGGTTTCCAAACAGTCCGGATCGACAAACAACAGCCGCGCCTGGCAATCGTCCAGCACATGACGCATTTCACTGCTTTTAAGTTCCTTGTCGATGGGGACCACGATGCCGCCGGAGTGCAGGATGCCGAGGTAGCAGGCGATCCAGCGAGGCGAGTTGCCGCCGAGCAGAGCGATACGGTCACCCGGGCGTATTCCCCAGTCTTGAAGCCCCGCGGCAAAAGCTTCGACCTGTTTCCACAGCTGTTCGTAGCGGGTATTTTGCCAGTCACCGTCCTGCTTGTGCCTTATGGCGATTTTTTGGCCATGGTGCTGGCAGCTTTCGTGGATAAGTTGATCGATAGTTTTCATTCTAAAACGGAACCTCCCGGAAGAGTGCGATGCCTGCAGCGTACCAGCAAGGGATTTCCAGCGGGCCGCCGCAGGTTGTCGCAGGGCTTTTTACTTTACAATCGACAGGGTCTTTTGTATTTTGTGAAGTCTTTGTTTATCACCTTTTTTCAGGAATTAGAAGCCCCTATGGACCTGAGTCGCATTCGTAATTTTTCCATAATTGCCCATATCGATCACGGAAAATCGACACTGGCAGACCGCCTGCTGGAAGAAACCGGTGCCCTTTCAGACCGGGAAAAGACCAACCAGTTTCTGGACAAACTTGATCTGGAACGGGAACGGGGCATCACCATCAAGGCCCAGGCGGTTCGGTTGAAGTACTGTGCCGACGACGGTAAGGACTATATTCTCAACCTGATCGACACGCCGGGTCACGTGGACTTCAGTTACGAAGTCAGCCGTTCGCTCTCCGCCTGCGAAGGAGGCTTGCTGGTCGTGGATGCTTCTCAGGGTGTCGAAGCCCAGACCCTGGCTAATGTTTACCTGGCCATCGACCAGAATCTGGAGGTTTTTCCGGTACTCAACAAGATTGATCTGCCCGGTGCGGAACCGCAGCGGGTCAAGCAGGAAATCGAAGAGATCATCGGACTTGACACTGTCGATGCCGTCGAAGCCAGCGCCAAGGAAGGAATCGGCATTCACGAGATCCTTGAAGCGATAGTCGCGAAGATTCCGCCACCGATCGGAGATTCCGAGGCTCCCCTCAAGGCACTGATTTTCGATTCCTGGTACGACTCCTACCAAGGGGTCATCGTACTGGTACGAATTGTTGAGGGCACCCTGCGCAAAGGTGAGAAGATCAAGCTGATGGCCAACAATCGCAGCTACGAAGTGATCAAGATCGGAGCCTTTACTCCCCATCCCGTGGAACTGGACTGCCTGGCTGCGGGGGAGGTGGGTTTTCTGATTGCTGGCATCAAGGTTGTGCAGGACGCCAAGGTCGGCGATACCGTCACCCATCTGCACCGCACCGCAGACAGACCACTGCCCGGTTTCAAGGAAGTCAAGCCGATGGTCTTTTCCGGTTTGTATCCCATCGACAGCGGCGATTACGACGCCCTGCGGGATGCCATGGAAAAACTGCGCCTTAACGACTACTCCTTTACCTTTGAGCCGGAAAACTCCCTGGCCCTGGGTTTCGGTTTCCGCTGCGGTTTTCTCGGTCTGCTGCACATGGAAATCATTCAGGAGCGGCTGGAACGGGAGTTTAACGTTGACTTGATTACCACCGCTCCGACGGTCAGCTACCGGGTGACCAACGTCAAGGGCCAGGAGTTGATTGTCGACAGCGCCAACAAGCTTCCCGAGGTCCAGTTTATCGAAGAGATCCGCGAGCCCTATATTCTCGCCTCCATCCATGTCCCTGATGCCTTTGTCGGCCCGGTACTGTCCCTGTGTACCGAAAAACGGGGTGTTCAGCGGGAAATCAAGTACCTGACGGCCAACCGGGTGATGGTTGTCTATGAATTGCCCCTCAATGAGATCGTTCTCGACTTTTTTGATCGGCTTAAATCCATCAGTCGCGGTTACGCCTCGCTGGACTATGAATTTATCGACTACCGGCCGAGTCAGCTCGTTCGGCTCAATGTCCTCATCAACGGCGAAGTTGTGGATGCCTTGTCGCTGATCGTTCACCGTGACAAGGCCCAGTTCCGGGGGCGCGAACTGGTGGCCAAGATGAAGGAATTCATTCCCCGACAACAGTTCGAAGTGGCCATACAGGCTGCAATCGGCAACAAGGTGGTCGCCCGGGTCAACGTCAAGGCCCTGCGCAAGGACGTTACCGCCAAGTGCTACGGCGGCGATATCAGCCGTAAGCGTAAATTGCTGGAAAAGCAGAAGGAAGGCAAGAAGCGAATGAAGCAGGTCGGCAACATTGAACTGCCCCAGGAAGCCTTCCTTGCCATCCTTAAAGTGAAAGAGAACTGACATGGCACTGTTTTCGCGAAAAGAAAAAGTCAAAAAGGTCTGGTATCGCGAGTACGGAGAGGCGCTGTTTTTCGCTCTGATCCTGGCGCTGATCATTCGAACGTTTTTATTTCAGGCGTTCAAGATTCCTTCCGGTTCCATGGAGGACACCTTGCTGATCGGCGACCACCTGCTGGTCAACAAATTTATTTACGGAACGCGAATCCCTTTCACCGACCGGCAGTTTCTCACCCTCCGCGATCCCGAGAGGGGCGACATCATCGTCTTTGAGTTCCCGCCGGACAGGGACAAGCCCTTTTTTCAGCGGCGCGATTTTATCAAGCGGATTGTGGGTCTGCCCGGTGACCGGGTGGAGATACGGGAGAAGCAGCTTTGGGTCAACGACACGCTTTACGAATTGGAGCAGGCCGTGCACAAGGATAGTGCCGTGCAGGAGGGTAAACGGGACTTTTATGGACCCTTTACGGTTCCCGAAAACCATTATTTCGTTCTTGGCGACAATCGGGATTATTCCCTGGACAGCCGCTTCTGGGGATTCGTTCCCGAAAAGACCATCAAGGGTCTGGCTTTCATCAAGTACTGGTCCTGGGATCGGGAACGCAAACTACCCCGTTGGAGCCGCATCGCCCGCCCCATCCGTTGACAAATCGGAAAATTTTCGATTGACCACAGCGGACCCATCTGCTAGTGTCGATAAAAATTCAGCAGTGCAGTTTGCCTTTTAAGTTGATCCAGAGAGGTTAGCAAAGGTGGCAAGGCTTGATACAACACAGAACCGTTGTCTGTCCAAGTACCTTTTCGCCCGAGCGCGATAGGTACTTTTTTTTGTGTCCGATCCTCAGATTGCAAAGGAGCAGCGCCTCATGTCGCCACGCGAAACCGTCATACTGGACGAGCCGGCCATCGGCAGGGCCCTGACCCGGGTGGCCCACGAAATTCTGGAAAAAAACAAGGGAACCCGGGATGTCGCCCTGGTCGGCATTGTTCGGGGTGGTGATCATCTTGCCCGCTGCCTGCAGCAACGCATTCAAGAAATCGAAGGAGTGGAACTGCCCCTCGGATCCATCGATATTACCATGTATCGGGACGATCTCGCTTCCCGGGGTTCCCTGCCCGTGGGCAAGACCGAGCTGCTTTTCCCTCTGGAAAACAAAAATGTGGTACTGGTTGATGACGTGCTGTTCACCGGTCGCACCATTCGCGCTGCCATGGACGCTTTGATGGATATCGGCCGGCCCCGTTCCATTCAGTTGGCCATTCTGATCGATCGCGGCCACCGTGAATTGCCCATTCGTCCCGATTTCGTCGGCCGCAATGTGCCAACCGCTACCGGGGAAAAGATACAGGTGCAATTCAATGACAATCAACAACCGGTCGAAGTAAGGGTCTGCAAGCCCTGAAATGCCAAGGCAACCGGGCAACCGGGCCAGGACCTGCCTGGCGAATGGTTGCCGGTCTGCAACAGGAGGTTTCCATGTCCTTTGGACACAAGCACATTCTCGGAATGGATCAGCTTTCTGCCGATGACATCACCCGCATTCTCGACACGGCCGACAGCTTTAAGGAAATCAGTGCCAGGGAAATCAAGAAAGTGCCAACCCTGCGGGGCAAGACCATTATCAATATCTTTTTCGAAGCGAGCACCCGTACCCGAGCCTCTTTTGAGATTGCCGAAAAACGCTTATCCGCCGACACCCTCAACATCAGCGCCTCCACCTCCGCGCTGGTCAAGGGGGAAACCCTTGAGGATACGGCCCGCAACCTCGAGGCCATGCATCCCGACATCATCGTCATGCGTCACGGCCATTCCGGTGCGCCGCACTATCTGGCCGAGCGCTGTAACTTTTCCGTGATCAACGCCGGCGACGGCGCTCACGAGCATCCGACTCAGGCCCTGCTCGACCTGATGACCATTCGAGACAAGAAGGGCACCATCGGCGGACTGACCGTCGCCATCGTCGGTGACATTGCCCACAGCCGGGTTGCCCGCTCCAACATCATTGCCCTCAACACCATGGGGGCCCGGGTTCGTCTCGCCGGACCCCGAACTCTGCTGCCTACTGGCGCTGATCGCCTGGGAGCAGAAGTCTTTACGGACATCAAAGGGGCCCTTGACGGAGCCGATGTAGTGATGATGCTGCGTATTCAGCAGGAACGCCAGGGCAGCCCCCTGTTGCCCTCGAACCGGGAATACAGCCGCTTCTTCGGGCTCAATCCGGACAACCTGCAACGGGCCAAAGAAGATGCCATCGTCATGCACCCGGGTCCCATGAACCGGGGTGTGGAGATCGCTTCATCGGTGGCGGATGGACCTCGCAACGTCATTCTCGATCAGGTAGAAAACGGTGTGGCGGTTCGCATGGCGTTGCTCTATTTGATTTCCGGCGGCGAAAAAATGGCCGAATAAGGCGGGCAGGCTTGACTTCAACACATCACCAACTGGGGTAGATCATGAAATTACTCATCAAAGGCGGACGCCTTCTCGATCCGGCCAACGGTATCGACGACCAACTGGATCTGCTGATCGAGGAGGGCATCGTGGTGGCCGTGGGAGTCGGATTGAATGAGGACGACGCACACATTCTGGACGTTTCCAACCGGCTGGTGGTACCGGGGCTGATCGACATCCATGTGCATCTGCGGGAACCCGGTTACGAATACAAGGAAGATGTCCTCTCGGGAACCCGGGCCGCCGTCGCCGGCGGGTTCACCTCGGTGGCCTGCATGCCCAACACCGATCCGGTCAACGACAATAAAACCGTGACCTCCTATATTCTGCAGAAAGCTGCTGAAGCGGGATTGGCCAACGTGTTTCCGGTGGGTGCCATCAGCAAGGGCCTCAAAGGAGAGTCTCTGTCCGAGATGGGGGAACTGGGCGAAGCCGGCTGCGTGGCCATGTCTGACGACGGCCGCCCGGTCAGGGACGGTGAAATCATGCGCCGGGCCCTGGAGTACGCTTCCACCTTCGGCCTGCCGGTCATCAGCCATGCCGAAGATCTGTCGTTGGTGTCGGGGGGGGTCATGAACGACAGTTTTGTCGCCACCGAGCTCGGGCTTAAAGGCATTCCCTGGGTCGCGGAAGATGCCATGGTCGCCCGTGACGTCATGCTGGCCGAATTTACCGGCGCCCGCCTGCACATCGCCCATGTCTCGACCCGGGGAGCCGTCGAAATCATTCGCGCCGCCCAAAAAAGAGGGGTGATGGTGACGGCCGAGGTCACTCCCCATCATTTTACGCTGACCGACGAAGCGGTACGGGGTTACGACACCAACGCCAAGATGAATCCGCCGCTACGCAGTGCCGATGACCTGGCAGCGATTCGGGAGGGATTGGCCGACGGGACAATCGGCGTTATCGCCACCGACCACGCACCCCATCACCGGGACGAAAAGAACGTCGAGTTCAATATCGCCCTCAACGGCATCGTCGGTCTCGAGACTGCTCTGCCGCTCACCTTGCGACTGGTTGACGAAGGTGTTTTGACACTTGCCGAAGCCATCGACCGCCTAAGCAGCGGCCCGGCCCGGGCCCTCGGACTGCATCGAGGTCAGCTGACCGCAGGCCACGTGGCCGACATTACGGTGATCGACCTGGACGCCCGCTGGACTCTCAACGCTGCACAGTTGCAATCGAAGAGCAAGAACACCCCCTTTGACGGCTGGTCCTTCAAGGGAGCGGTCAGCCATACACTGGTGGCAGGAAAGCTGGTTTTTGATCGCCTTGAGGGCCGGGAATCCATTGTATGAGCATCCCCCTTTCCCCACATCCAAGGAGTAACCGAATATGAAAGCAGTCCTGGCCCTGGCCGATGGCAGAGTTTTTCTCGGCAAGGCTTTTGGCGCCTGCGGCGAAGTCGTCGGCGAAGTCGTCTTTAACACCAGCATGACCGGCTACCAGGAAATTCTCACGGATCCTTCCTATTGCGGCGAGATCGTCACCATGACCTATCCGCAGATCGGCAACTGCGGCGTCAATTCCGAAGATGTCGAATCCTCCAGGCCCCATCTGTCCGGTTTCGTGGTGAAAGAATATTGCGATTTTCCCAGCAACTGGCGGTCGGAAAAGACCCTCGACGCCTACCTGTCTGAAAACGGGGTGGTCGGTATTCAAGGCCTCGATACGCGCGCCCTGGTCCGCCATATTCGCGATCACGGCGCGCAGAACGGCATTATTTCCAGCATCGATCTGAGCCCTGAGAGCCTCATCACCAAAGCCCGTCAGGCACCGCCCCTGGTCGGTCGGGACCTGGTGCAGGAAGTTACCTGCAAGGAACCTTACCAGTTTCACGAAGGTCTCTGGAGCCTCGGCAACGGCTACAGCTGTCCCGAGGGAGAAGTGCGCTTCAAAGTCGTGGCCTATGACTTCGGAATCAAACGCAACATTCTGCGTCATCTGACCGAGGCCGGTTGCCGGGTAACTGTCGTTCCGGCCAGCACCCCGGCCAGGGAAGTCCTGGCCATGCGGCCCGACGGGGTGTTTCTCAGCAACGGCCCCGGAGATCCGGAACCTGTCAGCTACGCCCAGGACAACATTCGCCAACTGCTCGGCAAGGTCCCCATTTTCGGCATCTGCCTGGGGCATCAACTGCTGGCTCTGGCTCTTGGCGGCAAGACCTTCAAGCTCAAGTTCGGCCATCGTGGCGGCAATCAGCCGGTTCTGCGCCAGGAAACCAGCCGGGTGGAAATCACCTCCCAGAACCACGGTTTTGCCGTTGAGGCCGGCAGCATCGAGGACCGGGCCGTTCTGACTCACATCAATCTTAATGATCAGACGATTGAAGGTATCGAACATCAGCCCTTGGCGGCCTTTTCCGTACAATACCATCCCGAAGCATCGCCGGGCCCTCACGATGCCCGTTATCTGTTTGAACGTTTCACCGCCCTGATGGCGCGGCATCAGCAAAAATAAAAGACCACCCGTCACCGACTTTTTGCCCTCCGGGCGTCAACATCATTGAAGGACTGAGAATGCCTAAGCGTACCGATTTGAAAAAAATCCTTATTATTGGAGCCGGTCCCATCATCATCGGCCAGGCCTGCGAATTCGACTATTCGGGAACCCAGGCCTGCAAGGCTCTCAAGGAAGAGGGTTATTCGGTGGTTTTGCTCAACTCGAACCCGGCCACCATCATGACCGATCCGAATTTTGCCGACCGCACCTATATCGAGCCGGTCACTCCCGACTCGCTGGAGCGAATCATCGCCAAAGAGCGGCCCGACGCCCTGTTGCCGACCCTGGGCGGTCAGACTGCCTTGAATACCGCAGTGGCGGCGGCCAAATCCGGTGTGCTGGAGAAATACGGGGTCGAGTTGATCGGCGCCAAATTGCCGGCCATTGAAAAAGCCGAAGACCGGACCCTGTTCAAGGCGGCCATGGAGAAGATCGGCGTGGCTGTTCCCCGTTCCGGACTGGCGCATAACCTGGAGGAAGCCATGGAGGTCATCGAGTATGTCCGTTTTCCGGCCATCATTCGACCGTCCTTCACCCTGGGCGGAACCGGCGGCGGCATTGCCTACAATCTCGAAGAATACGAAAGCATGGCCATGGCCGGCATCGAAGCTTCGCCGACCAGTGAAGTCCTCGTGGAAGAGTCGGTCATCGGCTGGAAAGAGTACGAACTTGAGGTCATGCGGGATATGGCCGACAACGTGGTCATTATCTGCTCCATCGAAAATGTCGATCCCATGGGAGTGCATACGGGGGACTCCATCACCGTGGCTCCGGCCCAGACTCTGACAGACAAGGAATACCAGATCCTGCGGGATGCGTCGCTGAAGATCATTCGCGAGATCGGCGTCGACACCGGCGGTTCCAATATCCAGTTCGGCATCAACCCCCAAGATGGCCGGCTGGTGGTGATCGAGATGAATCCCCGCGTTTCCCGTTCTTCGGCGCTGGCTTCCAAGGCCACGGGGTTTCCCATCGCCAAAATTGCCGCCAAGCTTTCGGTGGGTTATACGCTGGACGAGATTCCCAACGACATTACCCGGGAGACCTTTGCTTCCTTTGAGCCGACCATCGACTATGTGGTGACCAAGATTCCCCGTTTTACCTTTGAAAAGTTCCCTCAGGCCGACTGCACCCTGACCACCCAGATGAAATCGGTGGGCGAGGTCATGGCCATAGGGCGAACTTTCAAGGAGAGCCTGCAGAAAGGTCTCCGTTCTCTTGAGATCGGTTCTTACGGCTTCGAAAGTCGCCTTTACGCCAGTCCTTCCGAGTACGGTCAGCCTCTTTCCGAAGCGCAGCAGTCACTCCTCTACAGCAAATTGCGCACACCCAACTGGGAGATGCTCTGGTATCTGGCCGATGCTCTGCGGAGCGGCATGAGCTGTGAGGAATTGCATCGGGAAACCTATGTGGATCCCTGGTTTCTGGGCAACATTGCCCAGATTATCGATAAGGAACAGGAACTGCTTGGACAAAACCCCGGGTCGTTGGATGACCTGGCGATGCTGACGGAGATACTGCGGGAAGCCAAACAATTCGGTTTTTCCGACCGCGTTCTGGCAACGCTCTGGCAACTCGAAGAAGGGGAGGTGCGCTCCCTTCGGCACCAGCTGAATATCCGCCCGGTCTATAAGAGGGTCGATACCTGCGGAGCCGAATTTGTGGCGCATACCCCTTATCTCTATTCGACCTATGAAAGCGAGTGCGAGAGCTATCCAAGTGACCGGCGCAAGATCATGATTCTCGGCGGCGGACCGAATCGTATCGGTCAGGGTATCGAATTTGACTATTGCTGTGTCCACGGGATTATGGCTCTGATCGAGGCTGGTTTTGAAACGATCATGGTAAACTGCAACCCGGAGACCGTTTCCACCGACTATGACACCTCGGACCGGCTCTACTTCGAACCCCTGACCCTGGAAGATGTCCTCGAAATCGTTTCCATCGAAAAGCCCGAAGGGGTCATCGTCCAGTTCGGTGGCCAGACGCCTCTGAAACTCGCCGTGGCCCTGGAGCAGGCCGGCGTACCGATTATCGGCACCAGCCCCGACGCCATCGACCGGGCCGAAGACCGGGAGCGTTTTCAGGAGCTGCTGTTCAAGCTCGGCCTCAAGCAGCCTGAAAATGGTTTGGCACGTTCCTTTGAAGAAGCGGAAAAAGTGGCGGAACGCATCGGCTATCCGGTAGTGGTGCGGCCTTCTTATGTGTTGGGAGGCCGGGCCATGGAGATCGTCTACCAGGTGGAGCAGCTTCGCAACTACATGCGCTTTGCTGTTCAGGCGTCACCGGATCATCCCATTCTGATCGACAAATTTCTGGAACACGCCACCGAAATCGACGTGGATGCTCTTTGCGACGGACGCGAGGTGGTGATTGGCGGCATCATGCAGCACATCGAGGAGGCAGGAATCCATTCCGGGGACTCGGCCTGTGTGCTGCCTCCCTACTCTCTGCCGGCGGAACAGGTCGATGAAATTCGCCGCCAGACCCGCGCCCTGGCTCTTGAACTGGGCGTTAAGGGGCTGATGAATATTCAGTTTGCCATCAAGGAGCGCACCATCTATCTCCTCGAAGTCAATCCCAGAGCCAGCCGAACGGTGCCCTTTGTTTCTAAGGCGACCAATCGACCCCTGGCCAAACTGGCGGCTCGAATCATGGCCGGCGCGACCCTGGCCGAACTTGGTATCAAGGATGAGATCATTCCGCTTTACGTTTCGGTCAAGGAGGCGGTCTTCCCCTTTGTCAAGTTCCCCGGAGTCGACACCCTGCTGGGGCCGGAAATGAAATCGACGGGGGAGGTTATGGGCATCGACTACGACTTCGGCAAGGCCTTTGCGAAGGCTCAACTCGGTGCCGGCGTGCGCTTGCCCGTCACCGGTAAAGTGTTTGTCAGTGTTCGAAATGACGACAAACCCCTCATTGTTCAGGCCGTGCGACAGCTGGTTGCCGCCGGCATCGAACTCGTCGCCACCCGGGGAACGGCGGAATTTCTGCGCGCCGAAGGGATCGCGGTGACCACTGTCAATAAGGTCAAAGAAGGCCGGCCTCACTGTGTTGATGCCATTAAAAGCCGCGAATTTACAATGGTTTTTAATACGACTTTCGGTGCCGAGTCGGTAGCGGATTCCTACTCCATCCGCCGCTCGGCGCTGATGCAGAATCTCGCTTACTTTACGACGACCGCCGGCATTGAAGCCGCTGTCGCCGGAGTTTTGGCGCTGCAGCGAGAAAGTCTTGACGTGACTCCCGTTCAAGAGTATTATCTTAGCCGTTAAATCACGGCTGGTGCCTAATCTATTAAGTAACAACAATTTTCGGGCGGGTTACCCCGCCCGAAAATTTTTTATCTAGAAGGAATGTTACCCGCATGTCACGCTCAAATCCCATCACCGAAGAAGGTTACCGCACTCTGCAGGAAGAACTGAAGCGCCTGGTACGCGTCGAAAGACCTCGTGTTGTTCAGGATATCGCCGAAGCCCGGGATCACGGCGACCTTTCCGAAAATGCAGAATACGAAGCGGCTAAAAATCGCCAGGGTTTTATTGAAGGCCGCATCAAGGAACTGAACGACAAAATCGCCCGGGCCGAAGTGATTTCACCGGCTACCCTGTCCGGCGATAAAATTCTTTTCGGTGCCACGGTGACCCTGTTTGATGTGGATACGGAAAGTGAAGTGACCTATCAGATCGTGGGAGAGGACGAGGCGGACATCAAGAAAAACAAGATTTCCGTAACCTCGCCCGTGGGTCGCGCCCTGATTGGCCGCAATCTGGATGAGGAGGTACGGGTCACCGTGCCTTCCGGCATCAAGATCTATGAAATCACCGAAGTCCGTTACGTTTAGCCGATCGCAGCGTCACTCCTTAAGAAGGAATCGCAGATGAGCCAAAAAATCACCAAGGATTTGACCTTTCACGATGTGCTGGAAATGGGACCGGAATATGCGCAGGTGTTTATCCGTTACAATATGGGCTGTGTCGGTTGCGCTGCGGCCCGCTATGAAACCATTGAACAGGGCGCAAACGCCCATGGCATTTCCCTGGAGGATCTGCTCAAGGATCTGAATGCCGCTCAAGACCGCTGATTGAAGGAGAGGGCAGGTGAACGCTGCTTCTACCCGCGCTGCTTGCCACTCTCTTACCACCCCCCTTAACCGGGTACGGGGAGTGGGGCCCCGGCTTTTTGAAAAACTCTCCAGAATGGGTCTTTCCGATGTGGAAAGTGCCTTGTATCATCTTCCCCTGCGCTACGAAGACCGTCGCCAAATCCTCAAAATCGGTCAGATTCGGGAACAGGCCGTCCAGGTATTTTCCGGAACCATTATCGCCGCCGGCGAGTCGCAAACCGCCCGACAGCGTAAACGCCTCTATGAGGTTGTTATCAGCGACGGCACCGGAAAACTCTCCCTTAAGTGGTTCCACTACCGCAAACCATTGATGCAGCAGCGTTTTATTGTTGGCCGACATCTCATCGCAGTCGGCGAACCCCGGCGTTTTGGCGTTCTTCGCGAAGTACATCATCCCGATATTCAGTTTTTACAACCGGGACAGAGCGATGCTGATGTGCTGGTTGCCGACCCCCTGGCCTATGGATGCTATCTTCCCGTATACGCATTAACAGAAGGTCTGCATCAGAAAACGGTTCGTAAAATCTGGCGGCACTTGGTAACGGACTATGCGCCGCTGGTATCATCGTCTTTGCCCGAAGCGATCTGCGAGCGCCAGGGACTGCTGCCTTTGACACAGGCCCTTGAGCAGGCGCACTGGCCTTCCGCCGACACCCCGTATAAGAAATTGGAAGCGGGAACGGACCAAGCCAGGCGGACCCTGGTGTTTGACGAGTTCTTTTTTCTGGAACTGGGACTGGCCCTGCGCCGAAAGGGCGTGACCCTGGAGCAGGGCTTTGCCTTTACTCTCGCGCATCGCTATACCGCGCCACTGGCGCGGATGCTGCCGTTTCAACTCACGACGGCACAACGCCGGGTACTCGGCGAAATAAAGCGGGACATGCTGTCCCCGCATCCAATGAATCGATTGCTGCAAGGAGACGTCGGCAGCGGCAAAACCGTTGTTGCACTGATGAGCGCCCTGATCGCCATTGAAAACAGCACCCAGGTTGCGGTGGTTGCGCCGACGGAAATTTTGGCGGAACAGCATTTTCTGCAGTTTCAACCCTGGCTTGAAAAACTCGGCCTGACGGTGGTTTATCTTGCCGGATCGACACCGCAGAAAAACCGCAAATCCATTTTGCAGGGCATCGCTTCCGGTTCTGTCGATATGGTGGTGGGCACGCATGCGGTTCTGCAGGAGTCGGTCCGTTTCAAGCAACTGGGGCTTGGCATTATCGACGAGCAACACCGCTTCGGGGTGCGCCAACGGGCTGCTCTGCGCAACAAAGGCCGGCATCCCGATCTGTTGGTCATGACCGCGACGCCCATACCCCGGTCTCTGGCGTTAACCGCCTACGGCGACCTGGCTTTAAGTGTGATTGATGAGTTGCCCCCGGGACGCACGCCGGTACAGACCCGAATGCTCGGTGAAGAAGACCGGCAAAAGGCCTACCGCCAGATAAAAGCGGAACTAGCTGAAGGCCGGCAGGGTTATATCGTTTACCCACTGGTGGAAGAAACGGAAAAGAACGACCTGTTGGCCGCCAGCGAGGGATACGACTATCTGCGCCGCCAGATCTTTTCACAATTCAGCCTGGGCCTGCTACACGGACGACTCAAAGCGGATGAAAAAGCTCGGCTGATGCGAGAATTCAAAGCCGGCCACATTCATCTGCTGGTTTCTACAACCGTCGTCGAGGTGGGTATCGATGTGCCCAACGCTTCAGTAATGATGATTGAGCACGCTGAACGTTTTGGGCTGGCACAGTTACACCAGTTGCGTGGCCGGGTGGGTCGCGGAGCGACAACCAGTTATTGTCTTCTGATGCGCTCCGAACGTTGTTCCGACGAAGGTCGAAAACGGCTGGAGGTGATGGTGGCTCATACCGACGGTTTTCGTATCGCAGAAGCCGATCTGGCCATTCGGGGTCCGGGGGAAGTCCTCGGTACAAGACAGTCGGGACTGCCGGATTTTCGAGTCGCCAATCTGCTTCGGGACGGGCGCATTCTAGAGCAGGCTCGACAGGAGGCTTTTCAATTGGTCGACAATCCGGATTTCGCTCACGGTAAAGCCTATGCCGAAGTGCGCCGTGAACTGACCAAGCGCTGGGGTGGGCGTCTTGAACTGGCCAGCCTGGGATGACAGCCCGTATTTCTACAGCCAGCCATAAAAGTTTACATAATATATATTATCCGACTCAAGCTTTAATGTTCTCCGGGGTGGCCAATGACGACCCCCGGCCAACTTCGAGCACACAAGGCCCTTAAACGCCTCTTCCAGCCTCAATTCTACGTCAACTGTCTGACCAAAATCGAACGGTCCAAGCTGGCCGTTCGCTATCTTCGCAAAGTTCTGCCCGGTAGCGTTCTTATCTTCTGCACAGGTTGATACTGAGCTGATCAGTAAATATCCTTTTATTGACAAAGATCAAGTCCGACGAAACCTGTTGCTGGCATGATCGATTCAACGCACGAACAATCACAACTTGCAGCGGGAGGATCATCATGTTTCGCCATATCGTCAAAATAGATGAAAAAAAATGCAATGGCTGCGGCCTTTGTGTCCCGGCATGCGCCGAGGGCGCAATTCAACTCGTTGATGGAAAGGCCCGGCTGGTCGCCGAAAATCTCTGTGACGGCCTCGGAGCCTGTCTCGGTGATTGTCCCCGTGGCGCCATCAGTATTGAGCAACGGCAAGCTGCCGCTTGTGATGAACAGGCGGTAAACGAGCCTCGGCGGCCCTCCTCTTTAACTACTTTTGCCGGCAGCGGTTGCCCTTCTTCGCGATCCATGACATTTAAGTCTCAGACAAAAAGGCACGCAGCACATCCTGCGTCTGCGGCGGAAAGTCCCTCGCAACTGGCCAATTGGCCGGTCCAAATCAAGCTGGTTTCGCCCAGTGCTCCTTTTCTGGACGGTGCCGACCTGCTGCTGGCCGCCGATTGCGCGCCTTTTGCCTATCCTGACTTTCACCGCAAACTGCTTGCAGGAAAAACACTACTAATCGGCTGCCCCAAGCTGGACGACGTGGATGGTCATCAAGCCAAACTGACCGCAATTTTGTCACAAAATCGAATTTGCAGTCTTACCCTGGTACTCATGGAGGTGCCCTGCTGCAGCGGCTTGCTGGCTCTGGCTCGCCAGGCTATTGCTGATTCGGGCAAAGATATACCTCTTGAGGTTGTAACTGTTGGCATCAAGGGAGGGTTTAAATAGTTGGAATTATTATGAATTTCGAAGATTAGCATGGAAAAAGGCCCCGCAGCTTTAACTACGGGGCCTTTTTCCAGATGGCGGCTGTGTTGTTTCCGACGGCAAAACGGGCTCCGCCTTTTGTACTGTTTACTATTTGACCAGAAATTCGACAACAAAGGGGCCGCCATCCGTTTCAAATCCAGTGGCACAGCGCAGGGCCTTTCCGGTGGTGGCGCAGGTGTAGCCTTTGCCGGAGATGACGGACGGAATGGATAATTGAACATCCCTCTGCTGTTGGGGGAGCAGGAACTTGATGCCCCCGGCGACCATGTTGGTCAACTCGCCAATAGCGTCCTTGACTTCATTATCAACCTCGTCGAGGTCAAGTTCCAGAAAGGCGTTGGTAATGGCGATGGCTACCGTGGCCGGCAGATGAATCAGAACCGTTCCCTGCAGATCTCCGGCAAAGCCCAGCATCCCTGAGAGCATCCGCTCTTCGTTAATGGTGGAAGGTTCGCCGGTCTGTGGCGTTACTTCAAGAAAAAGCATTGTTGAGAATATTTCCGCAACAGCCTGCTCAATGATATTTCTGTATTCCATTGCACAGCCTTTTCTTCCAGGAGTCTTTCAACCAGGGCCAATAATCAACCGTTCACCACGACAAAACGAAACCTATCTTCAAGGTATGATGATTTTTTTGTCAAGTCGAAAGCCCACCAAGAAGACTTTTTTACTCTTTGACAATTGCATCGAACTTACATTTCTCCAGACAAGCGCCGCATTTAATGCATTTTTCGTTGTCAATAACGTGAACCTGCTTGGGTTTTCCTTCAATGCAATCGACAGGACAAACTCGGACACACAGGGTACACCCGGTACACTTGTCTGGCAAAATTCGATATTCGAGTAAATCCAGACACACCCCGGCCGGACATTTGTGGTTCTCCACATGGGCCAGATACTCATCCTTGAAAACGCGCAGGGTCGACAGAATCGGGTTGGGCATGGTCTGTCCCAATCCGCACAGCGCCGTGTCCTTTACTCTGCGCGCCAGGTTTTCAAGACGCTCCAGTTCGCCCTCTTCTGCCTTCCCGTGAGTGATGCGGTCCAGCGACTCATAGAGACGTTTGGAACCGATGCGGCACGGAGCGCACTTGCCGCAGCTTTCATCCATGGTAAAACTCAGAAAAAACTTGGACACATCCACCATGCAGGCATCTTCATCCATGACGATCATACCGCCCGATCCCATGATCGACTCGCAGGCGGCCAGATTTTCATAGTCGATGCGCACATCAAGATCCTTGTAGGTCAATACGCCGCCGGAGGGCCCGCCGGTCTGCACTGCTTTGAACTCCTTTCCCTCAGGGCAGCCGCCACCAATGTCAAAGACCACTTCGCGCAGGGTGATGCCCATAGGCACTTCGATGAGTCCCACATTCCTGATCTTGCCGACCAGGGAAAAAACCTTGGTTCCTTTGGCGTTTTCCGACCCGATGCTGCTGTACCACTTGGCCCCTTTGAGCACAATGGCCGGAATATTGGCCAGGGTTTCCACGTTGTTCAGCACCGTGGGTTTGCCCCAGTAGCCGGCCTCGGCGGGAAACGGCGGTTTGGTATAAGGTTCGCCGCGCTTTCCTTCGATGGAGTTGATCAGGGCCGTTTCCTCACCGCAGACAAAGGCACCGGCTCCGTACTTGATTTCAATATCAAAACTAAATCCCGTCTGCAAAATATTCGGCCCCAGCACACCGTAATCCGTGGCCTGGTCGATGGCAATCCGCAATCGCTTTAATGCCAGCGGGTACTCAGCGCGAATATAGATGGTGCCTCGACAGGCTCCGGTGGCATAACCGGCAATGGCCATGGCTTCGAGAATGCTGTGAGGATCGCCTTCCAGCACTGCCCGGTCCATATAGGCTCCGGGATCGCCCTCATCCGCATTACAGATGACGTATTTCACATCGGCCTTGTTTTTGGCGGCGAACCGCCACTTGACTCCCGTAGGGAAACCGGCTCCGCCTCGCCCACGCAAGCCACTTTGAATTATTTCCTCAATCAACGATTCAGGGCTCATTTCCTCAATGCACTTACCCAGAGCCAGGTAGCCCCCGGCGGCGATATAGGATTCGATACTTTCCGGATCGATAAAACCGCTGTTACGAGTCGCAATTCTGATCTGTTTGTGCTCTGCCATCGAACCGTCCTCCCTGTGCAAGCTGTTTGAAGAGTACCCGGGCCCTGGAGAGATCGCCAAAGCTTTGTCAAAAAAGGCATCCATCAGGTCACCAACTGAACACCTCTCAAGATTCTATAACTTTGTTTTATTATTACAATGATGACAACAATTTTTTTCAACACCCTGCTGGTCAAAAGTCTTTCTTTCGCTAGAATAAACGAGGCACAACAACCCTTTTTTTTTACGGATTATGCTTGAAAGACAAATACCACCAGAATTTTTATCGCTAAGAGGAGGGGATCATGCTGCGTATGGGGATCGTGTTGGTTCTGGCAGTGGCACTTTTGATCGGATGCCGACGGGACAGACAAGTTACCGAAACTCAGGAACAGGAGACAAGCACTTCGATCGTGGAAAAACATTTGGCACCGGAGATCATCTCACCTGTCGAACAAGCCATGGTACAGACGGATCAGGCTGCGGAAGACTCACAACAGGCCGGGGCTCGACTGGAAGTTTTGGAACAGCAGGCCGTGATGCTAGCCGAAGAAGCCAATACGGTTACTCGGGAGATTTTACGGGTAACACAACAGATTGGAACAATCCATGAGCAGTTGGATCGCATCACCGAGGAATTGACGTTGGTTCTGGAACAGGCCGAAACGACCCTGCACCGGGTCGAGCAGACCCGCCGCAACCTTGCGGATGCAGCGGGCGAACTGGCAGGTCTTTCCGGCCAAGAATCAAATGACGCGACAACGGAACCTTAGTAGCTCGTCATCCACAAAAAAGGCCGCCTTTGGACGGCCTTAAACACAAACCTCGAACCGGATCAG
>SLLR01000111.1 GCA_007134025.1 Desulfuromonadaceae bacterium | reverse complement strand
TCAGGGTCGGTATGCCGCGCACACCGTACTTTCCCGGCGTCGCGGGGTTCTCATCGACATTGACCTTGCAGACCCTGACCTTGCCGGCATAGCTGGCCGCCAGTTCTTCAATCAGGGGGGCGATAGCCTTGCAGGGCGCACACCAAGAGGCCCAGAAATCCACCAGAACCGGCACATCGGCTTTGAGGACCTGGGTTTCAAAATCAGCGTCGGTCAGCTGAATCACGTGATCACCGGCCATGAATTTTCTCCTTATCCGGATGCGGGAACAATAATCGACACGAACATGGCATCTGTGGCCTATCATAGAAGACTGCGGTCAAAATGCAAGGTCTTATTCGCCGCCAGGACGTCGCCAGAGCTTGACAGGGTGGAACCGCCCCCCTATCCTTCTCACAAATTTTTCGGAGGTTGCCGATTCCATGCTGCAGGAACGTGTTGCTTTGTCGTTACGGGAACATACCCGGGTCCTGGAAGAGAGCTTTCTCATTCAGGCGGTAGATCTGGTGAATTTTGCCGAGCGGGTGGTGGAGACCTTTAACCAGGGAGGTCGGCTGCTGATCATCGGCAACGGCCCCCTCGGAGCGGTGGCCGACCTGATGGCCAACCTGTTCCTGCATCGGCTTTCTTTGGACCGACCGCCGTTGCCGGCCCTGTCCCTGAGCCAGAATGCTACCTTTGCCGCAGCCCTGGCCCGGGACGGTCGGGACAACCAGTTTTTTTCCCGCCAGCTGCGTATCGCTTCCGGTCCCCAGGACATTGTCCTCGCCCTCTGCGATCACATTCGCGACGACACCCTGCTCAGCGGTCTGGCCGAAGCGGCTCAACTCGGCTGCATGACCGCCGCCACCCACGGCAAGGGCGAGTTTCCCGGGGAAAGACCGGACTTTCTGTTTCGTCTCGCCACCGATTCACCACCGCGGACCGTGGAGGCCACCCTGTTTTTTGCTCATCTGCTGGGCGAGCTGGTCGAAAAATCTCTTTTCGGCATTTGACCCCCGGCAGATTCGTCCCTCTTGCGGTCAGGAATCCGGCTCATGCGCGACTACCCTCTACTCATCAACCTGTGCGACCGGCTTTGCGTGGTGGTTGGCGGCGGCACCGTCGGCCGGCGCAAGTGTACCGGATTGCTGGCGGCTGGTGCCCGGGTCCGGCTGGTGGACCCGCAGCCCCTTGCCACGGCCCTGACGGATCGCGTCGAGCACCGGTGCCGTCCCTACCATCCCGACGATCTGCGGGACGCCCTACTGGTTTTTGCCGCCACTGACGACCCTTATCTCAATCAGGCCGTCGCCGCCGAAGCGCGGCGCCGGGGCGCCCTGGTCAACCTTCCCGGCGACCCCGCAGGGGGCGACTTCACCCTGCCGGCGGTGCTGCGCCGAGGCGAGTTGACCCTGGCCGTCTCCACCGGGGGCGGCAGTCCCGCTCTGGCCCGTTGGCTGAAACAGCAGCTGGACCAATGGCTGCCTGAGCACTGGACCGCGATCCTGTTGATTCTGTCCGCGGTCCGGGAAAAACGGTTGGCGGCAGCGGATTGTTCCATTGGTCCGGGCCAGGAAGTCGACGAACTGTTCAAAGGCGGGCTGGTCGAACTGGTGGCCGCCGGCCAGGTCGAGGCCGTTGACCGGCTACTGAAAAATACCCTGGGCGAAAATTTCTCCCTTGCAGCGCTGGCCGTCGACCTGCCGTCCGGCGCACGGTGACTACCCATGCGAGAGCTGCTGTTTCAAATAACCCTGCTCGGCTATCTGGCCGCTTCCTGCAGCTACCTGATGCATATCGCCAGCGGCCGCAACCGACCGGCGCAAATCGGGAGCCGGCTGCTGCGAGGCAGCTTTGTGCTGCTCAGCCTTGCCCTTGTCGCAAGCCTGCTGCCAATGGCAACCACACCGGCCTCCAGGCCGTACCTGCCCCTGTCCTTTCTCGCCTGGAGTGTCACGGGTATTTTTCTGTGGTTCGAGGGGCGACACCGGCTGACGGTATTGGGCGCTTTTCTGGCTCCCTTGTCACTGCTGCTGCTGGTTTTCAGCGGAGCTCTTCTCCGTCGCGGCGATGGCCTGCAGCCCCTCTTTGAAAGCTCCTGGTTTCCCCTGCATGTGGGTCTGGTGGTACTCGGTTATGCTTTTTTCGCCCTGGCCTTTATCGCCGGAGTCATGTACCTGTTGCAGGAGCGCATGCTGAAAAACAAGCACCTTTCGGCGCTTTTCTTTCGCCTGCCTTCCCTCGACAGCCTCGACCTTGTCAACCACCGCTGCCTGGCCTGGGGTTTTCCCCTCATGACCCTGGGGATTATCACCGGTGCCGCCTGGACCCATGCGGCCTGGGGCCGTTACTGGCGCTGGAACCCGAAGGAAACCTGGGCGCTGATCAGCTGGCTGGTCTATGCCGTTCTGCTTCACGGGCGACTGGCCATCGGCTGGCGGGGCCGACGGGCGGCGCTGCTGGCAATCCTCGGTTTTCTGTGTTTGATCCTTGCCGTTCTCGGAGTCAACCTGCTGGCCTCCGAACTGTCCGACACCGCTCTTCGAGCGGCTGTGAAACGGTAACGACCCCATGCATATCTTTGTCATCGGTTTAAACCATAAGACGGCTCCCGTGGCCGTGCGCGAACGGGTCGCCTTCAGCCTGGAGCGCCGGCAGGAAGCGCTGAGTCGGCTACTGGAGGCGCCGGAGATCCTGGAAGGGTTGCTGCTGTCCACCTGCAACCGGGTGGAACTGTACGCCTGCAGCCACGACAGCACTTCCACGACCGCCCGACTGCGCAAGTTTTTCGAAGAATTCCACCAGCTCAAAGCCCCGATGCCAGACGAGCACCTCTACGAGCTGTGGGACCAACAAGCCGTCCGCCACCTGTTCCGGGTCGCTTCCAGTCTCGATTCCATGGTCCTGGGAGAGCCGCAAATTCTCGGCCAGCTCAAAGACGCCTTTGCCGCAGCCGAAAGATGTCGGAGCGTCGGCCCGGTCCTCACCCGCTTGCTGCATAAATCCTTTTCGGTAGCCAAGCGGGTACGCAGTGAAACCGGCATCGCCTGCCAGACTCTGTCCATCAGCTATGCGGCGGTGGAACTGGCGCGCAAGATCTTCGGCTCCCTGGAGAACCGCCGGGTGCTGCTCATCGGCGCCGGTGAAATGAGCGAACTCGCGGCCCGGCACCTGCTCGATCAACGCACTGAAGGGCTGCTGGTCGCCAACCGTACCTTGGAGCGGGCCCTGCGACTGGCGGCCCGCTTCGGTGGCCGGGCGGTGCCCTACAAGGATTTTCCCGACTATCTGCCCCAGGCAGACATTGTCCTCACCTCCACCACGGCCGACGATTACATTCTTCACCGCAGCCAGGTGGAAAAAGCGATCCGACTGCGCCGGAACCGTCCGATGTTTTTTATCGATATCGCGGTCCCGAGAAACATCGAACCGGCGGTGAACCAGGTGGACAACGCCTATCTCTACGACATCGACGACCTGCAGAAGGTCATCGACGCCAATCTCAGGGAACGCCGCAAAGCCGCTGCCAGGGCCGAGGACATCATCGACCAGGAGATCGACTCCTTTCTGCGCTGGCTTGGCAATCTGGAGCTGACTCCGACCATTCGTGACCTGCGGCGCCACTGCGAGGCGATTCGCCGACGGGAACTGGACAAAACCTTCGCCCGGCAGCCCGGGCTTGGCAGCGAAGAACGACTGGCGCTGGAAGCCTGCACCGAGGCCATGATCAGGAAAATTCTGCACCGGCCCCTGACCCTTATCAAGGAACGCCGTCACGACGGCAGCAACGAACCCTACCTCGATGCCCTGCGCACCCTTTTCGGTCTCGACGATCGGCCCGAGGATGAGGATTTCCGCTGACACTCGAAAGGATGGATCACCATGCAACATGCTCTGCTGCGCATCGGCACCCGCGCCAGCCGCCTGGCTTTATGGCAGGCTCGGTGGGTTCAGAACCGCCTGCAGCAACACTGGCCTGGGCTGACCGTGGAGCAGGTCGCCATACAGACGACCGGCGACCGGATCCTTGATTCGCCGCTGGCCAAAATCGGCGGCAAGGGACTGTTTGTCAAGGAAATCGAAGAGGCCTTGCTGGCCGGTTCCATTGATCTGGCGGTTCATTCGATGAAGGATGTGCCCACCCGCCTGCCGCCGGGGCTGGAAATCGGCTGCATCACCGAGCGTGCCGATCCCCGGGACTGCCTGGTCCTCGCCGCTCCCGCCCGCAGCCTGGCCGACCTGCCCCGGAATGCCCGGGTCGGAACCTCTTCCTTGCGGCGCCGGGCCCAGTTGCTGCACCATCGTCCCGATCTGCGGATCAGCGACCTGCGGGGCAATGTGGACACCCGGCTGCGCAAGATGGCGGAACAGCAACTGGACGCCATCGTACTGGCCGCCGCCGGTCTGCAGCGTCTCGACTACGGGAACCGCATTGGTCTTTATCTCCAGCCCGAAGACTGCCTGCCGGCCATTGCCCAGGGTGCGCTGGGCCTGGAAATTCGCTGCGAGGATGAAAATACCGGAACACTCCTCGCCCCCCTGCACCATGGGGCTACAGCCACGGCGGTGACCGCCGAACGGGCTTTCCTGGCCCGTCTCGAGGGAGGCTGCCAGGTGCCGGTGGCGGGCTACGCTCAACTGCTTGACGGCCGGCTGCTGCTCACCGGACTGGTGGCCGGTCTTGACGGCAGCGTGCTTCTCAGGGGCAGCCTGGAGGGTTCCGGCGACCAGGCGGCGCAAATCGGCACCGCCCTGGCCGACCGGCTGCTGGCGCAGGGCGCCGGGGCCATTCTCCAGGAACTGTACCCGCAGCAGCCGGAGTCCCGCTGATCTATCCATCTACAGGTTTTTGAGATGACTGAGAAACAACCTTTGAAACAGGGCATCGTTTATCTGATCGGCGCCGGGCCCGGCGATCCGGGCCTGATCACCGTCAAGGGCCGGGACTGTCTGCGATGCGCCGACCTGGTGGTGTACGACTATCTGGCCAATCCGGCCCTGCTTGCCGAAGCTCCCTGTGCCGCCGAGCGGATCTTCGTCGGCAAGACCCGAGGCCGCCATCAGTTGCCGCAGCAGGAGATCAATGCGCTGCTGGTGGAACAGGCCCGCCGGGGGCGAATCGTCGCCCGCCTCAAGGGAGGCGATCCCTATGTCTTCGGCCGCGGCGGCGAAGAGGCGGAAGAACTACAGGCCGCCGGGGTCCCCTTTGAGGTGGTGCCGGGCATCAGCGCCGGTTTCGCCGCCGCAGCCTACGCCGGGATTCCCCTTACCCATCGGGACTTTACCACCAGTCTGGGTCTGATCACCGGCCACGAAAATCCGTTGAAAAAGGTCTCCAGTCTGGACTGGTCGAAGCTGGCCACCGGGGTCGGCACCCTGGTGTTCTACATGGGCATGAGCAACCTGGCCCTGATTGCCGAACAGCTCATGACCCACGGCAGAAGCCCG
>SLLR01000138.1 GCA_007134025.1 Desulfuromonadaceae bacterium | reverse complement strand
GGAGATGACGCCTGGAACGACCTCAAGGCCGGCTTGGACAACGCATGGGATTCTCTTGGGCAGGCGGTAAAATCGGCGGTGTCTCGATTCAAGTGAGTCGGCCCGTGACCAGGAAAAAGCAAAAAGTCGGGAAGGTGACACTTTCACGAGCCCGAAGTGCCACACCTCCGGTCGCTTATTTCAATAACCACTGATGTACAAAGGCGCCCGCCATCCAGGCGCCAAAACTTGCCGCAAGAACCACGGCCAACGGCATTTGTCTCTTGAAACACAGCAGCGCCACAAAGAAAAACAGCAGGCTCGGCAGTATGCCCCAAGCAGCGCCCCGGGCAAAACCCTGCATCACTTCCGGGTTGCCCCTGTTGTCCCAGTACATCCACACCAGCACCAGGGCTCCGGTGAGGGGCATCACGCCGATCAGGCCCGCCGCTGAAGGGAACCGTCGGCCCAGGGCCGTCGCACCCAGAATAATCAGGACACTCAGAACTGTTTTGATCAGATACTGCATCTCTCGTCTCCCGGCAAATGGCGGAATCCGCCACAGATGATGAGTTGCTTGTTTTCAACCAACGTCCCGCACATACAAAAAATACACTAGAAAGAAATGGACCCCTCCGCAACCATCTGCAGATTTGACATTTAAAACGGCACTGTTGTTTATTGCCTGGAATTCTTGACGTTCCGGTCACGTGACAATAGGCGCAAGCATAGTCCCTGCGAACTCCTTATAAGGACATCCCTGCTGACCGGGAAAACATCTCATTGTCGGCATCTTTTCTGGTGTTAAACTTGGGCACAGACCTTGCTGTTTCCAGGGCAACGGTGCGCAACAGCGGAACAGACGGTCCGCCTTGCCACAGACAACGGATACGGGTGATCCCGAGATTTCGATCCTGACCCCACAACGAGCAGAGGAGAAGAAAATGAATTTTCTTGAATTGAGAAATTTGTGTGCGCTACTGATTGGTCTTGCCTTCTTAAGCATGACCGCCTGCGGGGGTGGCGGCAGCGGGGGAAGCAGCGGAAGCGGTGAAGGGACCCTGGTTACCTGGCTGACGGACAATGCCACCGACACCTACCAGGCGGTGTATGTCACCATAGCACGCGTCCAAGTTCACATGGGCGGCGAAGGTGAAGAAGAGGGCAGTTGGAAGACTGTCGCTGAGCCCAATGGGACCTATAATCTCCTGGAGCTGGTCAATGGGGTTCGCGAACAGCTCGGGCAGACATCGCTGGATTCGGGCTCTTACACCCAGATGCGCCTGATCATCGGCGAGACGGCAGACTCTGGTCTCAATATCTTCAGCCAGCCGCATCCTTATGCCAACTATGTAGTCTACCGGGCCGATGATCGGATCCGCGAACTGAAAGTTCCCAGCGGACCTCAAACCGGTCTTAAGGTCGTCGCCGGCTTTGAAATCAGTGCCGACGAAACCACCGAGCTGATTCTCGACTTTGACGCCATGCGTTCGGTAGTCAAAGCCGGTGCCAGTGGCATCTATCTGCTCAAACCGACAATCAAGGTACTGGATATGGTTGAAAATGCAAAGGTCTTGGGAGTGGTGACGGACCTGCCTGCAGAAAGCGAGTCCGAACAACCGCTTGAAAACGCCTTTGTCAGCGCCCAGACGGTCGATCCCAATGCTTTGGATATCAAAGATCAAACCATCATCTCATCCGGAACCCTGACTGTCGAAAACGGCGAGTACGCACTGTTTCTGGAGCCGGGAGTATACAATCTGGTGGCCCGGAAGGCCGATTACGGGCCTGTCTGCAAGGTGGCGAATCTTTCCACGCAGAGCGTGTCCACGGTCAATTTCAGCCTTCCCGGCCTCGACGAGGAGCCTGGGACAGTCTCCGGCCTGGTGACAATCATCGACGCCGCAGTGGACCAATTCGCCACCCTCGATTTCAGGCAGATACTTGCCTGCGAAGGAGCTTTGGACGACGCGGTAATCACCATCTTGTCAATCAACATCGCCGATGGCGGCACCTACGAGCTGGACCTGCCGGCGGGAGAGTACCAGCTGGTCGCATCCACTTATGACAAGGACACCGTAACCATTGACCTGACAGTTGGCAGCGGAGAAGTGACGGACTGGGACATTACCTTTGACTGAGCAACCCGCTCCGTTCTGACCTGGGATTCGTTCCAGGCAGCACCGGTGGAGCGCCGGGGAAACCCTGCAGTTGCTTTGCCTGTGGCGGAGCCGTTTGCCTGAAGACTCCATCGGGGGTTAACTCCTCGCATCCAGAAAACTTGAGGACGACTTGACAGAACAAGAATGAATCGGCAACAGAGTTCTTGTTCGAGAAGCAACGGGGGGAATTCAGCCCGCAAGGTTGACTTTTGCGGACCATGACGCAGCTTATTTTTCCATCAGGCCCATAGAACCCCCAGGTTCTATGGGCCTGATATTCCTGTTCCTGACTATCTTTGCATAAGCTTAACCAGATCGGCTGTTTTTCGCGTATTGATAACGTCGTTTTTGGACAGCCAGCCGCGCCGAGCCTGGTAGATCCCGTATTGCATGTTTCGAAGCCCGCCTGTGTGGTGGGCATCTGTGGAGATGGCGACCTTTAAACCCTTCTCCTTGGCCAACCGGCAATGATGGTCATTTAAATCGAGGCGGTCGGGATGGGCGTTGAGTTCCAGAAAACAGCCCCGATCCAGGGCCACCTCGATGAGTCTCATCACGTCCACACGGTAGGCCTGGCGCTTATTAATGAGTCGGCCGACAGGATGAGCAAGAATATTGAAACAAGGGTTGTCCATGGCCCGAATGATGCGCTCGGTCTGTTTCTCGACAGAAAGATCGAAGCTGGAATGGACAGCGCAAACCCTTAAGTCGAGCTTTTTGAGCACGGCATCGGGCAGGTCGAGTGCGCCGTCTTCAAGGATGTCCACTTCAATCCCTTTAAAGATGCGAAAGCCCGAGAATTCTTCATTGAGTTCGTCGATCTCTTCGATCTGTTGTTCCAGTTGTTTACGCTTCAGTCCCTTGGCCATCCTCACCGCCTGGCTGTGTTCCGTGATGGCGAGATAGCTGTAGCCGAGAGAGCGGGCCGCATCGGCCATCTCCCTGAGAGAGGAGCGGCCGTCTGTGGCCCTGGTGTGAACGTGCAGGTCGCCGCGAAGGTCGTCGAGGGTGATGAGCTCGGGCAGTTTTCCTTCCCGGGCCGCCTCGATTTCCCCTTGATCCTCCCGCAGTTCAGGCTCGATGTAAGGCAAAGCGACCGCCGACAACACCTCTTCTTCGCTGGCCCCGGCGATACGTTCTCTATCCTCTTCCGCTCCCCGAAAAACCCCGTATTCGTTGATCTTGAGACCTTTTTTTTGCGCCATCCGGCGCACCGCGATGTTGTGTTTTTTTGAGCCGGTGAAGTAATAGAGAGCTGCACCGTAGCTGACCCCGGGCACTACCCGCAAATCAACCTGCAAACCGCCGCGCAGTCGAACCGAGGATTTGGTGTCTCCCTTGGCCAGCACCTCCTCAACATCCTCGAAGGAACTGAAGCGATCCATCACCTTGCTGCCTCGTTTGCACGTCACCAGGATATCGAGATCTCCCACGGTTTCCTTGCGCCGTCGAAAACTGCCGGCCACCACCACCTGTTTGACTCCCTCGGTCTTTTCCAGATAGGCCTGCAACGGCCCGGCGATCTGTTCAGCCTCGGCAAACTTGATGCGAAAATCGGTCTTTGCCCGTCGCTTGACTTCCTTGAGGAACTTTTTTTCGATTTTTTTTCCGAAGCCCTTCAGAGCACGGATCTTTTGCTTTTCGGCGGCTTCTGCCAGCTCCTCCAGACTCTTGATGTCGAGTGCGTCATGTAAAGCCGCCACCCGCCGCGGACCGAGCCCGGAGATTTGTAGCAGTTCGCTAAGGTCGCCGGGCACCTCCTCCTGTAATTCTTCCAGCATTTTCAGTCTGCCTGTTTCGACGATTTCCACGATCTTGCCGGCCAGGTCTTCGCCGATGCCGGAAATCTCCACAAGATCTCTGCCCCGGCCGAGCATTTCCGCCATACTCTGCGGATAGTCGCCAACGGTGCGGGCGGCATTGCGGTAGGCTCGCACACGAAAAGGGTTCGCCCCCTTGATTTCAAGCAGGTCGGCGACCTGTTTCAAAATACGCGAAATATCCGAGTTATGGATCGGCATGGTTCATTTCCTCTTCGGTCTTGGCGACCCGCTGCCTGACCTTGAAAACGCTGTCTGGATTGAGGGAAATGGAGTCGATCCCTTCCCGGACCAGAAACTCGGCAAACTCCGGAAAGTCGCTCGGAGCCTGGCCACAGATTCCGACCTTGGTCCCTGTCTTACGGGCCACCTTGATCAAGAGGGAAATCATCTCTCTGACCGCTTCGTCCCGCTCGTCGAAGAGCGAGGCCAGTTCCTCCTGATCTCGATCGACACCCAGCACCAGCTGGGTCAGATCATTGGAGCCGATGGAAAAACCGTCGAAACGCCGTGCGAATTCCTCGGCCTGAATCACGTTGGAGGGCACCTCGGCCATGACATAGACCTGTAGCCCCTTTTCTCCGCGGACCAGACCGTTACGACTTAACAGCTTGAGCACCTTGTCCGCCTCCACCAGGGTGCGACAGAAAGGAATCATGACGATGACATTGTCGAAACCAAGCTCTTCTCGGATTTTTTTCAAGGCCTGGCATTCCAGGGCGAAAGCTTCCCTGTATCGCTCGCTATAGTAACGGGCCGCTCCCCGAACGCCGAGCATCGGATTGTCCTCTTCGGGTTCAAATTCCCGACCACCGATCAGGTTGGCATATTCATTGGTCTTGAAATCGCTCATCCGCACGATTACCGGGTCAGGATAGCGGGAAGCCGCGATTCGGCCGATGCCGCGAGCCAGGTGATCGATGAAATAGTCGGTTTTTTCATGGTATCCGCGGGTCAGAGCGGCAATCCGCTTTTTTATATCGTCGTCCTGCAGGGCATCGAATTTCAGCAGCGCTAAAGGATGAATCTTGATGATGTTGTTGATGATGAATTCAATGCGGGCCAGACCGATGCCTTCCACCGGCAACCGCCACCAGCGAAACGCTGCAGCGGGGCTGGCGATATTGAGCATGATCTGCGTCCGGGTCCCGGGCATCCGGTCCAACTGGATTTCCTCCTCTTCATAGGCCAGTTTGCCCTCGTAAACGACGCCCTGATCCCCTTCTGCACAGCACAGGGTGATGCTCTGCCCGTCGCTTAACTCCTCGGTAGCCGTTTCCGTACCGACAATGGCCGGAATGCCGAGTTCGCGACTGACAATGGCGGCGTGGGAAGTCCGTCCTCCGCGATCGGTAATGATTCCAGCCGCTTTCTTCATCGCCGGCACCCAGTCCGGATCGGTCATGGTGGTCACCAGTATCCGTCCAGCTTTGAATTTTTCGATCCGGTCGGGGTTCTCGATGACCTGAACCTCGCCGGCAGCGATCGCCGAACCAATGGCCAGGCCCCTGACCAAGGCCTTTCCTTGCTCCTTCAGGGAATAATTTCGAAGCCTTGTCGATCCTTTACGGGACTGGACGGTTTCCGGCCGGGCCTGGACGATGAACAGCTCTCCACTTTCGCCGTCCTTGGCCCATTCCATATCCATCGGTTTCTGGTAATGCTTTTCAATAGCAACCGCCCAGCGGGCCAGCTGCAAAATCTCGCTGTCGTCTAGCACATAGCTGAAACTCTCCTTGGCCGAGGTATCGACATTTTTGATCTTTTCTCCACCAGCGGAGGCGTAAACCATTTTCTTTTCTTTGCTGCCAAGGCTTTTTCCGACAATGGGAACCAGATCCGGGCGATCCAGAAAAGGCTTGAAGACCAGGTATTCGTCAGGATTAACGATTCCCTGCACCACATTGTCGCCCAGTCCCCAGGCGGCGTTGATGACCACCACGTCCGGAAATCCCGTTTCGGTATCGATGGAAAACATGACACCCGAACCGGCGCGGTCCGAACGCACCATCTTCTGCACCCCTACGGAAAGGGCGACCTTCATGTGCTCAAAACCCTGTTCATTGCGATAGCTGATGGCCCGGTCGGTAAACAGCGAAGCGTAGCAGCGCCGGCAAGCTTCCAGCAATTCTTCTGCCCCGGCCACGTTGAGATAGGTTTCCTGCTGGCCGGCGAAACTGGCCTCGGGCAGATCCTCGGCCGTGGCGCTGCTGCGCACCGCCACATCCACTTCATCGCTTTGATACCGTTCGCATAACAGGCGATAGGCGGTGGAAATGGCCTGAGAAACTGCTTCGGGAAATTGCCCCCGGTTGATCAGGCGGCGAATGGCCTGTCCGGTCTTGGCCAGAGACTTGTCGCCCTTGTTGAAGTCTTCGAGCAGCCCGCCGATCTTTTCTTCTAGCTTGTTGACGTCGAGAAACTCCCGGTAGGCTAAGGCGGTAGTGGCGAAACCACCCGGCACCGCAATGCTCTCCTGGTGCAACGAAGCAATCATTTCGCCGAGAGAGGCATTTTTCCCACCGACGCGTTCCACGTCAGCGGAATTCAGGTCCTCCAACCAACAAATGTATTTGTCTTGAACCCTCATGTTTTTTCTCCTTAGAGTGAGCAGGCAGACCTGAGCCTGAACAGGGGCGCAACTTTCTATTGAGACTGTAGTAAATATTTTCCCTAACGAAAGGCGCAAACCAACAATCTGCCGTGCAATTACCGACCGAGTTTCACTTCTACCCAGTCCCTCGGCAGGCTGATGTTCGAAAACCTCTCGATCGTCAACGGCTTATCCAGAGCCGTCGACTGGAAATGCCAGCAGAACAGTTCAGGCATGCCGTAGCCCTAATGTTCGTCAATACGCTCCACCGTGGTTCGCTCGAGGAGCTCTTCGAAGTCTTTTTTGGTGCAGAGAGCGGTTCCGGGCCTTATGACCGAAGCCGCTCCGGCAGCCACCGCACAGGCCAGCGCTTTTTGGGGATCGAGTCCGCTGACCAGGCCAAAAACATAACCGGCCACCGAGGAATCTCCCGCCCCGATGGTGTTGACGCATTCCACTTCGGGAGGGATCGCCCGAAAAACTTCACCCGAACCGACCCGAATCATGCCTCGGGCGCCCATGGAAACGAGTACCGTTGCCACACCCCGGTCTCGCACCGTGCGGGCGGCCTGGACAATCTCCTCCGTTCTCTTCAGAGACCTCTCGACCAGCCGTTCCAGTTCGTGAATATTGGGCTTAATGATGTCGGGGCAGGCCCGAATAGCGACCTTGAGGGCCTCACCATCCGTATCCAGCACTACCCTGGCACCTTTGCTGCGAGCAATTTCGATGATCCTGCGGTAGATTTCCGGATTGATCTTTCTGGGCAAGCTGCCGCTGATGACCACGATATCCGGCTCCGTGAGATCTTCGACCTTGCGCATCAGGTGCATCAATTCATAAGGCTGAATCTCCGGTCCCTCGGCGTTGAAAATGATCTGCTTGCCGGCCTTTTGATCGTTGATGATGATGTTGGTCCGTGTTTCGCCGGCGATGGACACGAAATCGCAGGCAATTCCCTCGTTGAGCAGACGGCCCTCCAGTTCGTCGCCGGTAAATCCGCCGACAAACCCGAGAGCCCTGTTGTCTATGCCCAGCGTGGTAAGCACCCGTGAGACATCGATGCCCTTGCCACCCGAATAACGGTCTTCCCGAAGGATACGATTGGAGTCGTCCGAGCGGATGTCCTCCACCCACAGGGTGCGATCCAGCGCGGGATTCAACGTTACCGTTTCCACCATGGCCTACCTCCTTTTCTGTTTTCAATACAGGGGCGTGCTCGAATAGGCTCCCCGCACAACCGGGCGTGTCGACATTCGGATTTCAATCGCTCACCCTCTCCTGCAGTCCCATGGTATTCCGAACCGCGTATCTGTCTTCATGGTTGTGAAAAAAGCAAACTGCCTCCCGCCAAAGGCACCAGTTCATGCACCGGATCCTGGTTGGGATAACGGTCGCGACAAGCACCGTCGGCACCGAGCAAACTGCCATCGACAAAGGAATTGTTCCTGATATTTGATAAGAGGCTGCCCCCGGATCAAAGCAACCGATGGCTGCGGTTCCGAATCCTTAAGCTTTTTGAGGGGGAGATAATGTAGCGAGGGCTTTGACTGCAAAAAACTTTTCGGGGACAACCTCACGCCAACGGCCGAAACCCAACCCAGAAACGCCCATGCGGCTCAAGCAGTTTTTTTCATGGCCGAAGCCCTGCTTTATCACACAGTATAACATGGGGTTTACTGCTCGTGAGGGCGGCCGGTTGACAAACACCTGTCCGCTGAAAACACCTCGATGTGACCGATCGCGCCGCAATTCCGTCACCTCGGCGCGGCGTTCCTGCCCACAACAGACCCCTGGAATGTTGTCCGGCATTTTTTGACAGCACTGGCAGGAAGACCTTTTTATAGGCCGTCCAGAACCGTGATCGTTGATATTTCCTGTTGAGAGGTTAAGCTGTCACAAGACCTTGCAGCGTTGCAGAGGTCCCCTGGTTGATTCCCCTTGCGCAAGAAAGGACCGAGCCATGAAGAACGCATTTCTTGTGATCAGCCTGTTCGTCGTACACCTTTTTTTGATAAACCCGGTTTTTGCAGAGGCAAAGCTCATGTCGGGCGAGGCTCCCGCTAAAGATGTCTCTATTTACACTCTCATCACCGAAACGCCCGAGGAGGGATTTCACCTGGCAATTAAATTGTCGAGAAAGGGTGTGACAACAACGCAGCCCGACAAACAGGTGCTTTTTATGTTGCGCGAGGTTTATTCGCGAGATCCCGACGCCCTGATTGCAGCTTCACAGGTCATCGCCATCCACTTCCAGACCATCGCGGCCGCTAATAATTACTGGCGGGACGCCCGGAAGTAATCCTCAACCCGGCCAAAGTACGCAGCACCAGATTATGGCGGCGTTGAGCAGCGACAGCAGGACGGCGGCGCTACCCATATCCTTGGCGCGTTTGGCGAGTTCGTTTAGCTCCGGCGAAGCTTTGTCTACTACGGCTTCGAGGCCCGAGTTGAGGATTTCGACGATCAGGATCAGCAAAATACTGCCAATCAGCAAGGCACGTTCGATCCCGTTGTCACCAAGAAACAGCGCCAACGGGATGGTGACGACGGCAAGAAACGTTTCCTCGCGGAAGGCGGCCTCGTTTTGCCAGGCCGAGGCGAGTCCGTCGCGCGAATAGCCGAGGGCCTTGAACAGGCGGACGATTCCCTTCTTGCCCTTGAATTCCTTGAAGTCGTTCATTCGGTTGCTTTCAGGCGGCGAGTTGACGGGTGAGTTTCAGCCTTTCCCCGGGAAATTCAGGGTAGCTAGTGTCCATCCGGAAACCCCGGATGGACACAGCGCAGTTTTCATATGGGAAACGAGCAATTTTTCGTTGTGGCAAGGAAATAAAAGGGTTGCGCGGAGGCGTACATCGGTACGCCGCACATTTCCACAGGATAGAGGAAATGGACAGTCCCTGGCTGCCCGAAGGGCGAGGGCCAGGGATGGTCCGAGTCACAAGCAAACCTGTAGATTGACGCCGCTACAGCGGAAAAGGGCCGTTTCCGGATGAAAACGAGCTATGTGATCCCTTTTCAAGGGATCAGCCATAAAAAAACCGCTCTCGTTGCTTGTTGTTTTTTGCCGGCGGCTTAAACAATCCAAGAGTATCAACAAAACCAATAGATAAAAGCATCAGTTTTTTCAATGCCACGAATGCATAAAGAATGGAAGTCCGTTGAAGTCTTGCGGGTATTTTACCAGAAGTTGAATCCCTTCTGGCGGCCGTTCGAAGGTGTTTTTTACCACGGCCCCAAGCAGAGAGAAAGAGTAGTCTTTAGATGATGTCTGTGTTGCGTTCGCTGACGGGTCAGATAAGGCTCTCCCTATGCGTTCACCAGAGAAAGGTAAAATTCACCAGGGCTTCAAACGCCTGCTGAGATCACCAGCGACCGTCTTCGGCGGCGGGATTCTGGCGGTGGCCATTATTCTGGCTCTGCTGGTCTATTTGGATGTCCATGAACAGATTCTGCAACTGCTGCAGTGGTTCGAGTCCCTGGGGTCCTGGGCTCCGCTGTTGTTCATCCTGTTGATGGCGCTGGTTGTCGTCCTGCTGCTGCCAGGCGCTTTGTTGACCACCGGGGCCGGGTTTGTGTTCGGCATTGTTGAAGGATCGATTGTCGTTATCCTGGGAACCACCCTTGGCGCTGGGGTCACATTTCTGGCGGCGCGCTATCTGTTCCGGCAAAGCAGCCAACGCTTTGTAAAAAAACATGAACGGCTTCGACTGCTGGTTGAAGAACTCGGCCACGCTGGCTGGAAAATCGTTCTGCTGGCCCGCCTGATCCCTTTCTTCCCAAGTAAAGCCGCCAACTATTTTTTCGGGCTGACGTCTCTTTCTTTTCGCGGCTATCTCCTCGGCTCCCTCATCGGTTTTATCCCGTTTTCGATCCACAATGTGTATCTCGGATCCCTCGCTGCTGACATCGTCACCCTGAAACAGCGTAATCTGCAGCGTACTCCCCTGGAGTGGGGCGTCTATGGGCTGGGTTTTGCGGCTACGGTGATTGCGGTGATCTACCTGAACCGACTGGCTCGACGGGTTCTGGCCCGTCATTTGCCGGAGAAAACAGACGAGGTGACCTCATGAGTTGGTTGAAATGGGCGCCCTGGCGCTGGGTGATCAGCCGCATCGCACAAAGCCATGGCTTTATCGATCCCATCGCCCTGCTGGCCCGCTTGCACCGGTTTGCCCAGCCATCGGAGGTGGCCGAACCGGTGGAGCTGCTCCGGGCGGGGGTGATCTTTCATGCTCGCGGCCTGATCAACAGTCGCGTTATTCAGCATAATCTCGACTGGGTCTGGCCCTTCTGGATCGAACGTCAGTTCAATCCACGGGACGTGGCTTTTATCCCCCGAGCCTTTTCCATCACCCACATCAACCTGACCCACCGCAACTGGACTGCCATCGGCTACCCGGACTGCCCGGAGCTGCCTATCATCGATCCCCGCGGCCTGCTGACACCCTTCTATGATGGCTGGTCTCTCGATGGCTGGCTGCTCACCGAGGACGGACGCTGCCTGTATCCCTCCCGGGCTGTTACCGCCAGCCAGCAGCAGGAGCTGGATCAAAACCTGCGGGTGACTACCGAAACCCGCCAGGACGATCTCTGGCTGCACAGCGGTGCAATGCTGAGCGTTGAATCGGGCAGCCCCGTCTGCATCCTGGACCTGCAAGGGCGGGCCGCCGTCGATGGCTGGCTTGTGCTGGCCCTGCGGCCCCAGAATCCCGAAGGGATCAGCTTTATCCATGAGGTCCGTTTGTCGGCGACCCGCAAGGACTGGACCGTCGACGGCCGGCACAAAGTTTTTTTCAGCGCAGTCGCTCAGCACCACCATGTGTCCGATTACCGTCAGGGCGATGTCGCCATTCATCTGCGAGACAGCGAGGATCAGCAGGGAGGCGTCTGCAATGTGGGGCTGATCACCGCGGCGGCCCTGTTTCCGCTGAAAGCGGGAGAAACCGGCCGTGTCAGGGTCCGAATCCCCTTGCCCGCCGAATCGTCTGTTTCGCTGCCCGATGACAGCTGGCAACAGGTACGCAGAGATCTGTGCCAGCTGCATTGTCCCGAACCCTTGTATCAGTCCCTGTATGATGCGGCCATCGCCTCGCTGATCCTCCATGCACCGGACGACGTCTACCCCGGGCCCTATACTTATAAACGTTTCTGGTTTCGCGACGCGGCTTTTATCATTCATGCCCTGCTCTGTGCGGGGCTGACCCCCCAGGCGGAGAGAGCCTTGCTGCGGTTTCCGGAACGGCAGACCCTGGGCGGTTATTTCCGCTCCCAGGAAGGGGAGTGGGATTCCAACGGCGAAGTCCTGTGGATCCTGCAGCGCTTCCGGGAAATCAGCAAACGATCGCTGCCGGCCAGGCTGCAGGGTCCGGTGCTGCGGGGCGCTCGCTGGATTCTGCGCAAAAGGGTGGATATGGAGTCGACCCTGCCCCATGCGGGATTGCTGCCGGCCGGATTCAGCGCCGAACATCTCGGACCCAACGACTATTATTTCTGGGACGATTTCTGGGCGATTGCCGGCCTACGTGCGGCAGCAGCTCTGTGTACCGACTTCGATGAAGAGCGCAGCGCTGGTTTGATCCACAGCGCAGAGGAGTTTGAGGCCGCTGTCGAGCGCAGTCTGGCTCAGTGCGAAAAACGGCTCGGTCGCCCCGCCATGCCGGCATCCCCCTACCGGCGCCTGGATGCCGGCGCCATCGGCTCGCTGGTGACCGGTTACCCCTTGCAGTTATGCCCTCCCGACGACCCTCGTTTACTGGATACGGTGGAATTCCTGCTGCAGTACTGTTTTCTGGACGACGCCTTTTTCCAGGACATGATTCATTCCGGCCTCAATGCCTATCTGACCCTGCACGTGGCTCAGGTCCTGTTGCGCAATGGGGATGCCCGTTACCTTCGGTTGATGGATGCCGTGGCCGCGTTGGCGTCGCCCACCGGTCAATGGCCCGAGGCAATTCATCCTCAAACCGGCGGCGGCTGCATGGGGGACGGCCACCATGTCTGGGCATCCGCCGAGTGGATCCTGATGATTCGCCACTGTTTTGTGCGGGAAGAGGGCGAAGGCCTGATTCTGGGCGCCGGTGTACCGGAGCGCTGGCTGAAAAGCAGTCAACCAATCCGCTTCGGTCCGGCTCCGACGGCTTTCGGTCCGGTCTCCATCACCATCGAGCCGCCAGCGGAAGAAGGGCGGCCCCTGCGGATGACCTGGCAAGGGGATTGGCATGAGCCCCGCAGCCCAGCGGTTGAAATCCGGCTGCCGGGCTATACCCCCGCGCAGCTTCCGGCGCAGAGCCACCCACAGACAGAGGACGGGGATTTTTCGAGACACTATGTGACCCAACTTGCCAGGATGGAGCCATGAACATTGTCATGTTGACCAATACCTACACCCCCCACGTGGGGGGGGTGGCGCGTTCCGTCGAATCCTTTACCAGGGAATACCGCCACAAAGGCCATCGCACCCTGGTCGTGGCCCCGGAATTCCCCGAGGCTTCCGACCAGGAAAAAGATCTGCTGCGCATCCCGGCGATTCAAAATTTCAATGGCAGTGATTTTTCTCTGGTGCTTCCGGTATCCGGTCTGCTGAAGGACACAATGAAAGCTTTTCAGCCGGATATCATCCACTCTCACCACCCTTATCTGCTGGGGGTGACGGCCTTGCGTATCGCGCGCTATCGCGGCCTTCCCCTGGTCTTCACCCACCATACCCGCTACGAAGAATATTCCCATTATGTGCCTGGCGACTCCCCGGCCTTAAAACGGTTTATCATCGAGGCGGCAACCAGGTATGCCAACCTGGCGGACCTGGTGGTCGCCCCAAGCGAAAGTATCCGCAAACTGCTGCGGGAGCGAGAGGTCACCACCCCCGTGGAAATTGTGCCGACGGGCGTTGTGCTGGAGAATTTTTCCCGGGGGGAGGGCGCCGGGGTTCGCCGGCAGCTGAATATTCCTGAGGACAGCTACGTGGTCGGACATCTTGGGCGACTGGCACCGGAAAAAAACATCCAATTTTTGGCGCGGTCCGTGGTCGAGTTTATGCGCTATGCAAAAGGCCGGAGCGATGGCACCGGCCTCCCTCATCCCTGTTATTTCCTGGTCATCGGCACTGGGCCCGAGGAACCGACTATCCGCGAGATTTTTCGGGAGGCCGGACTTGATTCCCAACTGCATATGCTCGGGACTCTGCAGCAACCTGATCTGGCCGACGCCCTGGCCGCCATGGATGTCTTCGCCTTTTCCTCGAAGAGCGAGACCCAGGGAATGGTTCTCACCGAAGCCATGGCGGTCGGTCTTCCCGTGGTGGCTGTGGACGCACCGGGAGCCCGAGAGGTGGTCAAGGATCAGGACAACGGCCGTCTGTTGCCGGATAAAGCATCGGTTCAGGAGTTTGCCGTCGCCCTCGCTTCGCTGGCCGAACAGTCACCACCGGAGCGGAGCCAGATGCGGGAAACCGCCCGGCGAACCGCTGAAGCGTTTTCCATGGACCGGACCGCCGAAAAAATACTGGGTTGCTACGCCTCCCTCCAGCCTCATAAGGACGCCGGTTGGGCCGATCCCGAAGAAAGCTGGGAGGCGAGCCTGAGATTGATCAAAACCGAATGGGATATTTTGAAATCTGCCGGGAGCGCAGCAGGGGCCGCCCTGAGCCGCACGGGACACTAACAGGCGGATAGTATGATTGCAAAGCTCGAGTCCTGTCTCCGGGGAGCAAGACGTTTTTTCAGCCGCAGCGAATGGCTGGCGCGCTGGCTCAAGCTCCCCATATCCGAAGGCCCTGCCTCCCGCCCCGGGCTGCTCATGATACAGCTCGACGGGCTGTCCCGCCGAGAGTTCGAAAGGGCTCTGGCCAAAGGCGAATTGCCTTTCATGCAACGTCTTCTAAAGCGTGAGCACTATCAGCTGAAGAGTCTGTACTCCGGTCTGCCTTCCAGCACCCCGGCGGTTCAGGCGGAACTTTTTTACGGTGTAAAACAGGCGGTTCCTGCTTTCGCCTTTAAGGATCCGCATCTGGGGAGAATCGTTCGCATGTTCGAACCGGAAGCGGCGACCCAGGTGGAACAACAACTGGTGAAGGAGGGCGAGGCCCCCCTGCTCCGAGAGGGGAGCGCCTATTCGAATATTTATACGGGTGGGGCCGCCGAGGCTCATTTCTGCCCCGCCGCCCTGGGCTGGGGCCCCTCCCTGCGTCGCGCCAATCCTCTCGTCATTCTGGTTCTGTTGCTCAGCTATTCTTACAGCTTCCTGCGTACGGCGGTGTTGCTGCCCCTCGAATTCTGCCTGGCCTTTGTCGATTTCTTTCGTGGTGTCAATCGCGGTCACAATGTTCTCAAGGAGCTCAAGTTTGTTCCGACCCGGGTCGCCATCTGCATCCTGTTGCGGGAATTGATTGTCATCGGCGCCAAAATCGACATGGTTCGGGGACTCCCCGTCATTCACCTCAACTTTCTCGGCTACGATGAACAGGCCCATCGTCGCGGTCCGGACTCCCGATTTGCCCACTGGACCCTGAAAGGGATCGATGACGCCGTCAAGCGACTCTGGTCCGCAGCCGGCCGCTCGAAATGGCGCCACTACGATGTCTGGATCTATTCCGATCATGGCCAGGCCCGGGTGACGTCCTATGAGCAGCGTCAGGGGCTCACCGTAGAACAGGCCGTCCGGGAGACCTTTCAACGCTTGAACGAAGCCAATGACATGCCCTGGGCCGCTGGCGCTGAAACGGTCCAAACCCAGCGGGTCAACCTGCTGGGGGGCAACCGATTCCAGAAACTGTTTTCCCGAAGGCCATCCCAATCTATTGAAAATGCCGAAGAATCGGCGGCGGTGGTGGCCCTTGGTCCGTTGGGTTTTATTTACCCGAGCCGGGAACTGTCCGTCGCCGAGCGCGAGTTCGTTGCCCGCGAGTTGACAGCAAAACATGGCGTTCCGGCGGTGATCTTCGGCCGGGGAAAAAGGAAACTGCAGGTCTGTACCAACGGGAATGATTTCGATCTGGCCGAGCAGGGTGAACTACTGTTCGGTGCCGAGCATCCTTTTCTCGGCGATATCGAAAAGGATCTGGCGGCACTGTGTCGACATCCGGGAGCCGGGACATTCACCCTGCTCGGCTGGAGCACCGGAGCCAGGGGTGTCTCTTTTGCCATGGAAAGGGGCGCGCATGCAGGAATCCGCATCGAAGAGACCGAAGCCTTCAGTCTCCTGCCGAGGGACACAAGAATCCCGTTCAGGGAAAAAGCTTACCTGGGGATAATGGATCTTCGCCGGGCGGCCCTGCACCAGCTCGGGCAGAAAAAAATTCAGCCTGTGCCTGAAGGCAAAAGGAGTCACCGGGGAACCAGGGAGAGCCTGCGCGTCATGACCTACAACGTCCACAGCTGTGTCGGCATGGACGGCAAGCTGACACCGGAACGCATCGCCCGGGTCATCGCCCGAGCCCGGCCCGACGTGGTGGCTCTGCAGGAGCTGGATGTGGGCCGGGCACGATCCGGGGGCATGGACCAGGCCCATCGCATTGCCCATTATCTGGAGATGGATTATCATTTCCATCCCGCCCTGCATCTGGAGGAAGAACGTTACGGCGACGCTATTCTGACCCATCTGCCCCTGCGGCTGATCAAAGCCGGCTCGCTGCCGACCTTGACCAACAAGCCTCATCTGGAACCCCGGGGAGCGCTGTGGGTCGCCATCGACTGGCACGGGACGGAAATCCAGATTCTCAACACCCATCTGGGACTGGTGGCCGCGGAGCGCATGGTTCAGATAAATGCGCTTCTCAGCCGGGAATGGCTCGGCGGCTGTCCACCCGGAACGCCCCTCATCCTGTGCGGGGATTTCAACGCAGGCCCTTCTTCGCCGGTCTGTCGCCGGATCAACGAAGGGCTCCGGGAGGTACAGTCTTTCGCCAGTCGACAGCGGCGGAAAAACACCTTTGTCAGCCGTCTGCCCCTGGCCCGCATCGATCATATATTCATCAACAGTAACTGGACGGTGGCCGGAATCGAAATCCCTCGGTCGGAGTTGACAATGGTCGCTTCCGACCACCTGCCCCTTATCGCGGAGCTGCGTCTATTAACCGCAGGATTTGAAGACGACTCCGGGTTGTGAACCCAGGGGGTCACCGGAGGCAATTTGCCTCATTTTGAAGCTAAAAAGGGGTATATGGACTTTGAAAATCAAGGAATTATCGTTTCGCGACCCCGAGGGATCCGCCAAAGCAAGAGGGCCAACAAGACGAATGGCTTTAATGAGGGATGGGGCAAGTCAAAAACAGGGATCCTGTTTTCAGGTATAAAGCAAAATGCGGTAACACGAAGAATAAACCGCCCCGGAAACCGGGGCGGTTTATTCTTTCAGTGAAGGGCGATTATCAACCGATGAAGCAGGCAGACGGATTTTCCCCAGAACCAGGGGCAGCAGGTTTTGAATCATCCGCCGACTACCGGGGGAGGCTCCAAGCAACAGTCCGGTGGCAAAGGCGGTCAACAAGCCGGCCTTGGGGTGCTGCCTGGTTGCCGATAGCAAGCAGGGTAACCACGACGGGTTTTCCTTCGCCGTCAGGCGAAGTCTTTCCTTGGCCTCCCTGACGGTCAACGGATTATTTTTCGGGCATACCATACGGATAATCCAGCAATCAAAAGCAAGGTCAGGGCACAAAGGGACAGGGCACCGGGCTGGCCCATGACTTTGTTGAGGCTGATGTAAAAGGCCCACATCAGAAGCCCCAACGCTCCGAGAACCATCAGCCCTGAGATGCAGCCGATAATCAGCACCACACCGAGGAGAACGATGCCTTGTCGTGCCGATTTGACTTCGGCCTCAACCAGGTCGAACAAAGCAATGGTAAAGTCGGCAAGGGGATTGAGCATGGGGCTACTTGCGCGCAATCAATATGCCAATGGCAAAACCGATCCCGGTAGCTGCCAGCAAAGCTACCAGGGGGTTTTCTTCGACACGTTTTTCGGCTTTGTTGATGACGTCATGGCCGTGCTGCTTGATTTCTCCGGCGGCATCCTGCAGACGTGAAAGAAGTTTCTGAGTTTCTTCTTCCAGCTTCAGCCGAGCGGCCTTGACCATGTCGCCGGTAAGTTGCTTGCCGTCGTCCTTCAGCTTGATGGTGTCGGCTTGCAATTGCTTCAGGTCGTTTCGAAGGGCTTCCAATTCTTTTTGTATAGCATTCTCATTCATCGGGTTACCTCATGTTGAAGAGAAGATGGATGGGTTGTATCGGGATTTTTCCCAGAAGTTCGTCGAAAGACCCGCTGGAAAACCAGCGAACAGGGCACCTGAACAGCAACAAACCGTGCGAGCTATAAATGTAACAAATGAAAGCGGTTTGGCAACTGCCCGGTTCCGTTTAAAACCTTTTTGGTAAATAGTGTCCATCCGGAAACCCCGGATGGACACAGCGCAGTTTTCATATGGGAAACGAGCAATTTTTCGTTGTGGCAAGGAAATCAAAGGGTTGCGCGGAGGCGTACATCGGTACGCCGCACATTTCCACAGGATAGAGGCAAGTACCGCGAAAGCAATTACCAGAATCGCCTGTGGGCTACCGTGCGGTACAGCAAACTTGAAGCTGAAAATGAACACCGCATAGGACAGGCCGGAAAGCAACCCGGCGCTGGCGGCAACAGGCGTGACGTCGCCTGCGCCCGCCTCGTAAATACCGGTCAGCAGAACAACGCCAAGCAGGACCATCCCCATCGCGGCCCACTTGGGCAGAGTAGGTCTTTCGAACTTGAGTGTAAAAGACACCAGATAGACAAACACCGGCGCGCAGTACATCAGGGTCGCGGCCACAGCAACACTGCCTTCTGCGATACTTATGAAATAAAAAGCGAAGTTGCCGGCTACGCCCACGCCGGCAAGTGCCGACCAGAACCACAACCGGCAGTTTGCCAAACCGTTCCCCTGCGGGCGCACCGCCAACCAGACGAGCACAAAAAACAGCCCGATCGCTCCCCGGTAGAAGGACACGACAACGGGGTCCCAGCCCTGGGCCGAAAGAATGCCGCCGATCCCTCCGGACAAACCCCAGAAGAGCGCCGCAAGGGCCACGAATGCCGTACTCGGTCCCGCCATTTTATTT
>SLLR01000068.1 GCA_007134025.1 Desulfuromonadaceae bacterium | reverse complement strand
GGCTATCAGGTGGTGGCCGCTTCGGGAAAAGCCGATGCCGAAGCCTTTCTGCGCGAGTTGGGCGCGGCGCAGGTGATGGGACGGGAGCAGCTGCTGGAAGGGGCCGAGCGACCGATGCTCAAGGAACGCTGGGCCGGGGTGGTGGATGTGGTGGGCGGCGAAACCCTGGCCACGGCCATCAAGGCGGTGCGTTACGGCGGGGCGGTGACCTGTTGCGGCCTGGTTGGCTCCACCGATCTGGCCATGAACGTGTTTCCCTTTATTCTTCGCGGGGTGCGCCTGATCGGTATCGACTCGGTCAATTGTTCCACGGAAGCACGGCTGCAGGTCTGGCAAAAACTGGCCGGCGAATGGAAGCCGCCCCAATTGCGGTCCCTGGCCAGCGAGGTTGGCCTGGCGGATCTGGAGGATCGCATCGCGGCGATTCTCAAGGGCGGGATTCGCGGCCGGGTGGTGTTGGCGCTGGACTGAAGAGGGGCAGCAAAGGGGGGCAAGGCCTGCCGGGCCGGATTGCCCGCTCGGCGGGGCATCCGCCAGGCTGTGACAAGGTGCAGGGTGAAGTTCAGCATCAGTATGTGGGCATGGATCAGCGGGCCGAACAGCAGTTTTTTGCGCTTTGGGGACGGTGGCGCAAACGGCGCAAGGCCTGTGTTATGATCCAGGAGCGGGATGTTTTGCCGATCCAGGAGGTTGTCCGGTGTTTCGTTCACGTTTTGAGTCCCGATGCCTGCTGCTCCTTGTATTCTGGGTTCTGATGGGCAATCTTGCCTGCACACGCCTGTATGTCCGGGTGGGTGGCGATTTTGCCGGGGCCCCCGGGGAGTTGCCGGAGCGCCTGTCCGACGAAGCCCTGTATCTGGTGGAGGCGGCCTTTGAAGGACTGGATGCCCGGCGTCTGGCTGATGTGCACGTCCATGTGTTCGGAGTGGCGGAGGATGGCACCGGGGCTTCGGTTCATGCTTCGGCCCGTCGCCGCCGGAATCCCCTGCGCCGCGCCCGCTTCCAGGTCTATCTGAGCGCCGCCGGGGCGCAAGAGGGCCCGGAGACGGGTCGCCAGGTGGTGGAGCGGTTGCTGGCGCTGATTCGGGCCAAACCGGTTTCCGGCCGCTATTTTCTCTACGCCATGGATCATTTTCACCACCCCGACGGCCGCAGGGATGCGGCGCGCTCGGTTTTTTACGTTCCCAACGGCTACGTCTTCGATTTGGCCGACCAATGGCCTGAATACTTCGTCCCGGTGGTTTCGGTGCATCCCTATCGGAGCGATGCCCTGGCGGAAATTGACCGTTGGGCGGACCGCGGTGCGCGCTTTCTCAAGTGGCTGCCCAACGCCATGGGCATCGATCCGGGCTGCGCGACCTTGAAACCCTTCTATGAAAAGCTGGTGGAACGGGACATGGTGTTGTTGACCCACACGGGCCGGGAACTGGCGGTACCCGCCGGCGGGCAGCAGCACTACGGCAATCCCCTGCGGCTGCGCCTGCCTCTGGAAATGGGGGTGACGGTGGTGGCCCTGCACTGTGCCAGCGACGGCCGGGACCGGGATCTCGATGATCCCCGGCAACCGCGGGTGCCCAGTTTCGACTTGCTGCTGCGGATGCTGGACGAACCCCGCTATCAGCACAATCTGTACGGCGAGATGTCCTCCGTGACTTTCTTTAATCATCTGCCCCGAGCCCTGGAGACCCTGCTCGCCCGACCGGATCTGCATCCCCGCCTGCTGAACGGCAGCGATTATCCGCTGCCGGGCATCAAATTGCTGATTCGTACCGCAAAGCTGGAGAAGCTGGGTTTTATTACCACTGGTGAGCGCCATGCCCTGAACGAGATTTACCGGTACAATCCCCTGCTGTTTGATTTCGTGGTCAAGCGCACCGTGCGTCATCCCCGGACCGGTCAGCGATTTTCTCCGGAAGTTTTCATGCTGCCGCCGAAGCTGCTCAAGCGGGTTGACAACCGCTTTTGAATCATTGCTGATCTTCCGGTTCCGGTTGCAGGGATTCGCAATGCTCCATGGTGATTTTGCCGTAGGCGAAGAGCGCCGCAATGATGGCGGTGAGCCAGCAGAGCAGGGCATAGGGAGCGTATTGCAAGGCGGAAACGCCCAGAGCCGAGTAAACGAAGACGCCGCTGCTGTTCCACGGAATCAGCGGCGCTGTCAGCGTGCCGCCGGCTTCCAGGGTCCGGGTGAGATTTTTCAGCTTGAGGCGCAGGTTGCGGTAGCACTCTTCGTACATTTGTCCGGGCAGGATGACGGCCAGATACTGGTTGGCGCTGAAGATGTTGACAAACACCGAGGTGGCCAGCACGGTGACGGTAAGATTGCCGGCGGAGCGCACAAAGCGGGACAGTTTCAGAACGATGGTGTGCAGCATGCCCGAACGGTCCATGATGCCGCCAAGCGCCAAAGAAACCAGAGCCAGAGCCACCACGTCGTACATGCTCTCCATCCCGCCGCGGGAAAACAGCGCGTCGAGCCGGGCGTCGCCTGTATCGATCCCGAACCCCTGATGGATTGTCTCCAGAAGTCCGCCGAGGGTTCCTCCCTGCAACACAATATAGGCGCCCCCGCCCAGTAACAGTCCGGCGATAAGGCAGGGGATGGCCGGAATCTTCAGGACGATCAGAGTCATGACCACCATGGGAGGAATGGCCAGCCACAGGGATAGATTGAAATGCTGTTGAATGCCTTCCGAATACAGGGAAACATCGCTCACCGCACCGTTGCCGGAGGCCGCGAATCCCATCACCGCAAACAGAATCAGGGAAATCAGCAGAGCGGGAACCGTGGTGTAGAGCATGTGACGGATATGATCGAAAAGATTGACCCCAAGAACCGAAGAGGTCAGGTTGGTCGAATCGGACATGGGAGAAATCTTGTCGCCGAAAAATGATCCCGAAACCACTGCCCCCGCGGTCATGGCCGGCGGCACCCCAAGCCCCTCGCTGATGCCGATGGCCGCTACCCCCATGGTGCCGATGGTGGTCCAGGAACTTCCCGAAATCAGCGACATGGCGCTGCAAAATAATAAAATCAGGGGCAGGAACCAACGGGCCGACAAAAATTCAAAGCCCAGATACATCATTGCCGGAACGATGCCGCTGGCGATCCAGACGCCGATCAGCATGCCGATAATCAGCAATATCAGCAGCGCCGAAATGGTGCGGCAGATGGAATGTTTGTAGCCCTCGCGAATCGTCTCCCAGGAACAGCCCTGGGCATAGACGCACAGGCCGGCGACTGTCGCTCCCAGAAACAGGGCGAAATGGGGTTGGGCGTCAGCCCGAAAAACGGAAATCCACAGGGCCAGTCCGGTAACAAGAACGGGAATCAGGGAAAACAGCAGAGAGGGTCCGGGTTGTTTTTCTGGAAACATCTCAAGACTCCTGTAGATGGCAGGGTTTTGTTGGATAACTCGTCTTGTACATTGGGGAATTCAGGGCAACTGCTGTTTCAGGGCGGCGATTTTCGTCTCCGCTTCGGCATGGGTCAGGACCACGGAGCAGGGTTCGAGGGAACGTCTCTCGTCGAGATACAGGGAAACCTCGGTGACATGGGTGCCGTGGTCGAAATAGGTGACAATCGCGCCGTAACCGGTGAACTCAAAAATCTTTTCCATACAGAATCTCCTCAAACCGATCTGGAAGCCGGGGTGCTGAATGAAACGGGTACCAGACCAAAAAAACGCTCCCATCCGGCCGCTACGGTACCAGCATCCACGGCTTCGGGCAACGGCAAAGGCCTTGGTGAGCACAGCGCTCCTCTGGGCGAGGATGAAAACTATTTTCAATCCATGGGTTCGATCACGGCAATTTTAATTCTTTACTTTATGCTGCAGGTCATCAAAAATTCCAAGGGCCTCTATTGAAGAAAGCACCCTCGCGCCTCGAGATTCATGTTCCATGGCGCCTGGTCGTCCACCTATAACAAGCTCAGTGAGACATTATGAGTCACAGGATCAGGCTCCTGACCGTGCTTCTGTTGCTGTTCAGTCATGCCGGCCCGGTGCAGGCGGCAGAGACGGCAACCGCAGCATCACAAAAGGAAGAACAGGTCCCCACTCCGAGACTGCTGGCCCCCATACTGGTCACCGATTCGCGGCTGGTGTCGGACGGCGACACGGTGATCGGCCAGGAACTGGAGATGATGCCGTCCGCCACCGGGTCCGTCACCGAAGCGCTCAAGGGATTTTCCCAGATCCAGTACAATTACGAACAGGACTCCAGCCTGACCGTCGGCGAAATCGCCCCTCCGCGCATATCGATTTTCGGTGCCAAACCCTACGAAAACAACTTCATGATTGACGGAGTGAGTGTTACCAACACCCTCAATCCCTCCGGTTTTGATGCGTCCGCAGGATTTAATGACCTGATGATCGGAGGAGGCGATTCAACTATTTTTTACGATACGTTGTTGATTGATAAGATTACAGTTCATTCCAGTAACGTACCGGCCGAATTTGGCGGCTTTCTTGGCGGGGTAGTGGACGCCAGCCTGCGGGATCCTCTCAGCGATCGCTGGCATTTTACTCTGGCGGGGCGTTATACGGAGGACAGCTGGTTCAGGCTGCGGGATGTCGACAGGGAATCGACCAGCCCGGATAACCAGCCGCGGTTTTCCATCTACAATGCCAGCGCCAGTGCCGAAGGGCCGCTGACTCCTAATGCCGCTTTGCTGTTGTCCGCTTCCCGGCGTCATGCAACCATTCCCCTCGAAAGAGAAAGGCCTGACGGCACAAGTAACAGAGAGGATCAGCGCCGGATTAATGAAAATTATTTCGCGCGTATGGTGCTGACTCCCGGCGACAGGATGACCCTGCGGCTGGATGCCACTTACGCGCCCTATGAAGAAAAGCGCTGGCGGGCGGCCTGGCCGGAGAGCGAATGGCTGAACCGGAACCGATCCTGGCGGTTTGCCGTTCAGGCCGAATATCGTTTCGCGCCGGGTCTGCTCACCACCAAACTGGTCTACGCCCAGAACGGCTTCAGTCGTGACAGCGCCAACAATTACCGCTATACGGTCATTGATCAGGTCGATCCGACCCGGAGTGACCGGGGTGGCGCGGTGGGTAACGCGGAGATTCGCAACCGGGAAATCAGCCTTGTCAGCAATTTTCGTTCACGGTACTATCATCGTGGCGCAGCACGCTGGAACTGGGTGGCTGGCCTGGATTTCGGCTTCAAAAACACCGATGTACTGAATCAGGACGCCACTGTCGACACCCTGGTAATTTATCGTGCCGGTAATTTTGAGAGTTACCGAACCATATCCAGTTATGAGCGAATCTCTCAGTCCAAAAATCTTGCCAGTTACGGTTTGCACGGGCAGTTCGAGATAGGCTGGAAACGCTTGACCCTGCGGCCCGGCTTGCGGCTTGATTACGACGACTTTTCCTACAACTTGAATCCGGCTCCCCGTTTCAAGGCTGAATACGATATTTTTGATAATGACACTTTACGGTTGATTGCCGGCGTCAACCGCTATTACGGCCAGCAGTTGCG
>SLLR01000025.1 GCA_007134025.1 Desulfuromonadaceae bacterium | reverse complement strand
TTCTGCTACTTAGCCGTTGGTGTGATGGGTTGCAATGGGGCGGATATTGCTCGAATGCTTGAGATGTCGCGGGCCGGAGTGAGCATTGCGGTTGCACGGGGAAGGATACTTCTTCAGGCACGGCCAATGCTGGTGGGCCGGCTCCTTAATTGACTGGCTAGCAACGTCCCCCTCCTGCCCCGCAACCGGGGTAGCTCCAGGCCTTTTTCACCTATGGGGTTCCGTTATGGAATTATGTTAAAAAAGCTTTGGGTAGAGTAGATTTTTGGCAAGAAAGGAATCTGCAGACCGCGCTTGGTGTAAATTCACCTGTATAGCGCACTCACAAACTAAAAGTCTCTGGGGCCTTTTTCTTCAAGATGGGTGACCAAGTAATCATTTTTTTCGTTCAGCTTTCTAAGCTCTGTTCTTGTTTGACGAGTATAAATGTTGATTAAGTAAAGCCAGACTCGGACCAGTACCGACAGTACGGCAAAAATGGCTGCAGCAGCGAAGACGATTAGGCCAATGCCACCGAATAAATAGTTCAGAGAATCCATGGCGCCCTTTTTGTTGTTCGTGCTGAAAAAATGGTGCCTGGTCAGTTGTGAATATGGGTGCGTTGATAGATTAAACTGTGATTTTTCTCCCTGAAAATTGGCTCATAGCTTGCTTTCAAGGGGTGATTTCAAAGGTTATCCATTGATATTCAACTACTTAGCTTGGTTCGAAACCAGAAATTGCGGTTGTACCAAAATTTTGCACTGATGGAGAGGCAGCAGGTTAAGATATGAGCGAATGCACAATGTTGCACGGCTGGCTTCCCAAAATAATCCATCAAACTTATCCGGTTTATGATCTTCCCCCATTTTATCAGCAGAACATCGACCGCATCAAGGAACTATGTCCGGGATGGGAATACCGTTTTTATGACAACCGAGACATTCAAAATTATATCTCCACACACTTTCCGGATTTGCTGAAGTACTACAATCGTATCAACAAGAATTATGGTGCCGCGAGGGCCGATTTTTTTCGATATCTTGCTCTATATAATGAAGGCGGTATTTATCTTGATATAAAAAGTGCTGTTACCAAGCCATTGGATGAAGTCATCCCGCGAAAGAAAGTGTATCTGCTATCTCATTGGCAAAATGGCCCTGGAGAAAAATACGAAAACTATGGGTTGTTTCATGATTTTCGAAAGGAACTGAAGCCATGGCCAGAGCGGGGAGAGTTTCAGCAATGGTTCATCGTGTCACCCCCAGGGCACCCGATTTTGCGCAGGACAGTGAATAAAGTATGCAAAAATATCGAGGATTATCGAGCTCTTACATGTGAACCAGGGAAGATGGGAGTATTCAAGCTGACCGGACCCGTTGTGTATACACACGCGATCCTGTCCTTGATTGACACCGTTGAGCATTCTATCGTTGATGCGGAACAGGATTTAGGTTTTCGTTATACTATTTTGCCTGGAATGAAATCACATAGAAAAAGTTTCAGGTATAAGCACTATTCCAAACAGAAAATTCCCATCGTAAAGCCAATAGGAATATTGAGAATCCTTGGCTTGTGCCGAAACTCCTTTACTTGCTGTGCCGCAACGCTTAAGCGGCTTAGGAAAAGTGTCGCCAAACGTATGAAGCTAATTGACTAGCTAGCAACGTCCCCACTTCCTCTTTGTTCAGACGGTCCAGCCTGCCACGCCTGCGCTGCTTGCAAAGTAAGTCCCGCTACCAGTTTTGCTGGCGAAGGTGGCCGATGTTTTTGGGGTACCGCCGGAGCTGCTCTGCCAGCGAACCCTCGTGACCGGAGTGGCCGAGGCGCGGGCGGCATTCTGCTACTTGGCCGTTGGCAGTGATGGGTTGCAATGGGGCGGATATTGCTCAAATGCTTGGGATGTCGCGTGCCGGAGTGAGCATTGCGGTTGCACGGGGAAGGATACTTCTTCAGGAACAGCCAATGCTGGTGGACCGGCTCCTTAATTGACTGGCTAGCAACGTCCCCCTCCTGCCCCTTAATTGACTGGCTAGCAACGTCCCCCTCCTGCCCCTAATTGACTGGCTAGCAACGTCCCCCTCCTGCCCCCCTCCTGCCCGGCGTGTTCGGCCTGTTCGACGGTGTGGTCGGCGGATCCAATGGGGTCGGGGGTGGAGTGCGATATGCCTTTAAATGATTGCTAACTGCGCGGATCATCTGCCGGATTCACATACTCGATCCCCCAGGGGCCCATTCCGTGGAGCTGAATAATTGTCTCTTCTTCCGTATGGCCGAACATCGGGAGTCCTGGAGCCATTATGGCGACATCACCCTTCTCGAGAGCCTGTGTCTTCGTCCGGTCGAATTTTTCGCCATGGGCGAAATGAAGCGTCCCGGAAAGGACCGTCACCCTCTCATGAGCCGGATGAGTGTGCGGAGCCAGAGTGTAGTCGGCTGGAAGCTTGAGACGGAAGGTGAAAGGGGTCGCTTCGCTCAAATCACCCTCGATAACCGCTATCTGCGCTCCTGGAGCCATGGAGGGAACATCCTTCCACACGAGCTCCGAGGAGTCCAGCATCATGAAGCCTTCGCCCGCATAGGGGAGGTCGGCCATCTGCGCGATCGCGGGAGAAGCCAACATCAACATTGCTGAAATAACGATAATTGATAGCTTTTTCATGCGATCTCTCCTTTCTTGTCCTGTGTCAAACTTTTGTAAACACCTGATTACCCCTGCTATTTAGTCTATCTCCGCCCCAAACAGTGTCAACCTGCCCTCTGGAGTTTCCGTTTGTCATTGCCAAAGGCCACGTGCGGGTAGTCGTATCAATTGATTCATACCAGGCCCTGCCCAGGGGGCCCCCTGGCGGGAGTTTTGCTGGCAGAGAGGAATAGGGACACTCCCTTATTTTTTGAAAAAGGGGAACTGCAACTGAATCAAGTTTAGAAGTCCTCAAGCCCGGAAGATCAATGACGTAAACAGGGGAGTGTCCCTGGCTTGGCTATATAAAATGAAGCATTCGAAAACGCGGCAAATTTTTCCAAAGCCATTCAATGACAGGCTAACTTATCCATTGATCGAGTGCCTGATGGTTGGCCGTGAAAACGGTTTTTTTTCTGATACCATGAAAAGGTATGGCGCTCTGCCGCAGAATCCCGCTGAACCGCTAGCCGTTCTACGCCGGATGATGGATTCATGACAGGCTGACGCGCCGCAGCGCTTGTTTTTTTCACCACATAACCGACAAAGGAAAGGAGATCGTCCCATGCCGGAATTTGCCAACCCCTTCTCATGCCTGGCCGCCGACCGTAAAGTCACCCATGAAGAGCTTGTTCGTGCGATCCGCTATATGATCGCGGCGGAATACGAAGCCGTTCAACTGTATGTTCAGTTGGCGGAATCGACGGACAACAAACTGGCCCAGGCCGTATTAAGGGACATCGCTGACGAGGAAATTGTCCATGCCGGCGAATTTATGCGCCTGCTGAAGGAACTGGCGCCGGAAGAAGCGGAACTGTACGCCAAAGGCGAAGAGGAGGTGGAGGAAATCATCGAAGAGCTTTGCTGATTTTTTTCGTGTCTGGAATCGGGGCCGCAGAATGATCTTGCGGCCCTTTTGATTATCTGCCGTACGAATCCCCGGGGCGAAGTTCAATACGCAGCATCGACAAACAAGCCCGCAGATTGACGCCGCCACAGCGTACCATTGCGCAGGATAGCGCACAGGGACAGCGAAGCTGCCCGAAGGGTTAAGGCCAGAGATGGCCTGAATCAAAAGGGCCGTTTCTGAAGGAGAACAAGCTACGCATTCCGGGGCATGTCAACGCCGTCGTTGACGAGTTTTTCCGTCGCGATACGGGATCGACAGGTCGTTTTCTCAGGGTTCTGTTCTGCCCGGTTTGGACTTTTGCTGAATCGAATCCTTCAGGATTGTGGTCTCGGCCATTAACGGCTAAAATCTCACCGATTCCCCCGCCCGTCTTCTGTTGTGTGCCGTCGGGGAACCTGTCCTGTCCACATTCAATCACCCTGCGCCGGGAGTCGCCATGAAATCACCTGCCAGCCTGGGCCTGCTGTCCCCTCTGCCGGAACGGGACGCCTGCGCCATTATCGCTTTTGTGAAAAAACTCGGGACGCCTTCTCACGGCAACCTGCAACGCACCATTGATGCGTTGACCAAGATGGGCCACCGGGCCGGAGAAATTCGCGGTGAAGGCGATGGCTGCGGGATTTTGAGCGACATTCCCCGCCGGCTGTGGCGGGAGAACCTGGAGCACGCCGGGCAGCCGGCGGAGTTGGCGGACGCCGCCGGTTTCGTGCTTGCCCATCTGCTGCTGCCGGTGGCCGAGGCGGCTCCGGAGGGGACCCTGCGGCGGCGCATACTGGAGCTTTTCGAGACCCACGGGCTGCGGCTGCTGACAACCAGGGCAACTCCGGTGCGCAGCGAGGTGCTGTCGGCCCATGCCCGCAGCGCCGAGCCTTTTTTCTGGCAACTCGCCCTGCAGGCGCCGGCGGGCATGGCACTAGACGCCACGCTTTACACCCTGCAACAGATCCTTGAGACCGAGTTGTCGGTGCATGTCGCTTCCCTCTCCAATCGGGTGGCTTCTTACAAGGTGCTTGGCGCGCCGGAGCTGTTGTCCCGCTACTTTCCCGACCTCAAGCGGCGGGATTTTCTGTCGGCCCTGACCATCGGCCACAGCCGTTTCTCCACCAATACGCTGCCCGATGTGCTGCGCGCCCAGCCTTTCAGCCTGCTGGGTCATAACGGCGAGATCAACACCATTGGCCGACTGCGGGAAGAAGCCCGGCTGCTCGGACTGGAGCTGCCCGAGGGGGGCAGCGACTCCCAGGATCTCAACCGCATTCTGGAGGGACTGATTCACCATCTTGGCTTGAGTCTTTTTGAGGCGATGGAGATGGTCTTTCCGCCGGTTTACCCCCTGCAGGAGCGCCTGCCGGAGGACCTGCCGGCCCTGTACAGTTTGTTCCGGCGACTGTTTCAGGCCAGCGCCCAGGGGCCCGCGGCCATCATCGCCCGTCACGACCGTCACTGCGTGCTCAGCGTCGACGCCATGGGGTTGCGGCCCCTCTGGTTCGGCGAGACGGAACTGGAATATTTTGCTTCATCGGAGATCGGCGTCGTCTCTCAGGAAGAGTTGGTCGCCGACCCCCGCTCCCTGGCCCCGGGGGAGAAGCTCGGCCTGGTGCTGAACCCCGGTGAACCGGCCCGGGTGCTTTACCACGACCAGTTGCGACAGACGGCGGCAGAGTCCTTTCGGCGCCGGCCGCTGCTGAAACGCCATGAGCGCCTGCTGAGTCGGGCAACGGATCGCGCACCGGAGTCGGCGTCCGCGCCGGCCGCTTTTGGCCGCAGTCGAGGATTGCTGCAGGACAATCTGCTGTCGGCGCTGGCCTGGAAAAGCAGTGACCGGCGCAACCTGCGGGAGATGGCCGAGACCGGCCAGGATCCCATCGCCTCCCTGGGCTACGACGGCCCGCTAGCGGCCATTGCCACCAGCACCCAGAACCTGGCCGATTATCTCAAGGAGCAGGTCGCGGTGGTCACCAACCCGGCCATCGACCGGGAACGGGAAGCGGAACACTTTTCTACCCGGGTGTATCTCGGCCCCGCCCCTGCGCTGAAGGGCCGCGCGCTGGCTGCGGTGTGCCTTGAAGTGCCGCTGTTGACCGGCGGCCGCCGACTCCCCGCCGATGATGAAGATGCCATCGCCGCCGCCCGTTTCGGCACCGTGACCCTGGAGTGGCTGCTGAGCCGTTTCGGCAGAGGCCGACATCGCTACCGGACCCTTTCCTGCGCTCTACGCCGGGACGAGACCGCCCGCCAGGCCCTGGAGCGGCTGGAGGACGAGGCGGTTGCGGCGGCCACTGCGGGCGCGTCCCTGCTGCTGCTCGACGACAGCCTGGCCTTTTCCGCCGGCCATTGTTTTATCGATCCGCTGCTGATCCTGGCCCGGGTGCATGACGCCTTAAGCGGAAAGCGGGGCGATCAGGGACGCAGCCTGCGCCGGGGCGTCTCGCTGGTGCTGCGCTCCGGAGCCCTGCGCAATCTGCATGACCTGGTCTGCGCCATCGGCATGGGCGCCGACGCAATGTGCCCTTACCTGATGTGGGAACTGGCCGCCGAAGCTCCCGGTGGCGTCGAAAGGCTGCTGGGCTCCCTGGGCAAAGGTCTGGAAAAAGTCATGTCGACCATGGGCTGCCATGAACTGTGCGGTTACGGACGGCCTTTGGCCGCCATCGGCCTGGGTCCCGAGCTGGCGGAACTGTTCGCGGTGCCGAATTTTTGCGGCTCGCAGCGGGGCGGCCTGAGCCTGGAAGCCTTGGAATCCCAGTGGCAGCAGCGCAGCCGTATTGCCCGCAGCCGTAAACAGCAACCCCTGATTAACCAGTTCCGACTGTACCCGCGGATCTGGAAAATGATCGCGGCGGTGGCCAAGATGGAGGCCAACTACGCCGATCTGTCCCGGCTCATCAGCCGCTTCAAGATCGAATCGCCGCTGGCTTTGCGGCATCTGCTCAGCTTCTCTTTCAGCGAACCTTTGTCCGTCGATCCTCGAGAGGTGGATGCCGGGATCGGTGGCCACGACCTGCCGATTCTGTTTTCGGCGATGAGCTTTGGATCCCAGGGAGAGACGGCCTTTCGCATTTACGCCGAAGCGGCGCAACGACTCAATATTGTCTGCATGAATGGTGAAGGAGGAGAGATCCCCGACATGCTCGGCCGCCACCCCCATCACCGGGGTCAGCAGATCGCTTCGGGGCGCTTCGGGGTGCACATGGCGCTGCTCAATTCCGCTGATTTTCTCGAAATCAAGGTCGGTCAGGGCGCCAAGCCGGGCGAAGGGGGCCACCTGCCGGGTTTCAAGGTGACTGCCAAAATCGCCGGGGCACGTCATGCCAAAGAGGGCGTGACCCTGATTTCCCCTTCCAACAACCACGACATTTATTCCATTGAGGATCTGGCCCAGATTATCGAGGAGCTCAAAACCGCCAACCCCCGTGCCCGCATCTCGGTCAAGGTGCCGGCGGTGGCCGGCATCGGCACCATCGCCCTGGGCATCGTCAAGGCCGGGGCCGACATCATCACCATCAGCGGTTACGACGGCGGCACCGGCGCCGCCCGCCGCCACGCCATCAAGTTTGTCGGCCTGCCGGCGGAAATCGGCGTACGTCTGGCGCACCGGGCCCTGAGCGAGGCCGGCCTGCGGCACAAGGTGGAAATCTGGGCCGATGGCGGCATGCACACCGGGCGGGACGTGGTCAAGATGCTGTTGCTGGGCGCCAACCGGGTGGGCTTCGGCACCTTGCCGATGGTGGTCATCGGCTGCACCGCCTGCCGCAACTGCCATCTGGGCAACTGCCATGTGGGTATCGCCACCCAGGTGGAAAGCCTCGAAGAGGCCGAGGAAAAGGGCATGAAGCGGTTCGTGCCGCGGGTTTTTGACAACGGAGTGATCTATCAGACCACCTTCTTTCGCGCCCTCGGCGAGGAAATTCGCCAACTCACCGCCCGCCTCGGCTTCCGCCGCACCCAGGACCTGGTCGGCAAGGCCGAACTGCTGGTGCAGCAGCGGGGGCTGGAACAACTCGACCTGACCGACCTGCTGGCCCCCGTGGCCGCCGGCCGGCAACCCCGCGCGGTCAGCGATGTGCGCATCATCCGCAAGCCTCTCAACTACCTGACCTCGTTAATTTCCACCCTGGTTACCGAGGCTTTTGAGGGCCCTGAGGACCGGGTGCGCTACGAGGACAACAGCGCCTCCAGCAGCGACCGGGCCATCGGCACCCACCTGGCCGGCACCATGGTTCGGGGCGAGCGCGAAGGCCGCTGGCCGACGGAAAAAAGGGCCCTGCTGCAGTTTCGGCGACGGTCTATTCCCGGCAACGGACTGGCGGCCTTCAACATCCCCCGCATCAACTACCGGGTCGAAGGGGGGGCTCAGGATGGGGTGGGCAAAGGGGCCACCGGTGGCAAGGTCGTCATTCTCAAGGGGGAAAATCGCCAGGGTCGGCGGGTCGGCGGGTCGGTGGGCAAAGGCCTGGCCTACGGCGCCACCGGCGGTCTGTTCCTGATTCAGGGCGACGCCGACAGCCGTGCCTGTATCCGCCTGTCCGGGGCCGAAGTGGTCCTGGGAGGACGCATTAGCCAGCCCATCGACGACCGCAAAGGCAATATCGCCGGACGGGCCAACCTCAAGGGCTTCGCCTTTGAATACATGACCGACGGCACCGCAGTGGTGCTTGGCGATCCGGGCCCCTGGCTCTGTTCGGGCATGACCGGCGGCATCGTCTACTGCTATCGCGACGAAGCCATGGGCCTGAATGAGACGGTATTAAAAAGCCGCCTGGCGACGGCTGCGGAGGTGGTCCTGCTGCCTCTTGATCAACAGGACGGGGCACGGGTTCACCGCCTGCTCGGCGCCTACGAACGGGAACTGCTCTATTCCCAGCAGCAGGATGAAGCCCGCTGGGTCGAGGGACTGCGACGGGACTGCCAGTCCTGTTTTGTCAAAATTGTTCCCAGGGACCAGCAACCGAATCCGCCGGTGATGACCGAGTAGCACACCGCAGGGTTTTTGCCGAGCAGCGGCGATTTATTTTGACAAACGGAGCCGCAACTGGCATTAACCGGAGGGGAGTTGATCGCCCGGCACGAAAAGCACGCATTGACTGATCCGACATACAGGAGGCAGACCCATGGACATCAACCGGACTCTGGCGGAGTTGAAAAAAGATCCCGAATTTTCCAAAAATGTCGGCATGGTGCTGATTCACAACGGCGTGGTGCGCGGCTGGTCGCGGGACGACCGCAGCGAGGTCACTGCCGTGGAGGTCAAGGCCGATCATGCCCGGGTCGAGGCCCTGTGCCGTGAGTACGAACAGAAACCGGGGATCTACAAGGTGATGGCGCAGGCCTGCGAGGGTAAACTCTACCCCGGCGATGACCTGTTGTTCATTATCGTGGCCGGTGCCCTGCGGGAAGATGTCAAGCCGGTGCTGGCCGAACTTCTCGACCGGATCAAGGATGAGGCAGTGAGCAAAACCGAGGACACGCTCTGAAAGAGGTCGGCAACAGCCTTGCGGTGTTTGATTTTCTCCCTTGACATCTGTTTTCGCAGCGTGTATAAACTCAACTCGCTTGCGGGAAACGACGCACTTTCGGACGCACTTTCGGCGGCGGCCTGAAGCAACAGCGAGCCGATTATTCCCTCTTAGCTCAGTTGGTAGAGCATCTGACTGTTAATCAGATTGTCGCTGGTTCGAGCCCAGCAGAGGGAGCCAAATAAAAAAGGCCTCACAAGAAATTGTGGGGCCTTTTGCTTTTATCCGCGACGCACTCCTGATGTTGCTGTCAAAGCACTCTCGGGATGGCGACGCGGCAAGGCGGTTCCGTGGACTCTAAACCTTACAACCTGTTTTCCGAGCATCTCAAACAACGCTTCGGCGGCCGGGTGCACAAGATTTCCGTGGATGCCGGCTTCAGCTGTCCCAATCGGGACGGCACCCGAAACCGGCCCGGCTGCCTGTTCTGTGACCCTTACGGTTCGGGTTCGGCGGGCATCGAAAGCCGCCTGTCGGTGACCGGGCAGCTTGAGGCCGGCAAGGAAATCATGGCGCGCAAGTACAAGGCTCAGCGCTTCCTCGCCTACTTCCAGCCCTTCTCCAACACATTCGCTCCCGTCGAGACACTGCGCGCCCGCTACGATGAAGCCCTGGTCGTTGACAAGGTGGTCGGTCTGGCGATAGGCACCCGACCCGATTGCCTGCCGCCGCCGGTGGTGGAACTGCTGGGCGAGTACCACCGGCGCTGTTATCTGTGGCTGGAAATAGGCCTGCAGAGTATTCACGACCGCACCCTGCGACGGTTACGGCGGGGGCATGATTACGCCACCTTTGTCGAGGCCTTCCATCGGGCCAAGCAACAGGGACTGCGAGTCTGCGTCCATCTGATTCTGGGCCTGCCCGGTGAAAGCCGGCAGCAGATCCTGGCCGGCGTCGAGGAAATGAATCGGCTGGGAGTGGACGGCGTCAAACTGCATCTGCTGCATGTGCTCAGGGACACGGAAATGGGCAGGCTCCACGGGGCGGGGCGGGTCGAGGTGCTGTCCCGTGAGGACTACATCCAGCTGGTGGTGGATGTCGTCGAAGGATTGGCGCCGAATATCCTGATCCATCGCCTCACCGGTGACGGACCGCGGGACCGGCTGCTTGCACCCCTCTGGTCGTTGAAAAAATGGGAGGCGCTCAATGCCATTGATGATGAATTCAGGGCCAGACAGAGTCGCCAAGGCAGCCGTTACAGGGGCTGAAAGGGAGTTTTTCCATAGGCGGCTGCAACGGGCGCAAAGACGGGAAACCCCGCACGTCACTACGGGGAGTCGAGACAGGCTCAGAAATCGCGCCGTTCACTGATCGCGGCACCGGTCTGCAGGGACGGGTCTTCGGCGCTGCCCCAGGAAATCAGCAGCAAAGAAGCCCAGACAAGACTGAGTATAATCACGGTGGCTTTAATCATGGGCGAAAAATATAGAAAGCGCCACATAAAATCAAGGGCCAAATCCTCTTTCATTAATTCCCTGAAGCACAGGCGGGACTGTGCGTATACACAATTGCGGAGCTTTGCGGACCGACAGCTTCCGTCCCTCTGCAGCGACCTTTCCTCGCAGGGACGGCGGTCTCCCTGATTTGCCTGCATTCGGCTTGCCTTTGCGAGACGGCCCATGCTACCTTTCCGGCCACGATAAACGTCCCGTGATAACAGTTTGCCTTTGCGCCACACTCACCACTTCTTCGGTTTCAACAGTCATCCTGATGTCCCTCTCCAATCTCAACGAACCCCAACAGGCCGCCGTGTGCCACGGCGAAGGACCGCTGCTGCTACTGGCCGGTGCCGGTTCCGGTAAGACCCGGGTCATTACCTGCCGCATCGCTCATCTGGTGCGCACCCTCGGGGTGCCTGCCGGGCAGATTCTGGCGGTGACCTTTACCAACAAGGCGGCTCGGGAGATGAAACAGCGTACCGAGGCGATGGTCGGCCGCCAGCGCAGCAAGGGGATGGTGATCGCCACCTTTCATGCCCTGTGCATGCGTATCCTTAAAGAGGATATCGAACACCTGGGATACAAGAAAAATTTTTCCATCTACGGCTCTGCCGACCAGACCCGGCTGATTCGCGATATCGGAGCCGGGTTGCGTCAGGGCGGTGACAAACTGGACGCCGACCGGATCCTGTGGCTGATCTCCGAGGCCAAGAACAACCTGCAGTCCGCCGAGAACTTTCGCCCCCGCTTTGGTGATGCGTGCGGGCGCCTGGTGGCGGAGATCTATCCCCGCTACCAGCGGGCGCTGAAGGCCTTTAACGCGGTTGATTTCGACGACCTGATCGTGCTCGCGGCGCGCCTGTTTCAGGAGCACCCGGAGGTGCTGGAAAAATACCGGCAGCGTTTTGCTTATCTGATGGTTGACGAATACCAGGACACCAACGCCGCCCAGTACCGTCTGCTGCGGCTGCTGGCCGCCCCCCGCAACAACCTCTGCGTGGTAGGGGACGACGACCAGTCCATCTACGGCTGGCGGGGCGCCGATCTCGGCAATATTCTCGATTTCGAAAAAGATTTTCCCGGAACCCGGCTGATCAAGCTGGAGCAGAACTACCGCTCGTCGGGTAATATTCTGGCGGCGGCCAATGCTCTGATCCGCACCAACAAGAAACGCAAAGAGAAAGTACTGTGGACCGCCGACGGCCCCGGCGAACCGATCCGCTGTCTGCGCTGCGTCGACGATGAGGACGAAGCACGCATGGTGGTGGAGCGCATTCACACCCTGCGCTTCGAAGGCTCCTTCCGCTACAGCGACTTCGCCGTCCTGTTTCGCACCAACGCCCAGTCCCGGGCCTTTGAGGAGCAGTTGCGCTACGACAACATCCCTTATGTGCTCATCGGCGGCCAGCAGTTTTTCGACCGCAAGGAGGTCAAGGACGTTCTGGCTTACCTGAAAGTGCTGCAAAATCCTCTGGACGAGATCAACCTGCTGCGCATCCTCAACGTGCCCCGCCGGGGCATTGGCACCACCAGCGCCGACCTCCTGATCCGCCGCTCGCTGAGCGAAAACCAGCCCCTCTGGCAGGTGCTACGGGAAGCCCAGTCCCTCAACGACCTGGGTGACAAGGTCCGCGCCGCCATCAGTGATTTCGTAATGCTCATGGAGCGTTTTCGACGCCGCTTCCAGGTAGGAAGCCTGAGCGACACCGCCCGGCAACTGCTGAGCGCACTGACTTTTGAAGAGGAGATTTACCGCACCGCAGAAGATCCCGAACGGGGTCGGCGGCGGGCGGACAACGTGGCGGAAGTCCTCAACGCCATGGCCACCTACCAGGAGCGGGAGGACGCACCGAGCCTTTCCGGTTTTCTGGAAAAAGTTTCCCTGATGGACCGGGACGAACCGGGACGCAAGGACAAGGAGAGCAAACTGAAGCAGGATGCGGTGGTGCTCATGAGCCTGCACGCCAGCAAGGGTCTGGAGTTCCCTCACGTGTTTATGGCAGGTCTCGAAGACGATCTGCTTCCGCACAAAAAATCGGTGGGCGCCGCTACCGACCTGGAAGAAGAACGGCGGCTGTGCTACGTGGGCATCACCCGTGCTCAAACCACCCTGACCCTGCTGCATGCCGCCCGCCGCAAAAAGTACGGCCAACTGCAGTCGCGAACCCCCAGCCCCTTTCTGGAGGAAATTCCTGCTGAACTGTTGCACAGGAGCGACAGCGACGAAGCCCCGCCCCTGGATCCCGATCGGCAGGAGGAGCGGGCGACAAACTTTTTCGCCGGCATTCAGCGCCTGCTCGCCGAGGAAAAACCCTGATCTGCACCCCCTTCCCTGGCGGCGGAAAATCGGCTATCCTTGACAACGTCTCGAAAAATTCCCTCTGGCAGGTTGCGTACGAAGATTCGCGGCCCCAGGAAAGTCAACGTGAACCGCTGTTGTTCACTCTCCGTTCCCGACAGGGAGGTTGCATGAAAGGTTTATTTATCCGCTGGCTGATGTTGACCGTGGCGATTCTCGCCGCTGCCTACCTGCTGCCCGGAATCGAGGTCGACGGAGTTTTTTCGGCCTTTTTTGCGGCGGCCATTCTCGGCATTCTCAACGCTCTGCTGCGACCGCTGCTGTTGTTGCTGACATTGCCCCTCAACATTCTCACCCTGGGGCTGTTCACCTTTGTCATCAACGCCCTGATGCTGATGATGGCCTCCGGGGTCATCGCCGGTTTTCATATCGCCGGGTTCTGGTACGCGGTGCTGGGTTCGCTGGTGATCGGCCTGATCAGCTGGCTGCTGACCTCCCTGATCAACGACCAGGGCCGCATGGAAGTGATCACCCTGCGGCAACACCGGGGCCGCTGGCAATAACCCCCGAATCTCGGAGACCTTCATGCCCCGCAAGCTGAGCCTGGCCTACGCGGCCGGATCCCTCGCGGCCCTGGCGGCCTGCCTGCTGTTGTGGCTGCTCGGCCGCGAAGGCGTAACCGGCTGGCTTAGCGTGTCCCTGCCCTGGGGGTTGGATATCTACCGGCTTTATCCACGCCTGATCTTCGGTGGGCTCTGCGGTCTGTTGCTGGTACTGCCGCTGGCCTCCGGCCACCTGTACCTGCAGGCCCTGCTCATGGCCCTGGCCCCCGCCGCCTACATTCTGCTGGTGTACTTTCCCCGCGCCGGCCGGGGGCTCCTCGGCGTGGCCTACGGCCCTCTGACCCCTCTGCTGGTGGGTCTGCTGTGTCTGCTCTGGGGTTTTGCCGCCGTCGCCTGGTATCGACTGGTGCGGGGCTGAGCCGCTGTTTTTCTGTTGCCCTACTTACTCTGTCACTGATCAAGGAGTCTTTCATTGAAGCATTACGCCCTGACCCTCCTGTTGCTTGTGTTTGTTGTCGTCCTTGGTGGTTTTTTCTTTCTGCGGGACAAACAGGCCCCCAACCTGACCCTGACTCCGGAAAGCGGCCCCGTCTCGCTCCAGCGGGCTCCGTTGCTGGTTCTGGAAGATCCGGACACGGGTCTCAAGTCTCTGCAGGTCACCGCCATCCAGGGCGACCGGACCGTTGAGCTGCTGCGCGCCGAGTTTCCCCGGGGAACGGCCGAGCACCGACTGGAGTTGGATCTGAGATCCGCCGAACTGCAGGAAGGTGCTTTTCGCCTGGAGGTGCGGGCCGGCGACCATGCCCTGCTGGCGAACCGCCTGTCCCGCATCTTTGACTTGCAGTACGATCCCCGGCCGCCGGTAATTTCGGTGCTGACCCGTGCCCATAACGTCAACCAGGGAGGCGCCGGCCTGGTGCTGTACCGGGTCAACAAGGAGGTGGAACGCAGCGGTGTGGAGATCGGCGACCTGTTCTTCCCCGGCTATCTGCAGGAAGACGGTTTCTACGCCAGCCTGTTCACCTTTCCTTACAACATGACCCAAGCCGAATTCACTCCCCGGGTGCTGGCCGTCGATCGGGCCGGCAACGAACGCCGCACGGGGTTTTTCTATCACACCAACCCGCGCCCGCCCCGGCAGGACCGGATCACCATCAGCCAGGCTTTCCTCGACAGCAAGATGCCGGAATTTCAGCACCTGTATCCGGACACCGAAGACCTGCTGGAGGTTTTTCTGCGCGTCAACCGCGAACTGCGGGCGCAGGATCTGGCCACCGTGGCGGAAGTCAGTCGCCAGACGGCCTCCAGCCCCCGCTGGCGGGGAACTTTCCTGCGCCTGCCCAACGCCGCCAACCGGGCCGGATTCAACGAACAACGGGATTACTTTTTCGGCGGCAGGAAGATCGACCGGCAGACCCACCTCGGTATCGATTTGGCGTCCGTGGCCAACGCACCGATTCCGGCCGCCAATCACGGCACCGTGGTGTTCGCCGACGACCTGGGCATCTACGGCAACTGCGTGATCATCGATCACGGCCTGGGCCTTCAATCCCTTTATTCCCATCTGAGCACCATTGATGTGGCGGTGGGCGACCGTCTGGAGCGGGGAGCCATTATCGGCCGCACCGGCACCACCGGCATGGCGGTAGGGGACCACCTGCACTTCGAGGTGACGGTTGCCGGCATTTCCGTCAATCCCCTGGAATGGTGGGATCCGAACTGGATTCGCCACAACTTCACCGACAAGTGGGAAGCGGCTGCGGCCCAGTAACGTCGAGACTCACCTGCAGGAAAAAGCCGGAGGAAGCGTTCCCGCTCCCTCCGGCTTTTTTCGTGACTCGATGTTTTTTCAGTAACGGACGCGAACCCGGTAGGTCAACTGGGCCTCGCCGTCTGCCGGAACCTGGACCTGCCAGGCGGCGGTACGGGCATCCAGCTTGGTGTGACGCTGGCTTTCCTGGAGAATCTGCCAGTCGCCGGAAATCGGTTCCACCACATTGACCGTCACATCGGTCTCCCCGCCGTTGCTCAATACGATACGGTAGGCGGTCTCCACCAGTCGGTCCTTGGGCCCGGCGGACAATTGCTTGTAGTCGGTCTGAGTGCGGCGGGCGGTTACATCAAAAGCCGCGCCAAGACGCAGCCGCACGGTTTCGTTGCGGGCCGTATGATCGATTCGGTCTTCGCCCACAAACTGGGAACGACCGGCCCGGTCGTTCTTGTACACGCTCAGAATTCCCCGGGGCAGCGGCATGCCAAGGCCGCCCTCGGAGCGATTGTCAAATTCGACAAACACGTCCGGCCGCAAGCGCTCTCCCAGATCGCCGTATTGACCGCGATAGTAGTATTCCCGCCCCTGCAGCCGGTATTCCTTGCGCACCGGCACCCGGGTGGCGGCCAGCAGGGCGACCTGCTTGGACTGGTTCGAAGCAAGCGTGGTGGGACGTTCCAGGGTGTAGAGGTGAAAATCCAGCAAACCCTCTTCGGCCACAGCGGGAGCAGCGGCCAGGGAACGGGTTTCGCGCAGATCGAATGCCGCCCGCTCCATCCCGCCGCGCCGGACCCGGTTGACTTCGCCGGCCACCAGTTGCAGCCGGGCATCACGGTAGCTGCTGCCGCTGCGGTTATCGAGGGTTACCCAGGCGGACAGCTCCAGGGATTTCTCATCGGCGCTGAGCTGGGCCACATAGTCGGTGCTCCAGGTCAGACCGGAGGTGAGGTAGCTGAGCTCCAGATCTCGGCGGCCGGCCCGGTTGCTGTCGAGGTGCACCACCAGGGTCGGCCGGTCACGCAGGTCGGCGGGCACCTCGTTGAAAACCAGCCGTCCGGGAATCCCGGTTTCGATCCGGTCGCCCATGCGCAGCACCACCCCGTTGACCGCAGCCAGCACGATGGCCGGCTCCAGGGTTTCGGCGCCGGTCTGGGGATGCACCCGAACCACCTGAACGGTCTTGCCGACGTGATGCTGCAGCAATTTTTGCGGCGTCAGCAGATCGTTGTCGAAGCTCTGCTCGATAACCCGCAGTCCACCGCGGCCGTCGGGCTCTTGAAGCATGGCGGTTTCGGCCATCATGCCGCCGCTGACTTCACGAATCGCCAGCCGGCTTTCTCCGGCCGGCAGATCGACCCGACGGCGGTCTTTGACCAGCGCCAGATTGCCGTCGTAGATGGTCACCGCCACCTGCTGCTGATCCTGCAGGGTACTTAGAAGTTCCCCGGCACAGGCTGGAACGACCCCGCCCAGCACCATGACCAGCCCTAATGCCGTTGCCAGCCAGCCTTTGCAATGTCCGTACATGGCCACCTCCTTGTCAGGTTTTTTGTGGGCTCCGGTTTTGGCCTGGACGCGGCTGCGCCATCCCGCTCCGGATTCAGGCCGGCTCCAGGCCGGCAAACTTGAGCAGCAGCTTCTTCAGACCGACGCTGCGAAAAACGATGCTGACCTTCTGCCCGTCACCGGTCCCTTCGATGCGCCGAATGGTGCCGACCCCGAACCGGGCGTGACGCACCTGCTGACCGATGCGGGGACCGAACTCCGCTTCCGCTACCTGGCGCACCTCCTGCGCCTCGACAACATCCTCCTCGGCAAGATCCGGCTCCATCCCCAGGGTTTCGAACACCGAGGCCAGGTTGTGGCCGGCCGTCCGATTCAGGACCGGTGGTCCGCCAGCCAGCAGCCTTGGCGGAACCTCGCTCAAAAAACGGCTGGGCGCATTGTACTGAAAATCTCCGTAGACCCGCCGGCGGCGGGCGTGGCTGAGATACAGCTTGTCCATGGCACGGGTCATCCCCACGTAACACAGGCGGCGTTCCTCTTCCAGCTCGTCACCGGTTCCTCCGCTGCGACCGTGGGGAAACAGGCCTTCTTCCATGCCGGTCATGAAGACCACCGGAAATTCCAGACCCTTGGCGGAGTGCAGGGTCATCAGGGTTGCCCGGTCGCTGCGGTTGTCGTAGGCGTCAAGGTCGGTGACCAGTGCCACCTGCTCCAGAAAATCCTGCAGGGTGCGGTCCGTGGCCTGATGTTCTTCCATTCCGGCCAGCAGCTGTTCCAGGTTGTCCAGCCGCCCTCGGGCCTCCTGCCGGTCGCCCTCGGTCAAAGCGTTTCGGGCCTCTTCCCGCAGCATCGGCCCGTAACCGCTGGCCTCGATGAGATCGGCGGTCAGTCGGGGAAAGGGTACCGTGTCCAGCTGCCGCTGAAAATCGTCCATCAGAGCCACGAAACGGGCCACCTTGCCCGCCGCCGCCCCCTTGAGCAAACCCCGCTCCAGGGCCAGGCGGCAGGCCGGCAGGAAACCACCGGCTTCGACCTCCAGTTCGGCCACGCTCTCCACGGTGCGGGCACCGATGCCCCGGGCCGGTACGTTGACGATGCGCCGGGCCGACAGCGCGTCAGCGGGATTGACCAGGGTGCGCAGGTAGGCCAGTACGTCCTTGACCTCCATGCGGGCGAAAAACTTGACGCCGCCGACCATCACATAAGGCAGGCGTTCGGCGACCAACGCTTCCTCCAGGGCTCGGGACTGGGCGTTGGTCCGGTAAAAGACCGCCAGATCCCGGAGCGGACGTCCCTGCCTCTTGAGCCGGGCAATTTCGGCGGCAACAAAGCGAGCCTCTTCCAGATCGTCGGCGCAATTTTCGACGGTGATCGGCTCCCCCGCAGGGTTGTCGGTCCACAGAGTCTTGCCCTTGCGTCCGACATTGCAGGCCACCACCTCGCCCGCCGCCTCCAGAATGGTCGCCGAGGAGCGATAGCTCTGCTCCAGACGAATGACCCGGGTCCCGGCAAAATCCCGCTCAAAGTTGAGAATGTTGCCGATTTCCGCACCCCGCCAGGCATAAATGGACTGATCATCGTCCCCCACCACGCACAGATTTTCCCCGTTGCCGGCCAGCAGCCGCACCAGCCGGTACTGAACCTGGTTGGTGTCCTGAAATTCGTCCACCAGCAAGTGCCGGAACCGCTCCCGGTAGCGCTGCAGAACTGCGGCATGTTCCTCGAACAGGCGCAGCACCAAGAGCAGCAGATCTCCAAAGTCAAGCGCGTTGGCCCGCTTCAGGCGCTGCTGGTACACTGCATAAACCCGGGCCGAGAGTTCGCCGTAATAATCCCCGCGATCCACATCTTCCGGGAACAGTCCCCGGTTCTTGGCATTGTCGATGGCCGACGACGCCGCCCGGGGTTTAAGAATCTTTTCCGGAATCTGCAGCTCCTTGAGGCAGTCCCGCAACAGACGCTGCTGATCCTGATCGTCGTAGATGGTGAAGTCGTTGTTGTAGCCCAGAACTTCAATGTCTCTGCGAAGTATGCGCACGCAGGCGGCATGAAAGGTACTGACCCAGGGCAACTCGCCGACGCCGAGAAGAGCCTCAAGCCGTTCACGCATCTCGGCCGCCGCCCTGTTGGTAAAGGTGACGGCCAGAATCTGCCAGGGAGCCACGCCCCGCTGCTGAACCAG